>JARRPL010000154.1:0-8042 GCA_037382905.1 Gemmatimonadota bacterium | reverse complement strand
GCATGCAGGAGTTTGAGACTCAGCGTTACCTGACGGGGCTTCTGGAAGAGGAGGGATTCACCATCGAGCTCGGCGTGGCGGGGATGCCCTCGGCCTGGACCGCCCGCTGGGAGAACGGGACCGGGGGTCCCGTCATCGCACTGGGTTCCGACGTGGACGGGATTCCCCAGTCGAACCAGAAGCCCGGGGTGGGCTACCGGGACCCCATCGTCTCCATGGCGCCGGGTCACGGCGAGGGCCACAACTCGGGCCAGGCCGTGAACATCGTGGCGGCGCTGGCGGTGAAGGAGATCATGCAGCGTGAGGACATTCCCGGCACACTCCTGATCTGGCCCGGGATCGCCGAGGAGCAGGTGGCCTCCAAGGCCTACTTCGTGCGGGAAGGCGTGTTCGACGGGGTGGATGTGAATCTGTTCACCCACGTCTCGTCGAACTTCGGGATGTCCTGGGGACAAGGCGGTGGGAACGCCCTCTGGTCGGCCCAGTTCCGGTTCACCGGAGAGACCGCTCACTCCGCGGGCTCGCCCTGGCGGGGACGCTCCGCCCTGGACGCCGTCATGCTCATGGCCCAGGCCTGGGAGTACAAGCGGGAGCACCTGCGCCCCGCCGCCCGGTCCCACTACATCATCGTGGACGGCGGCGACCAGCCGAACGTGGTGCCTCAGACCGCCACCATCTGGTTCTACTTCCGTGAGCGGGACTACGAGCTCACCAAGGAGCAGTACGACGCCGCGGTGAAGATGGCCGAGGGCGCCGCCCTCATGACCGGCACCGAGGTGGACACCATCATGACGGTGGGCGCCGCGTACGGTCGGCACTTCAGCAAGCCGGTGGCCGAGGTGACCTACGCGAACATCCAGGCGGTCGGGCTCCCGGAGTGGGACGAAGACGATCTCACCCTGGCCCGGGGGCTCCAGCGTGAGCTCGGCGTGGACGAGGACGGGCTGGCGGACTCGATCCCCGAGCTGCAGGGTCCGGTGGACCTGTCCCGGTCCCTTGGAGGAGGGTCCGACGACATCGGGGACATCTCGTGGAACATGCCCACGGTGACGCTCCGCTATCCGTCGAACATCCCTGGCGGCCCGGGGCACAACTGGGCCAACGGGATCGCCATGGCCACACCCATCGCCCACAAGGGCGCGGTGGCGGGGGCCGAGGTTCAGGCCATGACGCTGCTGGACCTCTTCCTCGACGGGGAGACGGTGGACGCCGCCTGGGACTACTTCAACGACGTACAGACGGCGGAGACGGAGTACATCCCCTTCATCGCCGAGACCGACGAGCCGGCCATCTGGCTCAATGCCGAGATCATGGAGAAGTGGCGGCCGTTGATGGAGCCGTACTACTACGACGCGACCCGCTACGACAGCTACCTCGAACAGCTGGGGATCGAGTACCCCACGGTGCGGGCCGAGCCCATCACCGAGGACGCCGATGCCGACGCGGCGAGCCAGCCCGCCGCCGCTGCAGGTTCCGGGGCGGGAGGTGGATCGTGAGTGGCAACGAGGTCTCCTCGCTGGGCTGCTTCAGCATCAGCCTGACGGTGAAGGACCTCATGGCGTCGAAGGCCTTCTACGAGAAGCTCGGCTTCTCGGACATGGGGGGGAATCCCGACCACGGGTACCTGATCATGAAGAACGGCCGATGCCTGATCGGGATCTTCCAGGGGATGTTCGAGAAGAACATCCTCACCTTCAATCCGGGGTGGGACGAGTCGGCGCAGAACCTCGAGGAGTTCACCGATGTCCGGGCCATCGCAGACCACCTCGAGGCCCAGGGTCTGACGCTCATCGAGCGGCCCGAGGCGGGCTCGGAGGGGCCGGCTCACATCACGCTGGAGGATCCCGACGGAAACCCGATCCTCATCGACCAGCACCGCTGACGGGTGTCCTGAGGCCATGGCCCCCTGGGCCCGCCGCTGGTTTCATGGGCCACGCCGGGCCTTCCGTGCCGCCTTCCTGGTCTGGCTGGCGGCAGCGGCGCCTGCGGCAGCCCAGACCGCCCTCACGGAACACACGCTGGCGGCGGAGCCCGGCGCCGGGCCTCCCACCGCCACCCTGGCGGATGCGGCTTGGATCCAGGGGCACTGGGTGGGAGAGGCCTTGGGCGGAGAGGCCGAAGAGGTCTGGCTTCCGGCCGCCGGGGGTCAGATGCCGGGGATGTTCCGGCTGGTGAGCGACGGCGAGGTCGCCTTCTACGAGATCTTCACCCTGGTGGAGAGCGGGGGCACGCTCGTCCTCCGACTGAAGCACTTCGATCCGGTGCTCGCCGGGTGGGAGGAGAGGGACGAAACGGTCGTCTTCCCGTTGGTGGACCACGACGCCACGACGCTCTGGTTCGACGGCCTCACGATGGAGCGTCTGGGCCCCGACGCCATGACGGTGTGGGTGGCCATGGAAGACCCGGATGGAGGGGTGACCGAGGGCGAGTTCGCATACCGCCGCCGATGATCTCCCGTCTCCGAGGCCCTCGGCACCGGTAGGACGGCTCCCGTCCCGGGGCAGAAGCCGGGAGGCGGATCCCACCTGTCCCCGTTCCCTGCGTGGACCTATGGTGAACGGGTTCCCCCTCGTCCTCCAACCGAATCCCGCGATGCCCGACGCACCGCAGCACCACACCGTTCAAGCCGAAGGCCTTCCCGACCCGGTGGGGCCCTACTCCCCCGGCATGATCTTCGACCGACTGGTGATCGTATCGGGTCAGGGCGCCACCGATCCGGCCACGGGGCGCCTCGCAGGGCCGGATGTGGCGACCCAGACCCGCCAAGTCTTCCGGAACATCCAGGCGATCCTCGAGGCCGCGGGCTCGGACCTGTCCCGGGTCCTGCGCTGCGGTGTGTTCCTGGTGGATCTCCGGGACTTCGAGGCCATGAACGAGGTCTACGCCGAGGTGTTCGGCGAGCACCGCCCGGCCCGGACCACCGTCCAGGTCGCGTCTCTGCCGGACAAGGGGCTCCGGGTCGAGATCGACGCCATGGCCTACCGGGACTGACCGGGCCCGGGGTGCCCGACCGATGCCTCCTGGAAACCACTGAAATCCGGTCATGGATCGTCTGCGACAGGCCTCAACCGCACCCATGGGTTGCGACATCCGGGTTCTCGTCCGGGACGACGCACGAGTCGCCATGACCAGCTCCGGCGAGACACCCCGGGTCCTCTGGCTGCGGCACTGGAGGCGGAGGGGAGCCACCGGTGGACCCGAATGAAGACCCTGGCGCAGGAGGAGAGGAAGGATGACGGACTTGAACGGGATTGAGTTGACCCTCCACATCGCCGCCCCTCCCGGGGTGGTCTTCCGCTACTTCAGCGACCCGGAGCGGTTCCGGGTCTGGATGGGGCCCGACAGCGAGCTCGACCTCGAGATCGGGGGAGGGCTGGTGGTGCGGTATCCGAACGACGCGCCTCCTGCCCGGGGCGAGGTGGTGGAGGTGGAGCCGGACCGTAGAATCGCATTCACATGGGGCTACACCGGGGGGGCCAACGGGCTGGACGTGGGGGCCTCCACCGTGGCGGTGACGCTGGACCCCCTTCACGGTGGGACGCGTCTGACCGTCCGGCACACGGGACTTCCCAACCGGGCGCTGGAGGAGGGACACCTGGGTGGGTGGCGCCACTACTTCGGGGTCCTGGCCTGGAGGGCCGCTCAGGAGGCGTTGGCGCCGGTGCTGGACGCGCGGGTGGACGCCTTCGTGGCGGCCTGGAACGAAGAGGATCCGGGTCGTCGGCGCAGCCTGCTGGAGGAGTGCTGGACGCCCGAGGGGCTCTTCGTAGACCGCATGGGCTATGTGCCGGGCCGCGACGCCCTGGACACCTTCATCGCCAACGCCCAGCGCTTCATGCCCGGCGTGGCGCTGGAGCGGACCGGGCCGGTTCGGGAGACGCACGGCCGGGTCCACTTTCCCTGGCGACTCACCGGTCCCGATGGGGTGATCGGAGAGGGGCTGGACGTGGGGCGGATGGACGGGGAGGGGCGGTTCCTTGAGCTGGCGGGATTCTGGGAGGAGAGGGGGGCAGGCGGCGGAGCCCCGGGGGTCTAGACACCTTCCCGCAGCGTCGCAGCCGTGCGCCGACGCGGCCGGCCTCCGGCCTGGAGCCGGGCCGAGCGACCCGAATCCCGCTCCCGCCCGGCTCAGCCGCCGGCGTCGATCCCGTACTCCTTCATCTTCCGCCAGAGGGTGGTCCGGCCCATCCCCAGGAGCTCCGCGGCCCGGATCCGGACGCCGTCGGCCTGTTCGAGGGCGTCGAGGATCCGGTCCCTCTCCGTGGCGTTGTCGCCTCGCTGTCGATAGCGATCCTCCCCGTCCCTGCCCCCATGCGTGCCACCGCCGGCCCGGACCTCCTGAGGGAGGTGGTGCGCTTGGATCGGACCCCCGCCGGCCCGGATCCGGGCGCTCTCCAGGGCGGAGAGGAGCTGCCTGACGTTTCCGGGCCACGGGTGGGCCAGGAGGGCCCGCATGGCGAGGGGGGAGACCCGGGGCGCGGCGTCCGCCGCCGAGCGGAGGGCGTGGTCCACCAGGAGGGGGATGTCCCCCCGGCGCTGCCGCAGGGGTGGCAGGTGGATGTGGAAGACGTTCAGGCGGAAGAAGAGGTCCTCCCGGAACACGCCCTCCTCGACGCGGCTCCGGAGGTCCCGGTGGGTGGCCGCCACCAGGCGGATGTCCACCGCCGTCGGACGGCTCCCGCCCAGGGGCACCACCTCCCGCTCCTGCAGCACCCGGAGCAGCCGCTGCTGCACCGCCGGCGATACGTCGCCGATCTCGTCCAGGAAGAGGGTTCCGCCGTGGGCGGAGCGAATCAGCCCGGGCCGGTCCTCCACTGCGCCGGTGAAGGCCCCCCGGAGATGCCCGAAGAGCTCCGATTCCAGCACCCCCTCCGCCAGGGCGGCGCAGTTCACCGGGACGAAGGGTCCCTCCGCCCGGTCCGAGAGGTCGTGGATCGCCCGGGCCGCCCGTTCCTTTCCGGTACCCGTCTCGCCGGTGAGGAGGACGGTGGCCGTGGATCCCGCCACCTGACGGATCTCCCGATACAAGGCCTCCATGACATCAGCCCGTCCGATCATCCCACCGGGCGTCTCGTCGACGCCGGACCCCTCGGCGGAGGGACGTCGTCGGAGGAGGTCTGCCACCCGCCCGATCAGCACCTCCGGCTCTACGGGCTTCGTCAGGAAGTCGTCCACCCCCCCATGGAGGGCCCGTACCGCCGCGTCCACGGTGCCGAAGCCGGAGATCATGAGGATGGGCGCGCCCTCGCCCCGGGTTCGGAGAACCTCCGCCAGCCCGATGCCGTCGAGCCCCGGCATGCGCAGATCCAGGACGATGAGGTCGAAGCGGTCCCGGGACAGCCGCTCCACGGCCTCCTCGGCGTCCGCGGCCCCGGTGACCCGGTAGCCCTCTCCCTCCAGGAGGGCCGCCGTGGACAGACGAAAGACCCGGTCGTCGTCCACGACCAGGATGTGGCCCGTCATCCCTCTCCTCCCGACGCGTGGGCTGCGGCTTCCGCCACCGGGAGCTCCACCACGAACCGGGCCCCGGGGCCCGGGACGCGGTTCGCCGCGGTGAGCGTACCCCCCGCCGCCCGGACCAGCCCCTCGGCGGTGTAGAGCCCCAGCCCCAGCCCGTGGACCTCGTCCTGGGTGGTGAAGAAGGGGTCGAAGATCCGCCCCGCCGCCTCCGGATCCAGCCCCGGTCCCCGATCCAGGACCTCCAGCCGCACCCGGCCGTTCTCCCGGCCCGCCACGATCTCCACCGGCGAGCCGTCAGGGGTCGCCTCCACGGCGTTGAGGACGAGATTCAGGAGGACCTGCTTCAGGTCGTCCGGCGGGATTGCGGCCCGGGTATCCGACGACCCCGTGAAGGAGACGTTCCCCCGATCGGGACCCCCGGCGGCCACGAGCTGGACCGTCTCCCGGGCCACGGCGGCGGCGTCGCAGGAGGTCTCGCCCCGGGAACGGGGTCGATGAAGGTCCAGCATCCGCTCCGCCAGCTCGTGCATCCGGAGGAGCTCGTCCACCGCCATATCGGCGAACTCCGCGGCTTCGCCCTCCAGGCGGGCCCGACGCCGGACCACCTCGAGGCAGTTCCGGACGCTGGCCACCGGGTTCCGGATCTCGTGAGCGAGCTGGGCCAGGAGCCGCCCCGAGGAGGCCAGTCGTTCCCGTTGGACGAGCTCGGCCTGGAGGGTGGCGAGGCGGGCCTGACGGTCCTCCAGTGCGTGATTGGCGTCCTCCAGGAGTCGGTTGGCGTCCTCCAGGGCGACGTTCGCCTCCTCCAGCTCGGCGAGACGTCGGGCCAGCGTCTCCCGCATCGTCCCGAAGGATCCCGCCAGGCGCCGCACCTCCAGGATGGAGGAGGACCGGAGAGGCACCTCGGGCCGGCCGGCTCCGAAGTCCTCCGCGGCGTCCGCCAACTCGGAGACGGGAGCCGCCAGGCGACGGGCGAAGAGGGCTCCCACCAGGAGGGCGAAGGCCAGGACCGCGACGGTGGTGGCCAGCGCCGTCCGGCGCAGCGCTGGGAGGATCGCCAGTTCCCGGGCCACCTCCCGGAGGAAGAGCACCTCGCCCTCGTCCACCGCCGAGGCGGTCACCAGGATGTCGCCCCCCGGGAGGGCCCAGGACCGAACGGCGTCCCGGGCGGTCTGCGCCCGGCCGGCGACCGCTGCCGCGACTTCGGCGTCCACCGTCGTACCGATCACCCGGCCTCCGGCGTCGAGGCTCACCACCTCTGAGCGCGTGAGGCCGGCGAGGGTGGCGGCCTCCTCGGCGGCGAAGGGTGTGCTCCCCCCCACTGCCCCCATCCAGTTTCCTCCCGTCCCCACGGGAGCAAGGGCCAGGAGGTGCAGGACCGAGTCCACCTGGACCACCGCCACCGGCATCTCTCCCCGGCGGGTGGCCTCCACCAGGTCCGGCGGGAGGGGCCCGGGGGGGAGGGGACCCGGTCCGATCCGGGCGCGGCCGGTGGCGTCCACCAGGACGGGGGCCTCCTGCACCGAGGCGGCGGCCGCCTCCAGCATCCGTCGGGCCTCGTCCATGTCCCGACGCTCGAAGGCGTCCACCAGGGGCGGCATGGCGGAGAAGTCCTTGGCATGCATCATCCGGACGGTCTTCACGGAGGCCAGGCGATCCTCCAGGACCCGGGGCGCGTTCGCCAGGTCGGCCTCGGCCCGATCCAGGAGGGCCGACTCCAGGCGTCGCTCCAGGAGGAGCCCCGCCGGGATCAGCCCCAGGACCAGGACCAGGGCCAGGAGGACGAGGAGGGCGCGTCGGAGCGTCATGCCACGGGCGGGATCGAGGGTCCGGAGGCGGAACGGCGCCTCCCGGGGGAGAAGGTCGGGGCGCCGCAGGGAGGGCGGCAACCACACGGGGAGTGGGTGAACGGAGAAGGGGCTCGTCCCCGGGGCCCCGCCCGGTGAGACAACCGGACGGGGCGGCGGGGTCGGCCGGGACTCAGTGGACCCGTGTGATGGTGACCCGGGCCACCGGGTCCGTCCAGCCGTGGACGCCAGGGACCAGATCGTTCCCTCCGGCGATCCCGGGGTGGTGCGTGATGACGCTCCCCTCGGCCAGGGCTGGGTTGCTCATCCCGGTCCCGGCGTCGTCGGACATGACACCCACCAGGGCCTGGCAGGGCGGGACGATGTCGGCGAAGTCCTCGGTGTTGATCTCCGTCCCGGCGTCGTACGCATCGGTGTAGAGCATCATGGACTCTCCGATCTCTTCGGGCAGGCGGACGTCGTCCATCCCGGTGAATCCGTCGTTGGTGCAGACCAGCATCGAGACGAAGGAGACCAGCTTGGCGCCCCGCTCCGAGACCAGGGTGATGCTGGTGGTCTCACCGGGGAGCAGCGGCGGGATGGTGGGCCCGAAGGCCGCCCCGAAGTCCGAGACGTGCACCGAGTTGGAGAGGACCTCCACCGCCGGGTCGAGGTTTCCGTTCTCCGCGATCTGCTGGACCGCCATGCTGGCGGGCGCGCCGAGCTCGAAAAGGGAGATGGCCGGCCGGTGGATCGCCACCGCCGGGGGGGTGAAGGGCTGTCCCGAGGTGAGGT
>JARRPL010000153.1:0-7044 GCA_037382905.1 Gemmatimonadota bacterium | reverse complement strand
CGTACCAGACGGCCTCGTCCCCCACCGTCACGAGGCACTGGAGGTCCGGAAGCTGGGGCATGAGCTCCTCGAACAGCTCCAGATACTCCAGTCCGGCGTAGCTCTCGGGAGAGACCGCCGCGCTGGACTCGGAATGGCGCAGCATGTACTGCAGCTCCGCCGGTGTGAGCTGTGGGTCCAACGGGACCTCCACGGCCCCGAGCTTGGCGGCTGCGAAGAGGGCCACCACGAACTCGGGACACGGTGGGAGCACGAGGGCGATCCGGTCTCCTGCTCCGATGCCCCGGGCGTGGAGGCCCGCCGCCACCGCCTCTGCCTGCCCGTCCACCTCTCCGAAGGTCAACCGGAGGTCGCCGCAGAGGAGGAAGGTCCGCTCAGGATCGGTGGTGGCCCGATGAGCGAGGGCCGAGGCCACCGAACTTCCCTGGAAGCGCTCGGTGAGCGCCATGACACCTCCGTGTGGCGGGTTGGACCGTGACCCAAGTATAGAAACGGCGGTTGCCGGCGCAATCAGGACCAGGGACCCCGGGCCACGATCCGCTCCACGGGCACGGCCCGGGCCCAGCTGCCGTCGGAAGACGGAGCCACCTGACCGCAGCGGTCCAGCAGGACGAGCCGGGGCATCCCGGACCGGACCTTCTTGTCACGTCCAAGCCCTTTCACGAAGCGCTCACGATCCACGACCGGCGGGTCCGTGGGAAGGCCGACCGCCGCCAACCATTCCGCGAGCCGTTCCGAAGTACCGGGCCGGGTCACCCCCTCTCCCTCACCGATGCGCGCCTCCCACACCATCCCCATGGCCACCGCCGCGCCGTGGGGGATCGAATAGTCGGAAGCGTGCTCCAGGGCGTGGGCCACCGTGTGTCCGAAGTTGAGGATCTCCCGGAGTCCCGCCTCCTTCTCATCCTGGCTCACCACCCGGGACTTCAGCTGTACGGACCGACGAACCACGCGGAGCAGCGGACCGGGCTCGGCGGCCAGGAGGGCCGGGGCGGAATCCGCGATCTCCTGACCGTAGGCGGCGTCCAGGATGGCCCCGTGTTTCAGGGCTTCGGCGAGGCCGTAGCGCCGCTGTGCCACCGGCAGTGAGCCGATCACCTCCGGATCGACCACCACGGCAGCCGGAGGGTGGAAGGCCCCGACGAGGTTCTTCCCCGCCGGGGTGTCCACGCCCGTCTTCCCCCCCACCGAGGCGTCGATCATGGCCAGGAGCGACGTGGGGACCTGGACCACCGGAATTCCCCGCATGTAGGTCGCCCCCACGAATCCGGCCAGGTCCCCCACCACCCCTCCTCCCAGGGCGATGATGCCTCCGTCCCGTCCCAGCCCCGACTCCAGGAGCCGATCCGTCACCCACCCCCAACGGGCTCGCGTCTTCTCCCCCTCACCCTCAGGGATGATGACCCGGGGCCCCGAAGGCACGGTGGCCTGAATCCCCGCCTCCACCTCCTCGACGTACAGCGGACCGACCCGGTCGTCGGTGACGACGGCCCAGCGGCGAACGGAGGGAGCCCAGTCCGCCGTCACCCCTCCCAGGCTCAGGCGGGCGCCCGCGCCGAGGAGGACCGGGTAGTCGCGGGTTCCGGCACCCGCGCGGACCCGGAGTTCCTCCGGGACCGTCACGGCCGACGCAGCGTCACCCGGACGTCGGCCACCGCCGGCCCCATCCGCAAGAGCGCCCCGGGATGCCCTTCGACCTCCATCGGTGTGAACTGGACCTCCCGATCCTGTGGAAGGCCCGGTCCGAGCGTTGCGATGAATCGGTCCCGGGACGCGGCGTCGTCCCACACCGAGACCCAGAGGACCGTGGCGGCCTCGTCGCTCTCCACGAGGACGAAGCGGTCCCCGCCCCACCCCTCCACGGCAGCACCCGCCTCGGGACCCGCCCGCTCCTCCAGCAACACCCGCACCTCGGCGGCTCCCAGGACGTCCTCGTGCAGCGGCGTCCGTCCCGGCACCTCCACCGACAGCGCCAGGGGTGCGTCGCGGGGATCCATGAAGAAGCGTTCCGGCATCAGCACCTGTTCCGTGCTCGCCGGCAGCGAACCGGCGAAGTCGTCGCGCCCCTCCCGGCGCCACACCTCCAGCACGAAGCTGGTCCCCTCCAGGTAGGGGAGCAGGACCGACTCCCGAACGATGCGGGGAGCGGCACTGAGCTGGGGGTACCCCGCCCCGGCATCGGCCATCATGGTCCGGAGTTGTTCTCCGAACCCCGGCACCTGGGTGAGATCCACGCCGCCACCCGACGCCCCCCCGGCCGAGACCTCGAACATGACCAGGGTGGCATGACCCTCCACCGCCGCCTGAACCGCCGTGGCCCGATCGTTTCCGACTGCCGGATCGGTGAGGACATCCAGCGCCACCGCCTGGTCCTGGAGTGCGTGGACCAGTTCGTGGGCCAGAAGAGGCCGCAGCGCCGGGCCCGTCTGATCGTCCATGACGAAGAGCGCGGTGGAGTCGGGGTCGTAGAACCCCGCCACCTGCTCCTGGAATACCGAAAGGAGGAGGTCCCGCAGATCCGTATCGGGCTCCATGAGGCCCAGGGCGGCATAGACCGTCACGAGAGCCCGGGCACGGTCCACGGGAAGATCCTCGTCCATCTTGTGGAGGAGATAGGATTCGAGCTCTGGACGACTCCGACGGGCCAGGCGAACCGGCTCCCGGAGCTCGAGCCCGGATCGCACCAGGAGCCCCGGCAGGAGGTCCAGAGCCAGCTCTCGCAGCTCCGGATCCTGGGTCACCACCAGGGAATCCGGCACCCGGACCTGGGCTTCGATGGCCCGATCCGGCGACCCGCAGGCAGTCAGGAGGAGGGTACCGAGGGCGACGACTGTGATCCGCATGTCAGGGGGCCGGGGCGAGGGTGGAGGACCCGGGTCCGGATCCGGGCGTTCGTCGGCGGGGTACCCCCTCCATCCGATCGGAGGTCCTCCGCCGATCCGACCCCGTGGCGCCACGGTCCGAGCCGGATCGCTGGCCCGGATCGGGGCACGGCGGGGCGAGTAGACACCCGACGCGCCGCGGCCATGACGGCCGCCGCCCCTCGGGGCTGCGGCCGGAGCGGGATGGGGTGGACCCGCCGGCGATTTCGGCCCGTTTCGTGCAACATTCGAGGTGGAGAGACCCGAATGCCCCCGCTATCTTGACACCATGGATGCCATCAAGGACTTCTTCCGCACCGTAGGCCGGACCGCGGCCCAGATCCTCCAGGCCGTCGATCTGCGCCTGGTGGCCATGCTCGCAATCTTCGCCTTCTTCGGTGCGGTGGGCGTGGTCGTCGGCACGTGGAAGAACGTCTGCGCCACGTGCCCGTCGGTGGCCCAGATCCGGACCTTCGAATCGGAGCAGACGAGCAAGCTCCTCTCCCACGACGGCCGGCTCATCGTGGAGATCGGGCGGGAGCGTCGCACGCCCGTCTCCATCGACGCCCTTCCCGACTACGTGCCCCGGGCGGTGGTGGCCATCGAGGATCAACGGTTCTATGAGCATGGTGGCTTCGACCCCCGAGGTTTCATGCGAGCCGTCTGGGGAGTCTTCACGGGCCGCAATCTGGGGGGCGGGAGCACCATCACCCAGCAGCTCGCCCGGAACATGTTCGAAGAGCGGATCACCTTCGAACGGAGCTACACGCGCAAGCTCAAGGAGCTTCAGGTCGCCTTCGAGTTGGAGAAGTACTACACGAAGGACCAGATCCTCGAAGCCTACATGAACGAGATCTATATGGGGCGGGGATATGGATTCCAGTCCGCGTCCCGGGCCTACTTCGGCAAGAACGTCACGGAGGTGAACGTCGCCGAGGCGGCACTCCTCGCGGCGATCCTCAACCGGCCGGGCTACTACGACCCCTTCCGGAACCCGGAAAACGCCCTCCGTCGGCGGAATCTCGTGCTCACCCTCATGGCACGGATGGACTACATCTCCGAGACGGAAGCGGAATACTGGAAGGAGTGGCCCCTCCCGGACGAGGATCACTCCGGTGATGCCGTCTTCGGTGTGGCGCCGTACTTCGAGGAGTGGGTCCGGCAGATCCTGGATTCCCGCTTCGGCGACGAGGTCTACAGCGGGGGTCTACGGGTCTACACGACCTTGGATCTGGAGATGCAACGGGCGGCTCAGGAGGCGATGGATTGGGGCTGGGACTACATCGAGAGCCGGCCGAACTTCGAGCATCCGCTCTACGCCGAGTTCGACACGGTGGAGACCTTCCCCAACGGCCAGACGCCCTACCTGCAGGGGATGTTCATTGCCCTCGATCCTCAGACCGGCGCCGTCCGGTCCCTTATCGGCGGACGCAACTTCCAGCAGTCGAAGTTCGACCGGGCACGCCTGGCGCGGCGGCAGGCCGGCTCCTCCTTCAAGCCATTCGTGTACACCGCGGCGGTATCGTCGGGAGTTCCGGCATCCCACATCGTGGTGGACCAGCCGGTGGTCTATCCCCAGCCCAGCGGCGAGGATTGGCGACCCCGGAACTTCTCCGCGGAATTCCGCGGACCCATCACGATCCGGGAAGGCCTCCGCCGATCCATCAACATGGTGGCCATCAAGCTGGGTTGGGAGGAGGTGGGGATCGAGACGGTGGCCCAGACGGCGCGCCAGATGGGGATCCAGACGGAGATCGAACGGTTTCCCTCCACCACCATCGGAGCCGCGGAGGTGATCCCCATCCAGCTGGCGGAGGCCTACACAGGCTTCGCCACACTCGGGACCAAGGTGCGGCCCTTCCCCATCATCCGGGTGGAGAACGCCCAGGGGGAGGTGCTGTGGGAGCCACAACCCGAGCGGACACAGGTCCTGGACTCCCTCACCGCCCGGATCATGGTGGACATGCTCCAGGATGCGGCAAACCGGGGGACCGGTGGCAACCATCGGGTGAGTGAACGTTTCCCCGCCGGGCTGCCCTGGGGCGAGGTGCCCACCGCCGGAAAGACCGGGACCACGAACGACGGAACCGACACCTGGTTCATGGGCTTCACACCGACGCTCCAGGCCGGGATCTGGTTCGGGATGGACCGACCGGTCCCCATCGTGAATGTGGAGGCGGACGGGGGACAGGCCACCGGAGGAGGGTTCGCCGCCCCTGTCTTCGGGCGCTTCATGCACCACGTCTATTACGGCATCGAGGCCTCGGAGGAATCGGGTCTGGAACAGGAGCCGGTCCTGTCGATCCCCAACGAGTGGCCCATGTTGTCGGGCCTGACCACCCGGGAGGTCGATTCGGCCTCGGGCAAGCTCTGGAGTCGGTGGTGCAACGAGGAGAACAAGTACACCGAGATCTTCGTCCCAGGCACCGAGCCCACCGAGGTGTGCGACGAGACCGGACAGGGGGTCATCCGATCACCCTTCCGGATCCGGTGACCCACCCCCTCTTCAGCTTCGACACCACCCACATGGCGCTGTGGGCGGAAGAGGTGGCCCGCTCCGAGGGGATCCCGGCGGACGTGGTGCCTGCCCCCCCGGAGCTGGAGGCCCTCTGCGGGTTGGCTCTCGTGACGCTGGCCTCCCGGGCCCAGGAGCTCGTCCGGGCCCTGGAGGCCCACGGGGTCGAATTCTACCCGCCCCGGGATCTTCCCGGTTCTAGCGCTTGAGCTTCTTCCGGGCCGTCTTCACCGCGTCATCCACCCGGACCTTCACGTCGTCCGCGAAGTCCTCCAACCGGTCCTGGGTCGTGTCTCGCACGTCCCCGGCCGCCCGGACCAGCTTCTTTCGGGTCCGTCTTCCACTCTCCGGCGCCGAGAGGAGGGCCACCCCGACACCGATGACGGTCCCCAGGAGAAGTCCGGTGAGGAAGGTCGAGAGCTGCTGCTGCTGTTCGTCGTAGGACATCGTGGGCCTCACGAGAGAGTCACGTCGGTTGATAACCTCTTCGGAATCTAAAGCCGACGGGCCCCGGACGGCACCGAGTCCCGACCCGGATCGCCGTCGATCGGCCGGAACCCTTCCGGAGTTCGTTGGCTCCCCCGGTCGCCCACCCCATATTTGTGGGATGGAGCCGTCACACGGCATCACGCACCGCGTCCCCAGCGACGCAGCACTGGAGGTTCATCGATGGAAGCCAGCTCGCCGCCGCGAGAGGTCGCGGTCCCGGCCCGGGGGCTCTCGGAGCTTCGCAGGTCCTTGCGAGAGGAGGTGGGACCGCTGGCATCGGTCCAGGCCCTCCACGCCGCGGGATACGCCGCCGGGGAGGATCTCTACCGGGGGTTCATCCAGTCCACCGCCGACGACGTCCAGTCTCTGGGAACGGATCGCTTCTGGCGCCAGCTGTCGCGGTACTTCCGCCAGAAGGGCTGGGGCAGCCTGCGGCACGAGAGCCCGAACCCGGCGGTGGGACTGCTCCGAAGCGACGACTGGGCGGAGGCGCTGGCCGATACCGAGAGTCAACCGTCCTGCGCCTTCACATCGGGTCTCCTCTCCCACTTCCTGACGCTGGCCGCCGGCGGACCCATCGCCATCCTCGAGGTGGACTGCGTCTCCCGGGGTGGGGAGTGCTGCACCTTCGCCTTCGGCTCGGAAGCCGCCATCCACGAGCTCTACGGCCATCTCCTGGAGGGGACCTCCATGGATGAAGCCCTGGCGCGGGTCTGAGTGCGGGTCCTGGGCGTGGATTACGGTCTGAAGCGGGTCGGACTGGCTCTCAGTGATCCGACGGGGACGCTCGCCTCCCCGCTGACCACGCTTCGACGGCGTGCCGGGCGCCGACCGCCCCTCAAGGCCATGTCGGAGGTGGTGGAGAGCCACGGGGTGGAGCGGATCGTCTTCGGCCTCCCCCTTCCCCTGACGGGGGGCGAGAACGAGTGGTGTGCCGAGGTGCGCCGGGTGGGAGCGTCCCTGGCGGAGCGAACCGGGCTGCCTGTGACCTTCGTGGACGAGCGGTTCACCTCCGTCCAGGCGGAGCGGGCCGTGCGGTCGTCGGGCCTTCGCCGGGCCGACCGGGAGAACAAGGCCCGCGTCGACGCGGGTGCCGCCACGCTCATCCTCCAGTCCTGGCTGGACGGAGCGCCTGCACTGTGAACCTCCGCACTCTCCTCGTGTCGAGCCTTCTGGCCG
>JARRPL010000152.1:7096-8739 GCA_037382905.1 Gemmatimonadota bacterium | reverse complement strand
TCTCCCGGAGCCTGTCCAACGCCCGGGCCAGGTCGCCGTCCAGGGTGTCCCGGGCATTCTCCAGGGCCAACAGGAGTTCCTCGTAGCTCTCCATACCGGTGGCGACGTCCTGAATGTAGCCAGCGCGGCCCTCTGCGCTCTCCAGGGCGGCGGAGTGGCGGAGCTGCCAGGCAGTGGCCGCCTCCAGCACCCGTGCGAGCTCGATCCGAAGATTGCCCGTGACATCGTCCCGGCGGGAGAGGATCTGGTCCAACTCCTCGAACGTCCGGTTCTCTTCCCGCCGGAGCTCGTTCAACTGCTCCCGGACCACCTCCGTCCGAAGCTGGTTCACCTGATCCCGGGCCACGTTGGATCCGGTGAGGAGGTATTCCTGGAGGCGGGCCTGTTGCCGCACGTAGATCCCGGTGAGATCCGCCACCAGCGTCTGCAGCGGCCGAAGCTCCTGGGAGATGAGCTGGTTCTGCTCCTCCAGTATCTCCGTGGTTCGCAGCGGAAGGACCGCCTGGGCCACCATCACCCCGGCCACCAGGAGGACCACCCACGGAATCCTCCGGATCACGATCGCCACCCCGGGAAGACGCGCTCCTCCACCAGGTCGGCGAGGCCGTCTCCCAGCGTCGGGTCGCCTCGATCCAGCGTCAGGGGGCCGGCAGTGGTCCCCGGGCCACCGTCCGGCACGACCCGGGCCAGGAACCGGTCCCGGTCGGGCGCGTCCTCGTGCCAGAGGGGTGGCTCCCGCCCCTCGGGACCCACGACCTCGATGGCCGGAAAGACGCCGTGCTTCCATCCCTCCACCACCACCACGTCCGCCCCGGACAGGAAGCGGGTCGCCAGCGCGGGGGCCGGGGGTTCCCCTCCCCGTCCCCATCCTCCAAGGACGGCGAAACCGTCGGGGCCCGCCAGCACCGCCCGCTCGGCCCCCGCCTCACGGAGGCGCGCCGAATCGGTTCCCTCGGTATCGAGGCGGAAGCCGTGCCCGTGCTTGAGGGCCATCACCCGCCAACCCCGGGCCTGGAGAGAATCCACCAACGCCACCGCGGTCGAGGTCTTTCCCGAGTCCTTCCAGCCCACGACCGAGACGGCAGGAGGGAGCGGAGCGGGTAGGCGGCCGGCATCCAGCAACTCCTCCGGTCGGTTGACGTTGAGCAGAGGCTCCCGGACTCCCGCCACGGCCTCGAGGCCTGAGAGGGACACAGGCACGACCCGGTCTCCCAGGGCCTCGATCCAGGCATGGACCGCCCGGGAGCTCCCCCCGTCGAGCCAGGACGTCAGGTGTCTCGCGAGCCCCGCCCCGTAGATGCCCGCCAGAGGCTGGAGCCCCTCACCCGTGTCCACGATGACCGCGCCGGTGCCGGAGCCGTCCATCTCCCGCCAGCGCCGGAGCAACGACAGGAGGAGCGACGCCGGGACCCGGGGCAGATCGACGGCGAGGACGGCGGCGGCGTCCCGCCCCTCATCCACGGTCCGCTTCAGGATCGTCTCGAGACCCGCCAGCGGTCCCTCACCCCGGCGCTCGTCTGGCGAGGGGACGAGCCCCGGGGGTGCGGAGGCGGCCCCCTGGAGCATCACCCGGTCGGCCACGGGCGCTACGGCATTCCAGGCCCGGGCGAGGAGAGGTCGCCCCGCCAGGACCACCTCCTCCT
>JARRPL010000152.1:0-7059 GCA_037382905.1 Gemmatimonadota bacterium | reverse complement strand
CGGACCCGATCCCCGTCGGCGTACAGGTTGTAGCCGCCTCTCCGCACGAATCCCGCCAGCGTGAGGTTGAAGCGTTCCGCCAGCTCCACAGCCAGCGACGAGGGCGCCCCCACCGCGACCACCGCCGGAATTCCGGCCACCACCGCCTTCTGCAGGATCTCGAAGGAGGTGCGGCCACTGACGACGAGGACCCGGTCCAGGAGGGGGAGCGCCCCCTGGAGGAAGGCCTCGCCCACCACCTTGTCCACCGCGTTGTGCCGACCCACGTCCTCGTGGATGCTCACCAACTCCCCTCCCCCGGTGAAGAGACCGGCGGCGTGAAGGCCTCCGGTACGCGAGAAGTCACCCTGTGCCTCCCTCAGTCGGTCCGGGAGGCCCACCAGGACGTCGGCGGGGATCTCCAGCGTCCCACCGGCGATGGGACGACAGCCCTGGACCTCCACCGCGTCGATGGAGGCCTTGCCGCAGATTCCGCAGGACGACGAGGTGAAGACCTTGCGGGAGAGGCGAGCCAGGTCGATGCCCCGGGCGGACCGGAGGCGGACCTCCACGATGTTGTACTCCTGGGGCCCCCGACCGGATCGACAGTAGGTGATCTCGCGGACGTCCTCCTTCCGTCGGATCACCCCTTCCGTGGCGAGGAATCCAGCGGCGAGCTCGAAGTCCCGGCCCGGGGTCCGCATGGTCACGGCGATGCTCTCCACACCGGCCGGAGTCCCAGGCCGGCCCCGACCCTGGGGAACGCCCGGGAGGGCCAGCCGGATCTCCAGTGGCTCCTCCACGGTGACCCAGTCCTTGACCCGCTCGTCCCGGCCGTCGCGGACGCGCTGGACCCGGACGCTCTGAACGCTCTTGCTGGGTTGGACCATGGAGCTTGGGGGCAGGGAGAGGACGTCTGCCGCAAAGCTCCGCCTGCCATGGATCTACGTCAACCAGCCTCCATCATGGGGCGCCAGGCGTCCGGCAGATGGAGGATGCGCCAGGGCCGCTGCGGATCGCCGGTGGCCTCGACCGCCACCGCGTCGAAACGGTAGCCGGTCGCCGGGGGCGCCGTCCGGATCCACCAGCGGGCCACCGCCTCCACGTCCCGTCGCTTCTTACGGTGGATCCGCTCAAGCGGGTGACCCCAACCGGATCGGGTTCGACCCTTCACCTCCACGAAGGCCACGGTCCCGCCGGGTTCCTCCACCACCAGGTCGACCTCCCTGGGACCGTGGCGGACGTTGCGGGCCAGCACGCGGTAGCCCTTCAGGACGAGGGCCTCCGCCGCCAACGCCTCGAATCGGCGGCCTCGCGCCACCGCCGTATCGCCTGTGATGTCGTCCATGTGCACCTCCCTGTGCCAGGGAGGATGGCAGGGACGTCGGGGCGGTCCCATGCCCCGAAGAGCAGGGCTTTATCCCACCGAAGTCGCCGACTCCAGGGACGGCGCCAGCTCCCGGTCGATGGCCCGGGCGATGACCCGGATCTGGCCCATGAGGGAACGGAACTGCTCGGGATACAGCGACTGGGCTCCATCCGAGAGGGCGCTGGGTGGATCCGGATGGACCTCCACCATGAGCCCATCGGCGCCCGCCGCCACCGCCGCCCGGGCCATGGGCGACACCTTGCTGCGAATTCCCGTCCCGTGGGAGGGGTCGGCGATGATGGGAAGGTGACTGAGACCCTGGACCAACGGGATTGCCGTCAGGTCCAGCACGTTCCGGGTCTGGGGATCGAAGCCCCGCACCCCCCGCTCGCAGAGGACGACGTCGGGGTTGCCCTCCGCCAGAATGTACTCCGCGGCGAGGAGGAACTCTTCGATGGTGGCGCTCATCCCCCGCTTCAACAGCACCGGCTTGCCTGCTCGGCCCGCCCGACGGAGCAGGGGATAGTTCTGCATGTTCCGAGCGCCGATCTGGATGATGTCCGCATAGTCGGCCACCAGGTCCAGGCCCTCGGGATCCAGCGCCTCGGTGACCACCGCCATCCCGGTGGCCTCTCGGGCCTTGGCCAGGAGCCGGAGTCCCTCTTCGCCCAGACCCTGGAAGGAGTAGGGGGACGTTCTCGGCTTGAAGGCGCCACCCCGGAGGATGGTGGCCCCCGCCTCCCGGAGCAGACGGGCCGACGTGAGGATCTGGTCTTCGCTCTCCACCGAACAGGGTCCGGCCATGAGGACGACGTCCCGCCCGCCGATCACCGTGCCGTTGGCCAGCTCGATCCGGGTGTCCTCTTCCCGCCACTCCCGGGAGACCTGTTTGTACGGCTGGGTGACGGGGATGCACTCCAGCACCCCCTCCAGGCCCTGGAGCCTGGCGGTATCCACCCGGCCGTCGTTGCCGATCAGGCCCACCGCGGTCCGCTGGCCCCCGGGGATCGGCGTGGCTCCGTAGCCCATCTTCTTGATGGTATCCACGACGGCCTCGATGGCGTCCGGCGTGGCGTTGTGCTTCATGACCACCAACATGGCGTCGTCCTGTGCTCAGGGGACGGCGACGTCGCCGCAGCCCACCTCGTGCTGAAGTCGATGCCGGGAGGATTCCCGGCTCCTCCCATACCCGGCGCCGGAAGAGAGATCCGGAGGTGCCGTCAGGCGGCGCCCTTGGCCTGCTCCAACGCCTCTTCCAGACGGACCCCGACGATCGTGCTCACCCCGGGCTCCTCCATGGTGACCCCGTAGATCCAGTCGGCGGCCTCGATCGTCCGGGGATTGTGGGTGATGACCACGAACTGGGAGTGCTTCTTGAAGTCGTGGAGGAGCCGGATGAAGCGCCCGATGTTGTTCTCGTCCAGAGGCGCGTCCACCTCGTCCAGCACGCAGAAGGGGCTGGGCTTCACCAGGTAGATGGCGAAGAGGAGGGAGAGGGCGGTGAGGGCACGTTCGCCGCCCGACAGGAGGTCGGTCCGCTGGGTCTTCTTCCCCCGGGGGGAGGCGTGGATCTCCACCGGCGACTCCAGGGGGTCGTCCTCCTCCTCGAGCCAGATGTCCGCCTCGCCACCCTCGAAGAGTCGCTGATGTACGCGCTTGAAGTTCTCCCGGATCCGCTCGAAGGTCTCGTTGAACAAGGTGGTGGCCGTCTCGTTGATCTGGCGGATCGCGGACTTCAGGTCGTTCCGGGCCCCCACCAGGTCCGCGTGCTGTTCCTCCAGGAAGGCCAGGCGACGGGACTCCTCCTCGTGCTCCTCCACGGCCAACATGTTCACAGGTCCGATCCTCTCCAGCGCCCCGACGATCTCCCGGAGTTCCCGCCCCAGCTCCTCCGGCGTGCGGTCCGCGTCCTCTTCACTCAACGGCTCCGCCTGCTCCAGGAGTTCCTCCAGGGGGCGGCCCCACTCCCCCTCGAGACGGTCCCGAATCCGCTCCAGCCGACCCGCCAGCTCCTGCTTCTCCAACTCGAGGCGGTGGCGGCGGTCGGTGGCCTCCCGCTCGGCCTGCCGGGCCATCTTCGCCCGGCGCTCCGCCTCGTCCATGGCGGCGGCGACCTCGCTCAGGGCCTGATCCTTCTCCGATAGATCCGCCTCTGCGGTCTCCCGGTCCCGGAACAAGGCCTCGGTGGCGTCGGCCCCCTGGGCCTGCAGCGCCGTGACCGACTCCAACTCCCCCCGGAGGCCGGACTCCTCCTCGTCCAGCGCCTTCACGCGAGCCTCGGCACCGCTGCGGACCTGCTCGAGGTTCGACAGCCGCTCCTCGACCCTCGTGAGCTCGCCCTGGAGCCGGGTCTGGCGCACCTCCATCTCCGACTGGCGACCCCGGGCCGCCTCCCATTCCTCCTGGACCGCCTCCAGCGCGGACCGGGCCGACGCCCGGGACTCGGCCAGCCCCGACTCCTCGGCCTGGAGCGCCTCCCGGTCCTCCCGTGCCTGGACTGCCCGCTCCCGGGCCCGCTGCTGGCTCGCACGGGTACCCTCCACCTGCCGAGCCAGCTCGTCCCGGTGCCGGTCCATCCGCTCCTTCCGGTCCGACGCGGCGGCCATCTCGGCATCGGCGCCGCGATAGGTATCCTCGGCTGCCCGGAAACGGGCCCGAGCCGCCTCGAGACGGGCCTCCGCTTCCTGGACCTTCCCCCGGGTCGCCTCCCGCGTGGCCCGTGCGGCGGCCGCCGCGGCGGCGGCGGTCTCCGCCTCACGGGAGAGCCGCTCGAGCCTCTCCTTGCGCTCCAGGAGCCCCGTGGCACCGGTGGGATTCCCGATGAGGACCACCCCGGAGGACTCGCGGATCGCTCCGCTCCGGGCCACCCGGGGCCCCCGCCCGGACAGGAGTGCGTCCTCGTCCTCCACCAGGACCACACCCGAGAGGAGCGCTCGCACCCACGGAGCCCCGGGGCCGCTCGGCTCCACGGCGTCCAGCAGGGTCCCCTCTGCGGAAGCGTCGGGGACCCCGTCGAGGGGGAGGAGGATCAGACCACCGCCCCCGTCCCAGTGCTCGGCGAACCAGCCCCGCACGCGGGCTACGGCCTTCTCGTCCTCCACCACCAAACCCCGGCCCCGGGGGCCCAGTACCGCCTCCACCGCCCGAGCCAGGGACTCGTCCGCCCTGAGGAAGTCCACCAGCGCTCCGTGAACCCCCGCCAGGTCCGCTTCGAGCACCGCCTGCAGGACGGGCTCCATCCCCTCCCGCTCCCGCTCCATCACCTCCAGCGCCGAGCGCTGGGCTGCCAGGGACTGGGCCCGGTCCGCGGCCTCCAACTCCTCCTGGCGGGCGGCCTCAAGCTCGGCTCGGCCCGCCTGGACCGCGGCCTGCTCCGCCTCGAGCCTCTCCCGTGCCTCCTCCATCTCGCCCCGCAGGACGTCCAGGCGACCGGTGAAGAGATCTCCCTGCTCCTCCAGGTCCACCAGGGCATCCCCGGCTTCATCCAGCTCCGCCTGAAGGCGCTGCAGCCGCCGCTCCAGCTCGGCCGCCTGTGCATCCGCAGACTCGGAATCCCCCTCCAGCTGCGCACCCCGGCGGGCGATCTCCCGCTCCCGGACCTCGACCGACTCCAGGGAGGAGCGGGCGTCCTGCAGCCGCGCCCGCACCTCGGCGGCGGCGGCGCTCCGCTCCTCCAGCTCCCGGGTCACCTCCGCCAGCTCCTCCCGGATCCCCTGAGCATCCTCCCTCAGGCCCTGCGCCTCCGCCGTGACGTCGGCCACCCGACTGCGGGCGTCCTCCCGCTCGGACCCGATCTGCGTCAGCCTTCGCTGGGCATACGCCGCACGTTCCTCCGCCACCGCCAGCTCCCGCTCCCACCGAACGAGCTCTGAACGGATCTTCTCCAGCCGCTCCGCCGCCGAGGCCCGTTCCCGCTGCGCCTCCACCTGAGCGATCCGGAGGGATTCGAACTGGGTCTCCGCGGCCTGGACCTCGGCCACACGCCCCTCGCCGTCCACGTTGCCGCCAGAGAGCGCGCCCTCGACCTCCGAGAGGCGCCGGTGGAGGGTCTCCATCTGGTGCCGGACGACCGCCACCTCCACCGAGAGACGCCGGGCCCGGTAGGACAGATAGCGCTCCGCCTTCCCCTTCTGGCGGGCCAGCGAGCGAACCTTGGTCTGGACCTCGCCGATGACGTCCTCCAGCCGCTGAAGGTCCATCTCGGCCCGCTCGAGCCGGCGCAACGCCGACTTCCGCCGATCCTTGTACCGACCGATCCCTGCCGCCTCCTCGAAGAGCGCTCGCCGCTCGTCGGCCCGATCCGAGAGGATGGCGTCGATCATACGGTTCTCGATGACGTTGGCGCCGGCCCCGAGGCCCGTGTCCCGCGTGAGCTCCACCACGTCCTTGAGGCGCACGCCGGAGCGGTTGATGGCGTAGTCGCTGCCGCCGTCCCGGTAGACGGTCCGACCCACCTCCACCTCTTCGAAGGGGACGGGGAGGGCTCCGTCCTCGTTGGTGACCGTCATGGTCACGGAACCACGATTCACGGGACGCCGGTGCACGCTCCCCTGGAAGATGGCCTCCTCCATGCGGGAGCCCCGGATCGCCGTGGGGCGCTGCTCTCCCAGAACCCAGCGGATGGCATCGCTGATGTTCGACTTGCCGCAGCCATTGGGGCCGACGATGGCCGTCACGCCGTCGTGGAACTTCACCTCCGTGGTGTCGGCGAAGGACTTGAACCCCTGGAGGCGGAGGGCTCTGAGCTTCATTCCGGCCGGTACCCGCGCCGTTCGACGAGCGGAAGGTCCCGAAGCCCCGGTGCGGCGTTCTGCAGCACCCTCCCCAGGTACGCCGCCTCGGCGGCGTTGGCATAGGCGCCGGCGTACACCCGGAAACGGTCGGCCCCGGCGTCGTCGGTATAGCGAAGCACGTGGGCCGGAATGTCCTGTTCCGCCAGGAGCGAGATCCGCTCCTCGGCACCCGCAAGGGTGGGATACTCGTCCACGAGATACCCGAGCCGCGACTGCCGGACGAGCCAGTCCCGGGCCTCGGGCCAACCGGCGGCAACGCGATTCTGGAGATCCACGATGGCCTCGGCCGAGGTCGCCGGCCCCGCCAGAAGCCGGTACCACGCGTCTCCCCGCACCTCCACCGGCGAGATGAGGAACTGGAGCTCGGGGATCGCGGCCCGGAGGGAGACGGCATCCCGATACGCGGCGGAGAGCGTCTCGTACGAGGCCACGTTCAGGACGAACCGGGCCAGGGGAGCCGCCTCGAGACCCCGGGGCTCCGTCGGATCGTCCGCAGCCACCAGCTCACCCGACGTCGCGGCCTCCACGGGACCCCCCGTGGCGGGAGCCCCCTCCGTCTGCTCCCCCTGGTCGGCGGCCACCTGAGCCGCCGAGCTTTCCTCCGCCTGGTCCTCCGCCGCAGACCGATCCCCGTCTCCCACCATGCGGATCACCACGATCAGGGCGATGAGGGCCAGCACGACCCAGAGAAGGGTGGTTCCCATCCTCCGGGAGCGAGGCGGAGGAGCGACGGAGGAGACGCTGGAGCCCGGAGCTCCGTCGGCACCCTCCCCGACTGGGGCGGTCGACGCGGCGGCGCCCACCGGTTCGTCCCCTTCCCCGGGATCCGCCGCAGAGGCCCCGGCCTTTATTGCGTCAGGGGGTCCGCCGGACCCGTCGTGTGCCGTCGTCGCAGACGCGGGCGCCGACGAGGTGACC
>JARRPL010000151.1:0-10450 GCA_037382905.1 Gemmatimonadota bacterium | reverse complement strand
AGGTGGAGGCCGGGACCCGGACCCAGAAGCCCCCTCCCGAGCCCGCCCGGTCTCCCAGGGGGGCGTGGGGGGCCGCTTCCCTGCCGTCGGCCGTCACGGTCCCCACTCCCGCAGCAGCTGGAGCAGGTCGTGGAGACTTCCGCCCAGGGTGGCCACGGACTCCCTTGTTCCCCCCCTTCGGAGGGCTTCCGGCACCTCGGGCGTTTGTCCCGTGGCCTCCCGGACGGCGGTTGGAAACTTTGCCGGATGGGCGGTGGCGAGGACCGTGACCGGAGCCGCATCCGCCCCGGACGACACCTCCCGTCGGGCCACCGCGACCCCCACCGCCGTATGGGGATCGATGAGGACGCCGTGCTCCCTCCACGCCCAGGCCATGGAGTCGCGCGTTTCCGCAGGGCTGGCGCTCCAGGCCGGCAGGCCGGAGGCGAGGGCACCGACGTCGTGCCGGAAGAGGGACTCCAGGCGCTCGAGATTCGAAGGGGTTCCCACATCCATCGCCGAGGAGCGTGTCGGACGCACGGGGAGGGCACGGGTCCGTCCGTCGGCCTGGAATCGGACCAGGGCGTCGTTGCGATTGCAGGCGGCTATGAGGCGCCCCAGAGGCGCCCCGGCCCGCTGGGCCAGCACGCCGGCGGTCACATTTCCCAGATTGCCCGAAGGCACCACGACGTCGCCGGGCGTCCCGGGGTCCTCCCTGCCCCACCCCTGGAGGCGCGCCAGGTGCAGGTAGTAGAAGACCTGGGGGAGGAGTCGTCCCGGGTTGATGGAGTTGGCGGAGGTCAGGCGGTACGCCGAAACGGCACCGGGGTCCCCGAGGGCCGCCTTCACCAGTGCCTGGGCCCGGTCGAAGGGGCCCTCCACCTCGATGGCCAACACGTCGGGTCCCAGGGTCGTGAACTGGCGCCGCTGCACCTCCGAGACCCGGCCCCGGGGGAAGAGGATGGCCGCCCGCAGCCCCGGCACGCCCTGGATGGCGTGGGCCACGGCGCCGCCCGTATCCCCGGACGTAGCCACGAGGATCGTCCGGGCGCCACCCCCCTCCGAAGCCAGCAGGTGGGCCAGAAACCGGGCACCCACGTCCTTGAAGGAGAGCGTAGGTCCGTGGAAGAGCTCCAGGAGCCGAAGGTCGTCGCCCAGCGGCGTCCAGGGGACGGGGAAGTCCAGAGCGGCGGTGGCGATGGAGGCCCAGTCGGGCTCGTCCACGGCGTCGCCCCGAGGCGACCCCAGGAGCCGCGGCGCCGACCATGCGGCCGTGGCCCCGGGTGTTTGCGGGAGCCGTGCCGGGGGAGGCGCAAGCCGGGGCCAGGTGACGGGGAGGTACAGCCCGCCGTCGTCCGCCAGTCCCCGGCGGACCCCCTCCCCGAGGGAGACGTCCCCATCGTCCCCGGCGTCGGAGGGAGTGCGGGTGCTGCGCAGGCGCATGGGCGGGCTCGGGAAGTCGGGATACCGTCCTCCCGGGGGCGCACCCTCGGGAGAAGCCGAAAGCTGGGGCCGCCACGCCCGCTGGGAAACCCGGTCCGAGGCGTCGAACCCCAAATCCGAAGGGGCGCCAGACCCGGGCGAAGGACTCACGCCTGTTCCGGCGCCTCCCGGATGAGGCGCGTCGCGACTTCGGGATCATCCGTCAGCGGCACCGCTCCCATGGAGACCACGAAGGTGAAGGCGGACTCCACCGGGACCTGGAGGAGGCGGGTCTTCGCGCGGGGCACCACGAGGAGGAACCCGGACATGGGGTTCGGGGCGGTAGGGAGGAACACCGTGACGGCGTCCTCTCCCACCTCGTCCCGGAGGGAGGGCGGCGCCCGACCGGTGACGAAGGCGATACTCCAGATCCCGGGGCTGGGGTATTCGCACAGCACCACCTGCTTGAAGGACCGGGACTCGGGTCCCACCAACGACTGGAGTAGACGCCGACTCCCCCGGTAGACGGGCCGGGCCACCGGCACCCGCTCCACGACACCCTCCCAGAGCTGCGTCGCTCGCCGGCCCAGTGCCCGCTCCGTGAGCCACCCGATGGCCACCAGCGCGACCAGGAGAATCACGAGGCCCAGACCCGGGACCGAGCGGCCCAGCATCGGGACCAGGAGATCTCCCAGGATGCCGTCCAGCCGGTTGAAGAGCCAGACCAGCACCCAGACGGTGGCGGCCACCGGCACCACCAGCGCCAGCCCTTCCAGCAGGTATCGGCGAAGCCGTTTCATTCGTCCAGCCCGTCGGGGGGTCCAGGGGGTGCCGTACACAGAAGGGTGTCGGCGGCGGGGAACCGCGGGGCGGCGGCCTCCCGGGGTACCATGGACAGAAGGGATTCGGTCCCCGCCGTGCGGCCACGGCCCCAACGCCGCAGGACCCGCAGCGGGGTTCTTCCGGCCGTGGGTGTCACGGACGCCCGTCGTCGGCCGGCCCGCCCTCCCGGGCCTGCGCCGCCGCGGCACGGTGCGTACGGAGCCGCCTCATGGACAGAATCCCGAAGGCCGGTCCCAGCGCCAGCAGACTCAGCCCCGGCCCCCACCCCGTCCGTTCCACCACCGCCGCGGCGACCTGCATGGAGACGCCGGTGAGGGCGAATCCCATCATGGTCTGGAGGGTCAGAGCGGTGCCGACGGCGTGGCTGGGTGCCACCTCCGTCACGACCGCCGAGAACTGGGCCGAGTCCGCCACGATGGTGACGCCCCACAGGAGGGCCACGGAGCCCGTGACCCAGAGGGGTGCGTGGAGCAGCCAGCCCAGGACGAGGGAGCAGCTTCCCGAGAGGAGCATGGCGCCGTTCGCGACCCGCTCCCGGCCCCAGACGTCGGCCCACCGGCCCGCCACCACGGCGCCCAGGCCGCCTGCGGCGATGACGCCGAAGCCCCACAAGGCCGACAGGAGTCCCGCACGGGGGTCGCCCCGCAGCTGGAAGAAGGCGAGGAAGTAGGGGGCGGCCAGGAGCCAGCCGGCGTAGAGCTCCCACATGTGGCCCAGGTAGCCCCCGGTGGCCAGCATGGTGGGACGGTGACGCAGGAGCTCCCCCACCCGGGACCAGGCGAAGGGCCGGGAGGGAAAGCTGAAGGGGCCGTCCCGGTAGAAGGCGAGGACCAGGACGGCGCCCGCGCCCCCGGCCATCGAGGTCCCCAGGATCACCGTCTCCAGGGGGGCCTCCCCGAGAGCCTTGAGGAGGTAGGGCAGCGCCTTCCCCACCGTCAGCGCGCCCACCACCGTGCCGATGGCCAGGCCCCT
Organism: Gemmatimonadota bacterium; assembly: GCA_037382905.1. Taxonomy (GTDB): domain Bacteria; phylum Gemmatimonadota; class Gemmatimonadetes; order Longimicrobiales; family Gaopeijiaceae; genus Gaopeijia. The sequence goes on along the minus strand of JARRPL010000151.1, from coordinate 7,234 downwards.
GGAGGAGCGGAACCAGGTGGCGCACATCTTCATGGCCGGCGGATACACCCCGGCCAGGAAGAACCCGGTGGCGAAGCGGAGCAGGGCGGCGCTTCCGAAGCCGGGCGCCACCAGGAGGGCGAGGTTGGCGCCGGCCCCCAGGGCGGCGCACCCGGCGAAGAAGAACCTGGAGCGTCGTCCGGCCCGGCCCCAGTCCCCATCGAGACGACAGCTGGGGAGCCACCGCCGTGGCGGCGAACCAGACGCTCATCCCCATCAGGAGCGCCACGGAGAGGAGCGCCAGGATCCACCACCGGAGGCGGGGTGGCGGCATCTCCCCGCGCCAGGGCCCCGCCGGGGGTGAGGGAGTGCTCACCCCCGGAGCATCTGCCGCAGCACGAAGCCCACGTTGGCCGGCCGCTCCGCCAGCCTGCGCATGTACCAGGGGAACCAGTGCTGCCCGTAGGAGATCAGGACCCGGAGCCGGGTCCCGCTCCGGCGCAATCGTGCCTGTTCCTGCAGGGCGATGCCGTAGAGCATCTCCACCTCCCAGCCCTCCGGCGCCAGCCCCAGCTCTCCCGCCGTCCGCTCGGCCTCCCGCACCAGACGGGCGTCGTGGGTGGCGATCCCGGGCCGGCCCATCCGACCGGCCTGCCGGTCCCGGAGCATCCGCACCGCGAGTCGCCGATACGCCTCGTCCACGTCGGGCTTGCGGGCCATGGCCACGTCCGGTGGCTCCAGGTAGGCCCCCTTCACCAACCGCAGGTTCGGCTGAAGCGGGAGGAGGGTCTCGTAATCCGCCTCGGTGCGGTGCAGGTACGCCTGCAGGCAGAGGCCCAGGTTACCCACCCGGCTCCGTGCACTCTGAAAGGCCTCCAGCGTGGCGTCCACGTAGGCGCTGGACTCCATGTCCACCCAGACGGTCCCGGACGTCTCCCCGGCGATCTCCACGAGGTGATCCACGGCCTTCTCCACACCCAGGTCCAGACCCAGGTGGGTGAGCTTCACGGAGAGCTCCATGTCGAGCTCGCGGTCACGGATGCCCTCGGCGAGCCGCAGATATTCGTCCACCACGCCCCGGGCCTGCATGAAGGTCTCGACGTTCTCGCCCAGCTCGGTCACCAGCGTCGGGGTGTCCAGCGCCTGAAGGGCCAGGGCTTCCCGAAACGCGTCCTCCCTGGTCTCCCCGGGCATGAACCGCCTCACGGCCCGCCGGACGAACCGGTAGCGAGGGAGCCGACGGGCGAGCGCGGGGTTCGTGGAGGCCCAGAGGAGCGCCGACTTCATCATGGCATCACCCTCCCCTCCGAAGAGGTGTGAGGTCCGGCAGCGGGGTGAGGCCCTGGGCCTCCAGCCGGCGGCTGAACTCCGTCAGGTCGCCGGTGATCAACTCGTTGGCGCCGGCCAGCGTCCGGTCCACGGCATCGGAGGCCTGCGCCAGGAGGGTGGACTCCAGGGGCGTGATCCCCCCGACGCCATCGGCGATCCTGGAGCGGGCCCTCCGAACCCGGTCGGAGACGGGATCGCCAGGACAGATCCCCTGGCATTCGGGCCCGGTGAAGAACTCCTCCTGGAGCGCCACCAGGCGCACCTCCATCGCCGCCGCTTCCTCCGCCAACGGGGTGTCCGGATCCACCTGCTCCCGAACGGCCCGGACCGCCGAGAGGGCGTCGTCGACGCGCGTGCGGGCCTCGTCCACGTCCTGTACCATGGCCTGCGCCTCCTTGTAGACGGTGATGCGCTCCCGGCGGTCCGCGAGGGACGGGGCCGGCGCCCGGGGGTCGTCCACCACCTGAAGCCGGGTCTCGGCGACCGCCCCCTGGACCTCGAGGCGAGCGGTGTAGAGGCCCGGGAGCACCTCCATCCCGTCTGCGGCGTCCGGGTTCGGGTCCGCCGTTCCGTCGGCCGTCAGGTCCCAGACCCGGCGATTGAGGCCTCCCTCCAACTCCACGGTGTCGGTGTGGACGATGCGGCCCGCCTCGTCGGCGACGCTCAGCTCGCCCTGGGCGCCGTGGTGATCCGGGTGCACGCCGAAGGTGAGGAGCGCCCCGTACGGCCGGGTCTCGCCCTGCCACATGGCCATGCCCGTGGATCGGTAGCCGATGGCTTCAGCGGTCTCGTGGAGGATCGCCCGGTCCGGCGGCACCGCGAAGATCGGCTGGCCCGTGAGGGCCGGGTTGGCCGCCAGCGCACGGAGCGGACGGATGTCGTCCACGACCCAGAGGCCCCGACCGTGGGTTCCCAGGACGAGGTCTGCGTCGCGCCGGTGCACCTCCATGTCCCGGACCGGGACGGCGGGGAGGTGGGTCCAGCGCTGCCACGAGTCGCCGCCGTCGAAGGACACGTGGAGACCGAACTCGGTCCCCAGGAAGAGGAGTCGAGGCTCCAGGGGATCCTCTTCCAGGACGTGCGCGAAGCCGTGCACACCGGTCTCGGCGAGCCGCTCCCAGCTCTCACCCCAGTCCCGGGTGCGATAGAGATAGGTCTCCCAGCTCCCCCGGCGGTGGTCGTCGAAGACGACGTAGGCGGTAGCGGGATCGTGGGCCGACGGGTGCACGTCCGGGACCCAGGTCCCCTCGGGGACGCCCCGGACGTTCCGGCCCACCTCCGTCCAGGTGGCGCCACCGTCCCGGGTGAGCTGGACGTTCCCGTCGTCGGTCCCGACCCAGAGAACGCCCGGCTCCACGGGGGACGGGGCGACGACGGTGATGGTGGTGTGGGTTTCCGCACCGGTGGCGTCCAGGCTGAGGCCGCCGGTGGCGGGATCCTGTTTCGCCGGATCGTCCGTGGTCAGGTCCGGGGAGATGATGGTCCATGATGCTCCCCGGTCCCGGGTGCGGTGGACGAACTGGCTCCCCAGGTACACGGTGCCGGGCTCGTGGGGATCCAACTCCAGCCCCGCGTTCCAGTTGAAGCGGAGGGGGATCCCCTCGGGGTGGACGGGCTGGATCGATGTGCGCCGGCCCGTGACCCGATCGAACCGCTGCAGCGAGCCTCCCTGCGACATGGAATAGCCGAAGCGGTCCTCGGTGGGGTCGTCCAGGACGCTGAAGCCGTCTCCGCCCCCCACCCGGGTGAAGTGGGCGTTCAGGATCCCCTTGTTCTCCCAGACGTCCGAGGGGCCGAACCAGGAGCCGTTGTCCTGAAGGCCCCCGTAGATGTTGTAGGGGGTCCGGTCGTCCAGCGAGATGTTGTAGTACTGGGCCAGCGTGAGGTTCTCGACGAAGCGCCAGTGGTCGCCCCGGTCGTGGGTGATTCCGATCCCCCCGTCGTTGCCGATGATCATGTGGCGAGGGTCCGCGGGATCGATCCACAGCTCGTGGACATCCCCATGAATGATGGCCGAGGGCACCACGGTGCGGAACGTGCGGCACCCATCCTCGCTGACGGTGGCTCGGGAATACAGGGAGTAGAGTCGGTCCTCGTTCCACGGGTCGACCCGGAGATCGGCGTAGTAGAACGGGCGGGAGGCGATGTCCGGCTCATCGTTGACGGTGCGGAAGCTCCGGCCGCCGTCGTCGGAGCGGAGGAGCTCGCTCCGTTCCGCCTCCACCAGCGCGTACACCACGTTCGGGTCGGATGGGGCCACCGCCAGCCCCATGCGGCCCAGCTCTCCCTCGGGCAGACCGTCGGCGGCGGTGCGCCGCTCCCAGGTGTCTCCCCCGTCCTCCGTCACCCAGAGCCCGCTTCCGGGCCCGCCGGAGCGGAAGAACCAGGGATCACGCCGAAAATCCCACAAGCCGGCGAAGAGCTTGTCGGGGTCGGAGGGGTCCATGACCAGCTCTCCCACTCCCGTGCCCTGGTCCACGTACAGGACCCGTTCCCACGTGTCGCCGCCGTCGGTGGTCCGGTACACGCCCCGGACCTCGCCGTCGCTCCACGCCGGGCCCATGACACCGGCGTAGACGATGTCCGGGTCGGTGGGATGGGTCAGGACCCGGTGGATGCGTTCCGAGCCTTCGAGACCCACCCGCTCCCAGCTCTCCCCGCCGTCCCGCGAGCGGAAGATGCCGTCTCCCACGCCGGCAGAGTTCCGGGGGTTGCCCTCACCCGTCCCCACCCAGACCAGCTCCGGATCCGGCTGGAAGACGGCGATGCTGCCGATCCCCAGCACCGGTTGGTCGTCGAAGACCGGGGTCCAGCTCACGCCGCCGTCCACCGACTTGAAGACGCCGCCGGTGGCAGAGCCGACGTAGAGGATCGACGGATCGGCCAGGACCACCTCCACGTCCGAGACCCGCCCGCTCATCCCGGCGGGCCCGATGTTCCGGGCGGCCACCGCTCCCAAGCGGCTCACATCCCACTCCTGGCCGGCCAGCGGTCCGGCGGCCATCGCCAGGGCCACCAACCCGGACCACCGGAGGTCCACCCTGGGGCGCCGGATCCTCATCGCCCCACCGGGGCGAAGTCCGGAAAGAGGACCAGCTCCGCCTCTCCCACCTGTTCACGGAAGGCCGCCACCGGCCCACGAAGCAACCGGTTGATCTCCCCCTCGACGTCCGTGAGCGCGGTATTCATCCGCTCCATGGCCGTGGCCTCCAGAGGCGTCGGGGCGTCCCACGAGGACTGGATCCCGGCCACGGCTCTCCGCTGCCGGTTGACCGCCGAGAAGTCCACCGATGCGTCCAGGGTGTCCTGGAGCGACTCGGCGGCGGTCCGGAGCGCCTCCACCTCGTCGCCCTCCATGCCCCGGAGCGTCTCCAGGATCCCGTCGATGGCGTCCTCCACCTCCTCCACCCGTTCCTCCGCCCGGTCGAAGCGTCGGTTGAGCTCGGCGGCCTCCATGGAGGCTTCGTACTTGGCGATCCGGTCCGCCATGGAGATCTCGGTCCGTGGATCCGGCAGCACCCGCAGATTCCCGGTGCTCGTCTGCTGATCCACCTGGATCCGGACGGTGTAGTCTCCCGGCACCACCTCCGGACCCCGAGGACCCCGCCCGTCCGCTTCCTCCTCCTCCTCCTCGTCCTGGGAATCCGTGGGGAGTCCGGCCCTCAGATCCCAGGCGGTGCGGTTCAGCCCGGGCTCCGCCGGGCCCTCGAAGCGCCGGATCACCTCCCCTGCCCCGTCCAGAACCGTGATGGCCGCCTGCTCGGCCTCCACCTCGTCCGGAACCCAGTAGCTGAGCATGGCTCCCCGCATGCGGGTCTCTCCCTTGAAGGTGGCGTCTCCGCTGAAGTGGTAGCCGTCCGTGGCGGCGATCCTCTTGAGGTAGGCGTCGGGCACGTCGAAGAGCGTCAACTCCCGGGGAACCCCGTCGCGAGCCAGATTTCTGAGTGGCCGGATGTCGTCGAGGATGTAGATGGCGCGGCCGAAGGTGCCGATGGCCAGGTCGTGGTCCCGGGGGTGCACCACCAGGGACCGCACCGGCACGGTGGGCAGCCCGTGGGTCCACTTGAACCACTCGTCGCCCCGGTCCAGCGAGACCCAGAGCCCCAACTCGCTCCCGGCGAAGAGGAGGTCGGGCTCCACCGGGTCCTCCTCCACAGTCAGGACGTACCCGTCGATCCCCCGGGCAATGTTGTCCCAGTCGTCCCCGAAGTCGTCCGTGCGGAAGATCCAGGGCTCCCAGCCGCCCCGGCGGTGGTCCTCCATCACCACGTAGGCGGTTCCGGCGTCGTGGTGGGAGGCCTCGATGTGGGGCACCCAGGTCGCCGGGGCGGGCCCGTCCAATTCGTCGGCGAAGTTCGTCCAGCTCTCCCCGTCGTCCCGGGTCAGCTGGACGTTGCCGTCGTCGGTGCCCACCCAGATGACGCCGTCCTCCGCCGGACTCGGGGCGATGGTCAGGATCGTGGTGTGGTTCTCCGCGCCCGTGGCGTCGCGGGTGAGGCCACCGCTCTCATCGTACCTCTGCTTCTCCGGGTCGTCGGTGGTGAGATCCGGCGAGAGCGTCTCCCAGCTCGCCCCCTGGTCCGAGCTCCGATGGAGGAACTGGGAGCCGTAGTAGAGGGTCCCGGGCTCCAGGGGGTCCCCGGCCAGGGCCGCATTCCAGTGGAATCGCAATTCTATTTCAGGGTCGGGATGATACGGCCGAATGGGTTTCCGCTCCCCCGTCCTCGTGTCCCACCGTTGCAGGTTCCCTCCCTGGCTCATCCCGAACCCCTGGGCCGGGAAGGTAGGGTCCACCAACGAGTTGAAGCCATCACCGAATGTGGTTTCGACCCACTCCCAGTTCCGGATCCCGTCCACGCTCCACAGGTCCGATGGCCCCTTCCAGGAGCCGTTGTCCTGCATCCCGCCGTAGACGTTGAAGGGGACGTCCATGTCCACGGAGATGTGATAGAACTGGCCCACCGGGAGATTGTGGGTCACCCGCCAGCTCTCTGCCCGATCCTGGGAGATGATGAGCCCCCCGTCATTCCCCAGGTAGATGAGCTCCCCCTCCTCCGGCTCGATCCACATGGCGTGGAAGTCGGGGTGGACGTCGCTGGGGAGGGTCTCGAAGGAGCGCCCTCCGTCATCGGAGATCCGGACCCGGGAGCTCAGGTTGTAGACCCGGAGATGGTTGGTGGGATCGACGTGGATCTCGGCGTAGTAGAACGGCCGGTTCAGGACGTCCTCGTCGCCGTTCACCAACGCGAACTGTCGCCCGCCGTCGGTGGAGAGGTAGAGCCCCCTCCCCTCTTCCGCCTCGATGAGGGCGTAGACCCAGTCAGGGTTCGACGGGGCGATGGCGAGCCCCATGCGTCCCAGACGGCCTTCGGGCAAGCCGTTCTCCGGGCCGAGCTCCTCCCAGCTCGAGCCCCCGTCGTAGGTGATGTAGAGGCCGCTCCCGTCGCCGTAGCCCGACTCGAAGTACCAGGGCCAGCGACGGAAGGACCAGAGGGCGGCGATGATCTTGTTGGGGTTGACCGGGTCCTGGACCATGTCCGCCACCCCCGTGTCCTCGTCCACGTAGAGGATCTTCTCCCAGGTGGTCCCGCCGTCGGTGGTCTTGTACACCCCTCGCTCCTCGCCGGGGGACCAGATGGGGCCCAGGGCGCCGACCCAGGCCACGTCCGGGTCGGTGGGGTGGAGGAGGATCCGGTGGATCTGTCGCGTCTCCTCCAGCCCGAGGAAGGTCCAGCTCTCCCCGCCGTCGAGGGACCGGTAGATCCCGGCTCCCGGGTCGGCGGAGTTGCGGGGGTTCCCCTCCCCCGTCCCCACCCAGACCACGTCCCGGAACGACGGGTGCACGGCGCTGGCACCGATGTTGGCGATGCGCTGATCGTCGAACAGCGGACGGAAGGTGTCGCCGCCGTTGGTGCTCTACCACACG
>JARRPL010000150.1:0-11877 GCA_037382905.1 Gemmatimonadota bacterium | reverse complement strand
GCAGAGCGGGGGGACAGGGACCCTCTGGACGGGCCGGCCACGATGGCACCAGCGGCCACGGTGTGGACCCGGACGTCCGGGCCCACACCGTCCTGGCGGTCCTAGCTGATCACCCGCATGCGTTGGTTCAGCTTCTCCATGTACTTCTCGAAGAACCACTTCTGAATGTCCATCATGTCCAGCTCGCGACCCTGGATGTACGCCTGCTCGATCTCGCTGGTGGTGTTCAGGGGGCTGCCGGTGGTGATGAGGAGGGTGGCCTGCTTGCCTACCTCCAGCGAGCCCAGGCGGTCGTCGAGCCCCATGAACTCCGCGGCGTTCAGCGTCACGGCCCGGAGGGCTTCCTCCTCCGGAAGCCCGAAGGCAACGGCGACCCCGGCCTCGTAGCCCAGTCGGTTCGTGTAGAGGGCGCCGGACCCTCCGGAGATGGCGAACTTCACCCCCGCCTCGTGGAGCCGGGCGGGCATGCTGTACGCTCCGTCGTACCCTTCGTAGTCCCGCCCCGGGGCATCCAGCGTCGAGGTGAGGATCACCGGGATCTCCTCCCGGACCAGACGATCCGCCACGTGGATGGCGTCCTGCCCGCCGCGGATGACCAGACGGAGGCCCTCCTCCTGGGCCCAGGTGATGGCATCGTTGATCTGGGCGGCGCCGTCGGCCGACACCACCACCGGGATCTCCCCGTTGAGGGCCGGGATCATGGCGGCGTACCGGGAGTCGCTTCGGATCTCCTGTCCCGCCTCGGTGGCGTCCCGGTATGCCCGGGCTTCTGCGAAGAAGTCCTTGATGCGCTGGACCTGCTCCTCGTAGCTGGGCCGGTCCTCGTCGGCCTGTCCTCTGAACCCTCCCCAGAAGAAGGGACGGGGGTTCGGATCGGGCCAGTTCACGTTCAGCGCCGCTGCCGACTCCAGCGACATCTCCTCCCAGCTCCAGCCCTCCAGAGCCAGGGCGGAGGACATCCCCGAGATCAGGCCCCCACCGGGAGTGCTCAGGGTCGTGAGGACCCCCGCGGAGCGTGACGTGCCGATATGTCGGCTCTCGGCGTTCACCGCCACGTCGGCCCTCACGTTGGGGTTGAAGTCTCCCAGCTCGTTGACGTCGTTGCTGACGCCCACGGCGCCGATCTCGCTGATTCCCACGGTGCTGTACGCGTCGATCAGGCCCGGATAGATGTGCTTGCCACCGGCATCCACCACCTCGGCCCCGGCGGGGATGGTCACATCGGTTCCCACCGCCGTGATGATCCCGTTCTCGAAGACGATGGTGCCGTTCTCGATGATGCCGTCGGCCACCGTGTGGATGGTGGCGCCCTGCAGGGCGATGGGGCCGGATTGGGGCGGCACCGTCATGCGCACCTGGGCCCCGGTCGCCTGGGGCGACAGGACCAGGGCGACGGCCAGCGCCACCCCGGCCAGTCTGGATGTTCTGGCGGTTCTGCGGTTCATGAGATCCCTGGTGGTTGTGGTCATCGCTCCATCCCCCGGCGTGCTGCTCCGTTGCCGCCGTTTCCGGCGGTGAGGACCGCCTGGATGAGTCGGGTCCGTTCGTCCTGGATCTGCTCCCGCAGCGCGGCGTCCTCCTCCATGGAGAAGTAGCGGCGCCCGTCGATCCACGTCTGCTCGGCCCGGGTGAACTGGGACAGGGGGTTGCCGTTCCAGATGACGAAGTCCCCGTCCTTGCCGGGCTCCAACGAGCCGACACGGTCGTCGATGGCGATGGCCTTCGCGGACTGGAGCGTGACGGTGGAGAGGGCCTGCTCCTCGCCGACCCCGGTGCGGAGCAGCTTCCCCGCCTCCCAGTTCATCCGACTGGCGATCTGGGAATTGTCGGAGTGGAGCGAGGTCGTGACTCCCGCCTCCATGAGGATGCGGGCGTTGTAGTTGGTGGCGTCGTAGGCCTCGAGCTTGAAGGCGCCCCAGTCGCTCCACACCACGGCGGCCACTCCGGAAGCGGCGAGCTCCGGCGCGATCTTGTAGGCCTCCACGCCGTGCTGGAGGGTCTGGACCCGGAAGCCGAACTCCTCGGCAAGCCGCACCAGCGCCAGGAACTCGTCGGCCCGATAGCCGTGGGACGAGATCAACAGCTCCTGGTCCAGGATGTCCAGGATGGCCTCCATGCGGAGGTCGCGGCGGGGCGGAAGCCCCTCCCCCGTCTCCTCCCAGCGCTGCCACTCCCGCTCGTAGTCCCGGGCCGCCAGGAAGTGGTCCCGGATGATCTCCTGGGTCCCCATGCGGGTGTCGGGATACCGGTTCTCCCGTCGCTTCGGGTTCTCACCCAGGGCGAACTTCACCGTCCGGGTGTCCGTGTCGAACTTGAGCTCGTCAGGCAGGCCGCCCCAGCGCATCTTGACGATGACGTTCTCGCCGCCGATGGGGTTGGCGGAGCCGTGCTTCACCATGGCGGTGGTGAGGCCTCCCGCCAGCTGCCGGTACATCCAGATGTTGTTGTGGGTCAGCACGTCCCCCATCTGCACCTCGGGCACGATGGCGAAGCCGCTCTCGTTGACGCTGCTCACCCCCGAATGGATGTGGGGATCGATGAGCCCCGGTGTCACGTGCTTGCCGGAGGCGTCGATCTCCACGGCGCCCCGCGGTGCGTCGAGCCCGGTGCCCACCTCGGCGACCCGACCCTCCACGATGAGAAGGTCGGCGTTCTCGAGGCGTCCCTGGGGCCCCTGGGTCCAGATGGTGGCGTTGCGGACCAGCACCGCCCCGGGCTGCTCCGGAAGGGAACTGACCCCGTACTCCATCATGGGGCGGATGAAGGGGAGGTCCAGGTCGGGCACATCCATGGCCACGGTGCCCCGGGTGGCCCCCTGGAAGGTGTCCACCCGGCTGCCCTGGAACGAAGGAGAGGCTCCGTTCGGCAGGGAGGTCCAGCCGAAGAAGTCGTCTCCGCTCACCGACCCCGCCAGGAGGGCGGTCCCCTCGTAGTCGATGGGCTCACCGTCGAAGCGGACCTCCAGGCGGCCGGTTTCGGCCACCACCGACGCGGAGGAGAGCTCGATCCGGGCGCCGTCCCCCGTGGAGGGGCCGGGGGCCACGTCGATGTAGCCCGAGAGCCGGTTCAGCGTCCCCTCGAGGCGCAGCTCGGCGTCGAAGCCCCACTCGTCCTGGGATGCGATGCGCCAGGTGCCCCGCGGGTCGATCTGAGCCGGTCGGGTCACCTCGTAGGGGCGACCCTGGACCCAGACGTCCCGGACCTCAGCCTCCTCGGTGAAGAGGTCACCCTGGCTCACCACCAGGTTCGCCACCTTGCCCGGCTCGATGGTCCCATGGGTACCCTCGATCCCGAGCCAGCCCGCAGGCGTCGTGGTCAGCGCTGCCAGGGCGTCCCGGGGTGAGAGACCCCGGGCCACCGCGATCCGGAGATTGGGGAGGAACTGTCCCACGGAAGAGAGCCCGTCGGAGGTGATGGCGAAGGGGACCCCTGCGCCGGCGAGCTGGGCAGGGCTCGTGGGCGCAAGATACCAGTGGCGCAGCTCTCCCAGCTCCGCGTTGAGGGCGGCCTCGGGATCGTCCACATCCGGAGCATCGGGGAAGTCCAGCGGCACGATCAGCGGATCGGTGCGACCTCGAAGCACGTCGACGATCCGGTACTCCTGCCCGCTGCCCCGGAACCACGGCGTCACGCCGAACTCCTGGGCGATGGCGTACCCCCGGAGGTACTCCTCCTCGCTCCGCGTCTCGAAGATCACGGGCTGCTCTCCCTGCACCACCTCCTCCAGCGAGGCCAGCGCCTCACTCGTCTCGGGGGGGAGGAACGAGCGGCCGCTGTTCTCGTACGCGTCCCAGGCCCGGATGTACCATTCGGCATCCATCAGGGTCTGCTTCATGAGGGCCAGCGTCCCCATGGAGGAGTTGGGGTACGTGTTCCCCAGCTGCATGGAGCGCTGAAAGCCCACCGAATGGGCCAGATCCGGGCGGAGCACCCGGTCCCGGACGCCCCCGTCGCCCAGATTCACCACCGAGGCGGTGCCCCGGAAGATGCCCTGGCGGGGAACCACCAGCGCGGCACCGAAGCCCTGGGAGCGGAGGGCCGTCCGGAGGCCCTCGTCGTCCTGGAGGTTGGCGGTGGTGCTGAACCAGGCCCGGACCTGAGGATTCCAGTGGGTGGGCCCCACGTCGCCTCCCGGAGGCACGTCGTCCATGCCCAGGTCGGCGTGCGCGTCGATGAAGCCCGGGTAGACGGTGTGGCCCGTCAGGTCCCATACCCGGGCCCCGGCGGGGGCGTCGCCCCGTCCCACCGACTCGATGAGGCCGTTGCGGATGACCACGGTGGCGTCGTCCGTCACCTGGCCCGGGGCCGTCACCACGCGGGCGTTCACCAGGGCGTGATACCCGGTGCTGTTGTCCCGGATGCCCGTGACGGGCTCGGTCCGGCTGGACTGCTGGGCGTGCAGCCCGGAAGCGCAGAAGGCCACCAAGCAGAGGCTGGCGAGAAAAGCTCTCAAAAGGTCCCCCAGAACAGGAAGAGGTACATGGTCCTCGACTCCCCACGGCCCCGTCATCCACCGGCCCCCGGCACCCGTCGCGAAACGACGTCGCAGGGGAGCAGGGCGGGCGGGCCGATCCTCAGGTGGGAGGAGGATGCGCAATCACTACGGGGAAACGGACCCTCGCGCAAACGAATCTGTTGAGGGGTCCGGCCCTCGACCGGCCCGCAGCGGGCTATCATCCCGCCCGTTTCAGCCGACGTTTCAGAGACAGGATCGATCCCTCGGGTACGCCTTGCCATGAACCGGTTCCACGATACAGATCGCGCCAGCCTGCCGGTGCGGGTCTCCTCCGCCCTTCCGGGGCTCCTCGGGGCTCTCGCAGCCCTGCTGCTGCTCGTCTCCGTGCCCGCCGGCGCCCAGGAGACCGTGATCCAGACGCCTCCGAATCGAGGCGGGATGACCACGTCGATGGGTTTGCCGCCGACCTGGCGGTTCTCGGCGGGCGCTACGGTGGGGACGTACCGGGGCGGGGACGTGAACCAGGTCCAGTTCCTGTTCAACGCCGGGGTCTACAAGGATCTGTTGGCCCCGGTCACCAATGCCTTCGGCGTGCTCACCGAAGGCTACTTCGGACGTCGGGGCGACTTCGCCCGCTTCCAGGACGGCTGGGACGGGGGCTTCCGCATCTCGGGCTACTCTCCGGCCTTCCGCTTCGCCGCGGGCTACGACTACAGCTTCGGCACCAGCGACGGGTCCTTCCTCCTCTCCCTCATTCATCCGCTGCAGCGGGGAGGCATCTTCACGAACGGGGGGAGCTTTCGCGTGGACTGGCTTCCGGGGCGGGGGCACACGCTGGGCTTCGGACTCCACCTTCCGGTGGGTCAGCGTTGGGTCGGGACGACCCGGCCCCGCAACGACTACGTGCGCATCCCCTCGGCGAAGCTGGATGAGCCCACCTATGCGCCATCCGCCGCCCTGACGTCCGTCGTGGAGAGCATGTCGGAGCTGGGCCACTGGGTGAACCGGCTCACGGTTCCCTTCACCGACCAGTGGGACGGAGACAAGGACGAGGCGGACCGGATGTTCGTGGAGGAGATGCAGGCCATCCAGGCCCGGCTCTCCTCCGATGCTTCGCCCCAGTACTCCGGAACGCGCACGGCCATCGGTGAGACCCTGGCCTTTCATGCCGAGCTGGAGCGGGCCTTCAGCATCGCCGTCTCGGGGGAAGACGTACCGGTGGGCTCGTCCACCGAACTCGGCCGTCGGGCGGCGGCACAGGCACGCCGGGCCATGCTGGACTACGTGCTTCTGCCCTACAACAGCCTGCTGGGTCAGAAGCGCCGGAACGACACGACCATCGGGTTCGGAGAGGAGGCGGCAGCGGACTTCTACGAGTGGCTCACCAGCGAGGCGGCCGTGGGTGCCGACCGCCTGCACGCCACGGTCTGGGTCTTCCGGAACTATCTGGTCCTGGTGGAGGAGATCCGGACCCGGAACCTCGAGCTCTGGAACGAGCAGCGGTTCGTCTGGCTGCCCCTGCAACTCTCCCTGCGTCCCGAGGAGCACGACGAGCAGGCGGAGCTCAACGCCCTGGTGGAACGGGCCACCGGCGACCGGTTCCGGCGTGCCAGCCGGGTCTGGTACGTGGAGAACGAGCAGTGGCAGGCCGAGCTCTCGCGCATGATCCTGGCGGCCGAGGACTACCACATCGTCTGGCTCCACGACTTCCGTGGCTTCGACGCCAACGGGGATCCGGACGAGATGGGCTTCAAGCAGGTGACGGGGGCCTATCTGCCGGCACTCATCAACGCCGTGCGTCGCTACGACCAGACGGGCAAGATCCCCCAGTACATTCAGCTCTTCGACCAGTTCTACTACAGCGCGAACGGTGGGGATCTCTGGGGCGAGCTCCTCCAGGATCCCATGAACCACCGGCTGCGGCTGCCGGCGGGATGGCAGGAGTGGGAGGACTCGGTGGCGAGCCTCCAGGCTCAGCTCCGCCAGGCCGTGGCCGAGTCGGAGCTTCTCCAGGCCCAGGCCGAGCTCTTCGGCGAGGACTGGCTGAAGAACATGGTGAAAGTCCACCTCAACGTGACCCAGCCGGCGGATCCTTCGTTCTGGACCAGCGAGCTCTTCCCCTTCTTCATGGGTCTGCCCGACACGCCCATCCGGGACCACCGGAAGATCGCCCTGTACGACGTCTCGGAAGCGAATCCCTACAAGGGACAGGGCATCTACACCGGGATGGGCGTCGGGGAGCACTACATCGGAGCCGGCTGGGAAGACCGGGCGGTGCTGGTGGAAGGGCCGGTGGTGCTGGATCTCCGGGACAACGCCCGGCAGCTCCTGCTCAACCAGGGGTTCGAGGAGCACGAGATCCCCTGGGAGCTACAGCCCAAGCCCTACGCCCCGGACTACGACGAGCAGGTGGCGGCGGCGCTGGAGCGCTGGGGTGATCGGGGTTGGGTCATGGACACCCACAACCAGATCGGCTACCGGCCCAAGGGGGTCACCGTCTTCAAGGCGATGCTCTACACGCTCATGCCCTCCGGAGGCGTCATCAAGGCTCCGGACTCCATCTGGGGGTCCCAGCTCTGGGCGTCCATGATGCTGGGGCATGCTCTGCGCGGTGGACGCTCCCTCGTCATGGCACCCGCCATCGCCAACGCCCCCAGCGCCGGGTTCCCTCAGATGTCCCGGGCCCAGGAGGTGGTGGCGCGCCTGGTGATGGCCGATGGGATCCTGGGGGACGAAATCGAGGGACAGGGGGGGCTCATGAAGGTCGGGCTCTACAGCACCGAGCTCGACGCCGGCAACACGCCGGAAAAGATCGGCGAGTTCCTGGAGACGCTGGAGTCCACCCCCTGGCTGGCGGATCTCTACGATTTCGACCCCCAGGTTCTGGCGAGCCTGCGGGAAACGCGAGAGGCGATCCAGGCCTCGGGATTCGACCGGAGCTACGTGGTGGACCAGGAACAGGTGACCGCCAAGCTCCACATGAAGGCCCATCTCTACTACTCCCGGGAGGCGTGGGAGGACATCCTCTCCCGGCCCGGCTTCGGGCGGATCCTGGAAGCCCATTTCCAGGAGATGGCCGCCATGAACCTGGCCTTGTCCCGTGGGGAGTATCGGGAGTTCAGCCTCTACAGCGACCGCCTCATACCGGTGGCGAACGATGTGCTGGCCCCGCTCCTGAACGCCCCGGAGGCTCAGACGAGGGAGTATCTGATGTATCTGGCCGTGGGATCCCATAACCAGAACTCCCGCAGTCTTGCGCTGGATGGGGAGGTGGCCGTCGTGGCGGCGGGATGGAAGGCGCTTGCGGGCCTTCCCGACTTCATCACCATCACCGGTCTCTGCACCTGGGTCGAGAGCGTCGAGCAGCTCGAGGAGCTCTTTCCATCCTACGACGGGCTCGTCCGGCGCATCAGCCGCTGGATGCGCATCGTGGTCTAGGCTCGAGCATGCTGCCGTACTCGTGGCCGGGCCCCGGGCGGGGAGGGCCGCGGGCCTGGCGGGTGGTGCGCCGTCGTGGGGCCACCCGCCGGTTGCTGGCCTCGCTGCTGGTGTCGGCGGCCGGGGCCCCGGTGGCCGCCCAGTCCTGCCCCGAGGGGGTCATCTCGGAGATCGTCTACGAGCGTTCCAATCCCTTCGGAGAGGCGGCGACGTCGGAGGACAACAAGCTGGGGTGGCTCTTCCGGGGCCTGAACACGGTGCACATCCTCACCCTGCCGCAGGTGATCCAGTGGGAGCTGCTCTTCGACGAGGGGGACTGCCTGTCGGACCCGCTGGTCCTGGCGGAGTCGGAGCGGGCCCTCCGGAGCCTGCCGTACCTCGTGGAAGCCCAGGTGGAGAGCGAGCGGCTTCCCGACGGCTCCCACCGGGTCGTGGTGGAGACCGTCGATGCCTGGGCGCTCTCTCTCGGCATCTCCTTCACCGTGGACGAGGGCTTCAGCTTCACGGGTCTCAGCATCAACGCCAAGAATCTACTGGGGACGGGGACCCAGGTGGGTCTCTTCCGGAACCTGTGGCGGGAGCGGAGACGCGTCGGGATGCTGGGTCGGCAGCCCAACCTGTTCGGCACCCGGATCGACGCCACGATCCACGGTGGATCGACCCGCTCCGGGGACTACATCACCCAGTCCCTCTTCCGACCGTTTGCCGGGGAGCTGGGGAAGAACGCCTTCCGTCAGGTCTACCATCGGAGGGACGACTACTTCCTCTATTCCGTGGACCCGGCCCTGGGCTTCACGCAGGCGTACCTGCGGTTCGAAGCCGAGGCCATGGAGGTGTCCTACCAGAGACGATTCGGTGATCCCGAGGGATTCCGAATCCTCGCGGGGATCGGAGTCTCTCGGGAGGTGGTGCGTTTCCCCTTCGGCGAGGACGGCGTGCGGATGGTGGAGGCCGACGACTTCGACGATCCCATGCCCGCCTCTTCCGACGTGATCGACGAGGTCTCGGTCCAGGCCAATGATCACCGGGCCACCCGCGTGAACTTCACCCTCGGGGTCCGGGACGTCAGCTTCCGCAACGTCGTCGGGTTCGATGCCCTGCAGGCCTCCCAGGACTTGCAGTCCGGGGTCGGCTTTCGCATCACGGTGGCGCCGGGCAGCGAGCGAGGGGGCACGGCCATCGACGACATCCTCTTCCGGGGGGAGGGAGACGTAGGGCTGATCTTCGGCGACCTCTATCTGCGCTTCGACGCCAACGCCCACGCCCGAGCGGTCCTCTCCGATCCGGAGCTGGGCCGGACCGGCTGGCGGGACATTCTCTACGAGCTCAATGCGAACGGGTACTGGGAGCACTCCGGGCGAGGTCGGATCTTCGCCCGGGCACAGCTCGCCGGCGGATCTCGGCTGGATCTCCCGTTCCAGCTCACCCTGGGGGGGCGGGAGGGGGTCCGTGGGTACAACGAGGACGCCTATCCAGGGCGCCAGCGCCTCCTCTTCACCGTTGAGGAGCGCCTGGCCGTGCCGGCCTTGAACACCTCCTTCGCCGACGTGGGACTCGTGGCTTTCGCAGACGCCGGTCAGATCTGGGCCGGAGACGTCCCCTTCGGCGAGACCCCGGGCTGGAAGGCCGGCGTGGGTGCGGGACTCCGGATCGGGATTCCCGCCGGAGCACCGAGCGTACTTCGGGTGGACGTCGGTCTGCCCCTTACGGGAGATCGGGGGACACGAGGGACGGTGTTCCGGGTCTACGGGGAGCTTCTGGGACTCCTGGACCGCCGGGCGTGGCCCACGCAGGTGGATCGGAGTCGCTGGTTCGGGGTGGACCCGGACATGAGCACTCGACCCGTCAATCCCCTGTCGGGCAATTGATGGAACAGGACCGATGACGCACCGGCGGCGCCCCCCTCGCGCGAGACACGCCGGGGCCACAATTTGACACCGACCTGGACCGAAAGGAGAAACATGGCCCGCAGAGCCCCGGCAGTACTGGCACTGGCGTTGGTGGCCGTCGGCAGCGCGATGGTGACGACCACCGCGTGCTACCCCGGCTCCATCACCGCTGCAGAAGAGACGGACGTCGTCCTGACCTACCGCGACACGGCGGTGGACTTCGGCCTCCTTGGCACCTACGTCATGCCGGATTCGGTGGTGAGGGTCACGGACGGAGAGGGTCTGTCCTTGACCTCCGAGTCGACGGCGTTGGTGGACCGGGAGATCCTCTCCGAGGTGGAGACACAGCTGTCGGCGCTGGGCTGGCGACGGGTCTCCGCACCGGCGGAGGGGAGCCCCGACGTGGTGGTCCTCGTGACCGTGAATACCACGGATCTCCTCTCCTGGACACCGGACTGCTGGTGGTGTCAATGGGGATGGTATCCCTGGGGACCGGAATGGGGGTGGGGCTGGGGGCCCGGATACGGGCCGGACTACCCCTGGCCGCCGGACGCCATCGAGACCCGGAAGGCCGGAACGTTGCTGGTGGGCATGTTGGAACCGGTGAGCACCGGGACCGACATCCCCGTCTACTGGGCCGGTGTCGCCAACGGGCTTCTGAGCACCAGTACGGAGGTGGACCTGGCCCGATTGGAGGTGGCCATCGGCCAGATGTTCGACCAATCGCCGTATCTCGACGCCAGCCAGCCCGCCCTCGCCGGGGGGGCATCATGAGTCGGGTACTGCTGCGGAGCCGTCCCTCCGGGCCCGTCCTTGCCCGATGGGCCTTCGGACTCCTTCTGGCCTCCCTCTCGAGCGTCGCTCCGGCCGAAGCCCAGCAGCTCGGCCGCTGGCAGGTGATCCCCCACTACTCCACCGTGCTTCCCGTGGGATCCGCCACCACCGACTACGCCGACGAGTTCTCCTTCCGGGGCGCGACCCTCGACCTGGTGCGAATCGCCAGGGAGCGGGTGCGGGTCGGCGTCTCGGCGGGCTGGCATGTCCTGAGCGACGAGACCTCGGGTACGGAGGTGTTCCCGGAGGGCGCCTTCACCGGGACGGTGCGCCGGTACGTCAACAGCGTTCCCATCCTGGCGGTGGGGAGCTATCACTTCGGCGACCGGTGGGGCCCCCAGCCCTTCCTCGGCGCCGGCCTGGGTACGATCTACGCCGGCAACCGGGCCACGTCGGGGATCTTCACCGTCGAGAACAACAACTGGCACCTGGGCTTCATGGCCCAGGCCGGTATCGCCCTGCCCCGTCCCGGCGGGGCCACCTGGACTCTGGACGCCCGCTACTATCAGGCGGTGGAGTCCGGGGGGATCGAGCGACAGTACGTGACGTTCTCGTTGGGGTACCGCATCGGCGGCTGACGCCCCCTGGACGGGGCCCTCCTCCACGGACCAGTCGTCGACCGGCCTCGCCCGCCGGTAGCCCGTATCCGGAGGCCGGCGGATTCCATAGCTTTACGGCAGGGTCGGAATCCGGCCCTGCCCCGATCCCTCCCCGGGGCGGTGACGCGAGTCCAGCGCCCTTCGGCGCCCTCGTCCACGTTCCACGGGGAGTCTCTTCATGCCGTCGTTCCGTCTTGCCGGCCGGGCCCTTCCGGTCGTCCTCGGCCTGCTCCTGGCCCCGCCCGTCGCCGGGCAGCGCCCCGACGCGCTGCCGCCTACCAATCAGGAGATGTTCGCGCCCATGGACTGGCCCGCCCCGGACGGGGTGCGTCGGCCCGGGGGTGAGCCGGGTCCTGCATACTGGCAGCAGGAGGCGGATTACCGGATCGAGGTGGAGCTGATCCCTGCCGAGCACCGCGTCCGAGGGAGCGAGGTGATCCACTACGTCAATCACTCCCCCGACGACCTCCCCTTCGTCTGGGTCCAGCTGGAACAGAATCTCTTCGCCACCGGAAGTCGGGGCTCCCTGATCAACTCCGGGAGCCGTTGGCGCGGGGCCTTCGACCAGGGTGGGGTGCAGTTGGAGGGGGTCCAGGTGATCCAGGACGGGGCGAGCTATGTCCCCGACATCACCGTGGACGGCACCCGGATGCGGGTGGAC
>JARRPL010000149.1:0-7239 GCA_037382905.1 Gemmatimonadota bacterium | reverse complement strand
GTGCTCCGTCGCCTCCGTCCGCCTCCAGAAGGTTCCGTTCGCCGCTCCGTTCCCGGTCCTCCTGGATCTGCCGGTCCACCGCGTCGTCGGGGGATACGTCCTCCTGCTCACCTCGAACGTCCGACAGCTCGAAGTCCTGGGCCGGGGGCTTCGGCGTCTCGGGCACGGCCTCTCCACCCGGCGTTTCCGCCTCTCCCGCACCCGCCATGCGGATGTTGAACTCCGGAGAGGGAAGGGCGACCCCCGTGGCCTCGAGACGGCGCTTCACCAGGCGGATCGCCTCGGAGCGGACCCGACCGAAGTCCGCCGTCCGCTGGTCCACCCAGGCCATGAATCGCACCGTCACCGACGAGTCTCAGAGCGCCACCACGAACGCTTCCGTGGCCGGGTCCTAGAGGATCCCCTCCATCTCCTACTTCAACTGGATCCCGCCGCGGCTGGCATGCGCCATGTGGTCGCCGGGCCCCACACCCGCATCGAACTGGAAGCGCCGCCGGGGGTTGCGGGTGAAGTTGGTCATGGGACTCCGGAAGACCAGCGCGTTGGGGACCCTCACGTGATTCCCGTCCAGCGTCATGAGGATCGTCTCCCTGGGCGTGAGTCGTACGATCTTGCCCTCGTAGCTGTCCACCAGCACGTGGTCGTTCTTGTCGAAGGGCTGACGCACCGCCATGAGGAGCCCCGCCAGGTAGTTCTGGACGATGTCCTGAAAGGCGAAGCCCACCGCCAGCCCCGCCAGACCGGCGGTACCCGCCACTGCGCCCACCAGGGCCGTGGCCTCCATGAGGTCCAGCGCCAGCAGCAGCCCCGCCAGCACCACCACCGCCTGGATCGCCCGGCCTACGATGTTCTGGAGGAAGGGATTCTTGAAGCGGATCCACGACGGCCCTCCCCATCGGCCCAGCCGCCCCCCCAGCCACAGGGAGAAGAGGACGATGAGGAGCCCCACCACCAGGAGGGGCAACCGCGCCAGGAATCCGAAGACCAGATCCTGGAGCCGGTCCCAGGTGGGTTCGAGCCGGCGGGACAGGGAGGTGTCCAGCGCGATGTCGTTCTCGACCCAGAGGACCCCCTCCTGCGCCGAGGCCAGCTCCCCGGCTCGGGTCAGGGTCTCGCTGTCCAGCACCCGCCCTTCGAGATGGACGACCCCGGCCTCCACGCCGACGCGGATCCCCCGCAGCGACGGCACCCGATCGAAGAGTGCCTGGAGGGCGTTCCGGATCTCCTCGTCGGTGGCGGAACGCTCCTGGGTGATCTGCTCCGGAGGCGGCAGGGTGTCGGGTTCCAGGGTGTCGACGGCGGCGGTGTCCACGACCTGGGAATCCGCCACCTGCCCGTCCTGGCGCTCGGCACCCCACCCGGGTCCCGGAACGAGGAGGGCGAGAAGGAGGGCCAGCCCCGGGGTTCGACCGGTCCGGAGGCGGCACGTCGGACCGATGGACCGGCGACGGGAGTGGGACCCGTGCAATCGGTGGGAGGGCGACACGTGCAATCCTGAATGCGTGATGGGAGACGGACCCGCCAATCCTCCCGACCGAGGGGGTCGTTGGCAAGCGTCTGCGAGATCGACGGGTCCGCCGTCCTGGCCCCGCCTCGGGAGGAAAGCCCGTGACAGGCCCGCCCGGACCCGCCCCACGGCCGCCGGGGAATTTGATTGTCAGGCGTACGGGCAGGCGCCTAGCTTGTGCCTTACCCCTCCTTCCATCGGCATCATGGCTCTTCTGCTTCGCTACGTCCTTCCCTTGGTGGCTCCCCTGGGGCTGGCGGCGTCCACACCGCCGCCCGCTCCTTCCGCCGACTCCGGTGCTCCGGCGGCACGCTCCGTCGAAGCCCCGGGGCCCGCCGCTGCCGACTCCGCCTCCGAGGCCGCCATCGCGCGGCGGGTGGAGATCGTCCGTACGCGGTACGGTGTTCCCCACGTCATGGCGGAGGACCTGGAGGCCATGGGATTCGCCCTGGGGTGGCTCCAGTCCGAGGACTACGGCGAGGTACCGGCACTGAACCTGGTGAAGGCCCGGGGCGAGTACGCCCGGTTCGTGGGTCCCGACTCCATCGACGACGACTTCGAGGCCCGGGTCCGCCACGCTCGGGCCCGGGAGACGTGGAGCCGGCTGGAGCCCGGGACCCGGGAGGTCTACCAGGGCTTCGCCGCGGGGGTGAACCACTACCTCCGCCTCCATGCCGAGGCCTTCCCCGACTGGCTGACACCCGACTTCACGGGGATCGACGCCCTGGCCCGGGAGGTCCAGAGCTGGAGCCGTTCCGACGCCCGGCGTTTCGTCGAGTCCCTGACGGAACCGGATCCGGGTCCCGGGGCCGGGGCGGACCGGGACGCCGCCACCCGGGCGGCCGCCGGCCCGTCCCCCGCCGACGAGAGCTTCCTCCTGGACGGCAGCAACGCATGGGCCTTCGCCCCCTCCCGCACCGTGTCGCGGAACGCCATACTGCTTCGGAATCCCCACCTGAGCTGGGACGCCGGATACTACGAAGCCCACGTCCGGGTCCCGGGGGTGGTGGAGTTCTACGGCGACTTCCGGATCGGCTCGGCCTTCGGGATCATCGGCGGGTTCAACGAGCGGCTCGGATGGGCCACCACCAACAACTCGCCGACGCTGTCCCAGGTCTACGCCCTCGCCCGGGATCCGGCGGATCGGACCCGGTACCTGCTGGATGGCGAATCGCATCCCGTCATGGAGGAGCCCGTCACGGTCTCCTACCGTACCGAGGAGGGGGAGCTGGCCTCGGAGACGCGGGTCACCCGCACCACCCCCCACGGTCCGGTGATCCACGAGACGGGGAGCACCTTCTACATCCTCAAGGACCCCCGGGACGGGGAGTTCCGGAGGGGTGAGCAGTTCCTGCGCATGATGCAGGCCCGCTCCCTGGAGGAGTGGACCGACGTCATGGAGATGCGGGCCCACCCGTCGTCGAACTTCACCTACGCCGACGTTGTCGGGAACATCGTCCACTACTACAACGCCCGCCTGCCCAGGCTGCCCCACCCTCCCACCGGAGATACGGCGGCCGTCGCCCGGAGCGTTGCCGACATGTGGAGCGAGCTGGTGCCGTTCGGGGACCTCCCCTTCTGGATCAACCCTCCCGGCGGGTACCTGCAGCAGGCGAACGACACCCCGGATTACTCGAACCTCCTGGTGAAGGTGGACCGGGATACCCTTCCGCCGAACCTGCCGGCGCCCCGGCTGCGGCTGCGGAGCCAGCACTCCCTCCTCCTGGCCCACGGGGACCGGCGCCTCACGCTGGAGGACATGGTCACGCTGAAGCACTCCACCCGGGTCCTCATGGCGAACCGGGTGGTGGACGAGCTGGTGAGGGAGGCGCGCAAGCCCTTCATCGGCGACATTCGACCCAGCTACCTCCTGGACGCCGCCACGGTGCTGGAGCTCTGGGATCGGACGGCCGGCATCTACTCCCGTGGCGCGACCCTCTTCTCGATCTGGGCCGACCTCTACCTCGAGGCGACGGGGCCCGACGGCGCCTACCGGGTGCCGTGGAACGCGAACTCGCCGCTCTCCACGCCCTACGGGCTCGGCGACCCCGCCGCCGCGACCCGGGCGCTGGCGGCAGCGGTGGACACCATGGTGGCCCGCGGCTGGCCGCTGGACGGCACCTGGGGTGAGGTCCACCGGGTGGTGCGAGGCGACGTCAACGTGCCCGTGCAGGGTTGCCCCGCCGTCCTGGGCTGCTTCCGGGTCCTGTCCTTCGAGCCCTCCGCCGACGGGCGACTCCAGGCCAACCGAGGCGACGGGTGGGTCCTGGCGGTGGAGTTCGACGAAGACGGGCCCCGAGCCCTCTCGGTGCTGGCGTACGGGCAGAGCAACGAGCCCTCGTCCCCCCACTTCGACGACCAGGCGGCCCTCTTCGCCCGGGGTCAGCTCAAACCCGTCGCATGGACCGACGAGGAGATCCGGGCCCAGGAGATCCGCCGATACCGGCCCGGTTGAATCCCGTCCCGGGGCCGGTGACCTTTGGTGAATGTCCACCACCTCCACCTTGGCGACCGAGGTCGCCCGCCGGCGAACCTTCGCCATCATCAGCCACCCCGACGCCGGGAAGACGACCCTCACCGAAAAGCTCCTGCTCTACGGAGGGGCGCTCCACCTGGCGGGGTCGGTGAAGGGACGCGGGGCCCAGCGCCACGCCACCTCGGACTGGATGGACATGGAGAAGGAGCGGGGCATCTCCATCACCGCCAGCGCGCTCCACTTCGACTGGGAGGGCTTCCGGATCAACCTGCTGGACACCCCCGGTCACCAGGACTTCTCCGAGGACACCTACCGGGCGCTGGCGGCGGCGGACTCGGCCATCATGCTCCTGGACAACCGCAAGGGGGTGGAGGCCCAGACCCGCAAGCTCTTCAGCGTCTGCCGCAGGCGGCGGCTCCCCATCACGACCTTCGTGAACAAGTGCGACCGCGTGGGCGTCGACCCCCTCCAGCTCCTGGACGACGTGTCCCAGGATCTCGGAATCGAATGCTACGCCGCCTCCTGGCCCGCACGCCGCGACGGGCGCATGGTGGCGTTGGCGGATCGCCTCACCGGAGAGGTGCACCTCTTTCGGCCCTCGGGTGACCACGGGCAGACCCGCCTGGCGGCGGACACAGTGACGCTGGACGACGCCGCCGTGGAGGAGCACCTGGGGACCAGCGGGGCCGACACCCTCCGGGAGGAGGTGGCCCTCCTGGACGAGGTGGGGACGCCCTGGGACCCGGACGAGCTGGCGGCGGGCCGTCTCACCCCCGTCTTCTTCGGGAGCGCCCTGACCAACGCCGGCGTCGAGGTGCTGCTCCGCCACTTCCTGGCGCTGGCTCCGGCGCCGGCCCCCCGGGAGAGCGGTGGCACTCCGCTGGACCCGGTGGAGACTCCCTTCTCAGGGTTCGTCTTCAAGGTCCAGGCGAACATGGATCCCCGGCACCGCGACCGCATCGCCTTCCTGCGGGTGTGCACCGGCCGGTACGAGCCGGGAATGGACGCCCACCACTCCCGTACCGAGAAGACGATCCGCCTGGCCACCCCCCAGGAGCTGATGGCCCGGGAGCGGGAGGCCGCCGGGGAGACGGTCGCCGGAGACGTGGTGGGAATCCACGACCGGGGTACGCTCCGGGTGGGCGACACCCTGAGCGCCGAGCCCGGGGTGGAGTACGCCGGCGTTCCCCGGTTCTCCCCGGAGCACTTCGCCCAGGTCCGTATCGAGGAGGCGCTGAAGCGGAAGCAGCTGGACCGGGGCCTCAAACACCTGGCGGAAGAGGGGACGATCCTCCTGCTGTACTCCCATTCCCTCACGGGACCGGTGCCTCTGGTGGGCGCGGTGGGCCGGCTGCAGTTCGACGTCCTGGCGGACCGGCTGGAGCGGGAGTACGGCGTGAAGATCAGGCTGGACCCCCTGCCCTTCCACTGCGCCCGTTGGGTCACCGGACCCCGGGAACGGATCGATCGGGTGGGCGGAGCGTACGGCAGGCGGGCCGTGGAGGACGCGGACGGCCACCCCATGATCCTCTTCGACAACGAGTGGTCGTTGAACACCACCCTCAAGGACGAGCCCGAGTTGACCTTCCACGACGTCCAGCCGCGACGGGAGCGGGGCCAGTGAACATCCTCATCGTCGAGTCCGCCGCCAAGGCCCGCACCCTCCAGAAGTACCTGGGAGACGACTGGAAGGTGACGGCCACCGGAGGCCACGTGGAGACCCTCCCCTTCGACCGCAGCCGGCACGGCAAGGACGCCAAGAAGGCCTTCTGGGCGAACCGGACCGGTGAGCTCCCCTCGCCCCCGTGGGTCTGGACCGAGCGGGGTGAGGCGGCGGTGCAGGCCGTCCTGTCGGCGGCGGAGGAGGCGCCCGGAGAACCCACCTTCTGGATCGCCACCGACCCGGACCGGGAGGGAGAGTTCATCGCCTGGTGCCTCGACCGGATCCTCTCGCCCCACGGCCCCACCCACAGGGTCACCTTCCAGGAGGTTACCGAGGAGGCGGTCCAGGCGGCGCTGGAGTCTCCCCGGCCGGTGGATCAGCGCATGGTGGATAGCGCCCTGGTCCGGAAGTTCCTGGACCGGCTCGTGGGCTTCCGCACCTCCAAGATGGCCAGCGCCGTGGTGGGGCGGGGCGCCTCCATGGGCCGCGTCCAGACGCCGACGCTGGGCTTCGTGGTGGAGCGGGAGCTGGAGCGGGAGGCCTTCAAGCCGACACCCTACTTCGAGGTCAGGGCACGGGCCCAGGGGGTAGGGCTGCAGGTGCGGTTCCACGAACCCGGCGACCCGGACGTGTGGACCGATGACAGCGGAAAGAAGGACCCGAAGCGCACCTTCGACGCCGAGGGAGCGAACCAGGCCTTCGACGCGCTCGCCGCCGCCGGCCGGGTGACGGTGACCGAGGTGAAGGCCCGGACCGGCTCGCGGAAACCTGCCGCCCCGTTCTCCACCGATGCCCTGCTCCAGCAGGCGGGCGCCCGCCTGGGGTGGTCTCCCCGAAAGACGTCGGCGCTGGCCAGCATGCTCTACGAGCAGGGGCACATCACCTACATCCGGACCGATTCCACGCGGCTCGCGGCGTCGGCGGTGAAGGCCGCCCGGGATCGGGTCGCGGAGGAATTCGGAGCGGACCACCTGGGCGCCGAGGCGTCGGCGAATGTCGCCACCGGCCCCACTCAGGACGCCCACGAGGCGATCCGTCCCACCCGCATCCAGGTGGACGAGGCGCCGGTGGACGACGCCGACGCCCGCAAGCTCTACCGCCTCATCCGGGCCCACACGCTGGCGAGCCAGATGGCCCCGTCCACCAGCGCGTCACGGAGCATCGAAGCCCGTACCGACGGCCTCGACCGCCCCCTGACCGGCACCGTGTCGTGGCGGACCTTCCTGGGCTGGGAGGCGGCGTACCGGGAGTTCGAGCCGGATCGGCCCACCGCTCCCCCGGAGCTGGACCTGGAGCCTGGCGCCGTGTGGGCGCTGGACCCCGAGACCGAGGATCAGCCCAACCCCCTCCTGGTGGAGGACGAGACCCAACCTCCGGGCCGGTATCGTCCCCACACCCTGATCCGGGCCATGAAGGACGCCGGGGTCGGTCGCCCGTCCACGTACAGCCGTACCGTGGACAAGCTGGAGGAACGGGGCTATGTGGAGCTGGAGGACGGCGCCCTGGTCCCCACCGTCCGGGGCCGGGCCGTGTGGCTGGACGCCGCGCCCCTCTACGCCCGGGAGGGGGATGGCGAGGAGGACGGGGACGAGC
>JARRPL010000148.1:0-9953 GCA_037382905.1 Gemmatimonadota bacterium | reverse complement strand
GGGTGATGCTCCCGGGCTTCGTGGAGCGGAGCGAGGTGATCGCCTCGCTGCCCTCCCTCTCGCTCCTGACGCTGGCGGCGCTCACTCCGGAGCGCCACGAGGTGGAGTACGCGGAGGTGATGGACCTGGAGAGCGCGGGGCCGCTGGACACCGACTGCGACCTGGTGGCCATCTCGTCGCTTTCGGCCCAGATCGGTGAGGCCTATGCGCTGGCCGACCGATACCGTGCCGCAGGAGTGGCGGTGGTCATGGGCGGGCTCCACGTCACCAGTCGTCCGGAGGAGGCGCTCCTCCACTGTGACGCCGTGGTGGTCGGGGAGGGAGAACCGGTCTGGGCCGGGCTGCTTCGGGACTTCGAGGCCGGGAGGCTGCGGGCGACCTACCGGAGCCCGGACCCCCGGGGCTTCGACCTCGCCCAGGCACCCATCCCCCGCTTCGATCTCCTGGAGCCGGAGCGGTACAACCGCCTCACGGTGCAGACGAGCCGGGGCTGTCCCCACAAGTGCGAGTTCTGCGCCAGCTCCATCCTTTTGACCGAGCGCTACAAGGTGAAGCCGCCGGAGCGGGTCATGAGGGAGATCGACGCCATCCGGTCGATCTGGCCTCGGCCCTTCGTCGAGTTCGCCGACGACAACAGCTTCGTGGACCGGGGCCAGGCGCGACGCCTCATGGAGCTGCTGGCCCCGGAAGAGGTGCCCTGGTTCACCGAGTTGGACATCGCCGTTGCCGACGATCCCGAGCTGGTGGCGCTCATGCGGGACGCGGGCTGTCGCAGCGTGCTCATCGGGCTCGAGAGCCCCACGCCCGATGCCCTGGACGGGCTGGAACTCCGATCCAACTGGAAGCGACGGCACTTCGGGAGCTACCAGGAGAACGTGGGCCGCCTTCAGGCCCATGGGATCGGCGTCATCGGCTGCTTCGTCCTGGGCCTGGACGGACAGACTCCCGAGATCTTCGCCGCCGTGCTGGACTTCGCCCGGCAGCTGGAGCTCTCGGACGTCCAGGTGACCCTCCTGACGCCCTTTCCCGGTACGCCCCTCTACGAGCGCTTGCGCAGGGAGGGCCGGCTGACGCACCCCGGGGTCTGGGAACGCTGCACCCTGTTCGACCTGAACTTCGATCCACGCGGGATGTCCGGGGAGGAACTCCAGCAGGGGTTCCTGGCGCTCATGGCGGACCTCTACTCGGAAGAGGTCACCCGGGCCCGCAAGAGACGATTCCGCCGTCTTCGGCGGTCCTCTCCCGAGGCCCGTCGGCGGCCGGTCGTCCACTCGGGAGGGCGTGATGGCTGACCTGCGTTTCTACCGAGGCGTCTTTCTCGTCGCCGCCGTGTACGATCTCCTTCTGGGGATCGTCTTCCTCTTCCTCTACCCGTGGGCCTATGGCGCCCTCGGGATCCCTGCCCCCGCCGAGCCGGCCTACCTCCAGCTCTCGGCGGCCTTCGTGCTGGTGCAGGGCATCATGTACGTCCTGGTCTTCCGTCACATCGAGGAGAGCCGGGACCTGATCCTGGTGGGAGCCATCTACAAGGCGGCGTACGCGTCGATCTCACTCGTGCACCTGGGGATCGGGGATCTGCCGCACAATGCCTTCGCCGTCCTGGGCGTGCTGGATCTAGGGTTCCTGGTCCTTTTCATGATGTGCCTCCGAGTCCTGGGGTCGGCCGGCCGGAGGACGCCTCCCGTCGCGGCCTGAGGGGGATCGCCCAGGGGGTCGTCCCGACCCGTCTCCTCGTGGGCCCGTGGATCGGCCCGGGCTTCGTCACGTCCGGGCGGCAAGCTCCACACCGTGACGCTGCGGGTCGATGGCGGGATCCGACGAAGTTGCAGCCTGCGTGCGGGGGGTGAACAATGAGCCCCGTTTCTCGCCCCGTCGACGGGACGGGGCCCGGGCCCTCCCTCGGGCTCGACCCCCTCCCGCGATCCTCCCTCCACCGGCCGTCCATGGACCCTGTAGACCCGTATATCCAGGATCATCTCCGGGCCGTTCTCGCGGATTTCCAGGAACTGATCGCCATCCCCAGCATCTCCACCGATCCGGCCTACGCCGCAAGTGTCCGGGAGGCGGCCCTCTGGGTACACGGGAGGATGGCGCGGGCGGGCCTCTCCGCCGAGACTCACGAGACGGGCGGCCACCCCATCGTGGTGGGACGTCACCTGGCGGGTCCCGATGCCCCGACGCTCCTGGTCTACGCCCACTACGACGTCCAGCCTGCGGATCCTCTCGAGGCCTGGCGCTCGCCCCCCTTCGAGCTGACCCGGGAGGGCGGGAACCTGGTGGCCCGGGGAGCGGCGGACGACAAGGCCCAGGTGGTGGTGCAGATCGCCGCCGCCGAGACGGCGCTCCGGACCGTCGGCGTACCGGTGAACCTGATCCTGCTCTTCGAGGGGGAGGAGGAGGTGGGTTCGACTCATCTCACCCCCTTCGTCGCCGAGCACCGGACTTCGCTGGCGGCGGATCACGCCATCATCGCCGACTCCATGATGTTCTCTCCGGACCGGCCCTCGCTGATCTTCGGGATGCGAGGCATGGCCTACGTGGAGATCGAGGTGGTGAGCTCGGGGCACGACCTGCATTCGGGGCAGTACGGCGGTGCGGTCCCGAATCCGGTCCACGTCCTGGCGGAGCTGGTGGCGTCGTTCCACGACCCCCGGGGCCGGGTGGCGGTGGAGGGGTTCTACGACGACGTGCGGGACGTCCCCGAGGAGATGCGGGAGGCATGGGCCTCCATGGGCTACGACGAGGAGGCGTTCCAGCGATCCGCCGGGGGCGCCGCCCTGGTGGGGGAGCCGGGCTACAGCACGCCGGAGCGCATCTGGATTCGCCCATGCCTGGACGTGAACGGGATCGTGGGCGGGTACACCGGGCCCGGGAAGAAGACGGTCCTGCCCGGCCGCGCCTCCGCGAAGGTCAGCTGCCGCCTCGTCCCTGACCAGGATCCGCAGCGGATCCTCGAGTTGCTCCGTCGCCACATTCATCACCACGTCCCTGCCGGCGTGGGCGTGCGGGTGGAAGCGTATCAGGCGAACCCTCCCTTCCGCTCCGATCCCGACGGGCGCCTCTTCGAGGCCGCGGGACGGGCGCTGGCCCGGGTCTACGGGGTGGAGCCGGTTCGGGTTGCCCACGGCGGAACGCTCCCCATCGCCCGGGACCTCTCGGAGTTGATCACGCCGTCGGTGGCGGTCATGGGTCTGGCGCTTCCCGGGGCGAACATGCACGCCCCCAACGAGTGGATTCCCGCCCGACAGGTGGAGCGGGGAATCCGGTCCATGGTGCACCTCTACCATGAGCTTGCCTCAGGATCGGACGATCACCCCGGGAGGTTGCCCGGGTCCCCTCCCTCGCGGCCCGATCCGGGGTCGAGGCCGGGTCAGCGGTCCTGACTGACCCCCCGTCCGGCGGCGAATCGCTCCACGATCTCGAGGGTCACCCCCACGCCCCGGCGGACGTTCTCCTCGGACACCCGCTCGTTGTTCCCGTGGACGCCGCTGGCATCCTCCTGCGGCGTGGCGGTGGCCTCGTAGCCGTAGCTCACGATGCCCAGGTCCCGGAAGAAGTGGGAGTCGGTGAAACCGCCCACCACCTGGGGGTTGAAGCTGGCGCCGGGGAAGGCGTCGAGGGTCACCTCCTCGACGATGCGGTAGAGCTCGGTGTCGGTGGTGGACACGGCGGGGGTGAAGCCCATGAGCACCTCCACCTCCACCTCGGGCCCCAGAACCTCGCCCAACTCCGCCAGGAAGGCGTTGGGGTCCTGGTCCGGCAGGAGCCGACAGTCCAGCTCGGCACCGGCCTCGGGGGGGACCACGTTGATCTTGTCGCTCCCCATCAGGCGGGTGATGGAGCAGGTGTTCCGCGTGAGGGCGTGGAGGCCCGGCTCGTACTCCTGCAGCTCCCGGAGGACCCCCGGCTCCCGGATGGCGGCGGCCATGTCCTGGAACCGGGTTCGCCAGGGCTCGGGGTGGGCCGGGGCGGCACCCTTGAAGTGGGTATCCACCGCCGGAACGATCCGGGCCTGGAACTCGTGGGCTCGGACCCGTGCCAGAGCCTCCACCATCTCGGTGACGGCCGACGACACCTGGGGCCTGGAACCGTGACCCGGTTCGCCTACGGTTCGGAGGTGAAGCCAGTAGGGCACCTTCTGCGTCACCTCCACGCCGAACTCCACGGCGTCGCCCACCTGGGTACCGCCGCCGCCCTCGTTCAGGAGGAAGCCCACCCTCTCGAAGATCTCGGGCCGGTGCTCCACCAACCAACCGGCGCCGAACATCCCGCCCGCCTCCTCGTCGGCGGTGGCCATGAAGATCACGTCCCGACGGAGGGGTACGCCGGAGCGGTGCAGGGCGAGAAATGCAGCCAGATGGAGGATGCCGCCCGTCTTCGTGTCCAACGCCCCTCGACCGTAGATGAACCCGTCGTCCTTCAGTTCACCGGAGAGGGGATCGTCGGTCCAGTAGGCCGGGTCCGCGGGCACCACATCCATGTGGTGGAGCAGGACGAGCCCCGGCTCGTCACCCCCCTCGAGCCGGGCCCAGATGTTTCCGCGTCCGGGAGCGGATTCGACGATCTCGTAGGGAATCCCCTCCCGATCGAAGATCTCGGCGAAGAACCGGGCGCCCAGGATCTCGTTCCCCGGGGGGTTCCGGGTGTCCACCCGCAGGTAGTCCTGGAGGTACGCCACCGCCTCGTCCTGCAGGGCTTCGAGATCCACCTCCTGGGCCGGGGCGGGCAGGGCGGCGAGGGCGGCGAGAACGACCCCGGCGACGGTGGGGACGAGTCTCGGTCTGTGGCCGCGGTATGGGGCTCGAGCATGCATGGGACATCCGGGCGTCTGGAATGCAACGGGGGGGCTGGCAGGATACCGCGCCGGTGGGCGGGGAGCCACCCGGGCTGAGGCCGGGGCCTGAGGCGGGTGCCATTCCGCGAGACCCCTCACCCGGCCGCCGGAGATCCCGTTGAGAGGCTCGGACCCCCACCACCAAGGCCCATCCATGGGGTCTCGCAACCCTGGAGGAGGGTTGCCTGGCAGGGGCGGCGCTCCCCAGCTTGCGCGCCGCCTACTGAAGGATCGGACCTCTGCGTCGTCCTGTCTCGAGTCCAAGGAAATCGTCCGTGACCCATTCCGCGTCCGAAGCGCCGAATTCAGGAACCGGTCCCCTGAAGCCCCGAGGGGCCGACCCCAGGGAGAGCACATCGACAGGGCTCGGCCGGCGGGCCTTCGTGAAGCTCGGGGCCGTCTCCGCCGCCGCCACCGCCGTGGGCGCCACCGCGTGTGCGCCCTCCCGGGAGGCGGGGGCGGGCGCCGCGGGTGCGGTGGAGCAGTGGTGGCTGGAAGAGACCTTCGAGCTGGAGGAGGTGACGCTGGCGGAGTTGGCCGAGCAGATGGCGACGGGACAGCGTTCCTCCCTGGAGATCACCCGGCTCTACCTGGACCGCATCGCCGCCCTGGACCGGGCGGGGCCCCGCCTCCGCTCCATCATCGAGGTGAACCCGGAGGCGCTGGAGATCGCAAGGCGCCTGGACGAGGAGCGGGCCGCCGGAACGGTCCGGGGACCGCTCCACGGCATCCCCATCGTGGTGAAGGACAACATCGACACCGCGGACGCCATGACCACCACCGCCGGGTCGTACGCTCTCGAAGGGCACATCGCCGCCCAGGACAGCGGGGTCGCCGCCCGGCTACGGGAAGCCGGAGCCATCCTCCTGGCGAAGGCCAACCTCTCGGAGTGGGCCAACATCCGCTCGACCCGTTCCAGCTCCGGCTGGAGCGCCCGGGGAGGCCAGTGTGGCAACGCCTTCGCGGTGGACCGGAACCCCTGCGGCTCCTCCTCGGGCTCCGGCGCAGCCGTCTCCGCCAACTTCTGCGCCGGGGCCATCGGCACCGAGACCAACGGGTCGGTGGTGTGCCCCTCGTCCCTGAACGGCGTGGTGGGGATCAAGCCCACGGTGGGGCTGGTGAGCCGCGCCGGCATCATCCCCATCTCCCACACGCAGGACACGGCGGGACCCATGACCCGCACCGTGGCGGACGCCGCGACCCTCCTGTCGGCCCTCGCCGGGCCGGATCCCCGGGACCCCGTGACGAGGGAGGCGGCCCGCTTCGCCGGGACGGACTACACCCGGTTTCTGGACGCCGAGGGGCTTCGAGGTGCCCGGATCGGTGTCGAACGGAGCCATTTCGGCAATCATCCCGTGGTGGACGAGCTCATGGAGGACGCCCTCCGGGCCATGGAGGAGGCCGGGGCCACCATCGTGGACGACACGGTCATCGAGACGCGCCGGGAATTCGGGAACGCCTCGTTCCAGGTCCTCCTCTACGAGCTCAAGGCCGACATGGCCGCCTACCTGGAGATGTCGGACCGGCCCAACGGGATGGCCACGCTCGCCGACCTCATCGCCTTCAACGAGGCGAACGCCGACCGGGAGATGCCCTGGTTCGGCCAGGAGATCTTCCTGCAGGCCCAGGAGAAGGGGGACCTGTCCTCGCCCGAGTACCTGGAGGCGCTCCAGACGGCGCAGCGCCTGTCCCGAGCCGAGGGAATCGACCGGGTCATGGAGGAGCACCGGCTGGACGCCCTCGTGGCGCCCACCACCGGCCCGGCATGGAAGATCGATCTGGTCACCGAGGACGGCTCCAGCTACGGAAGCTCCGGCTCCGCCGCCGTCGCGGGCTACCCGAGCATCACGGTGCCGAACGGGTATGTCTTCGGCATGCCGGTGGGGATCCTCTTCTTCGGGCGGGCCTGGAGTGAGGGCGCGCTCCTGCGCCTCGCGTACGCCTACGAACAGGCCACCCGGCACCGGCGTCCGGGTCGGATGCCCCTCTCCCTGGACCTGGTGAACCGCTGAGGCCCGGCCCCGGGAGGGCGACCGGCGGCAGCACCTCCTACCGCACCCGAGCGGACCAGGAGTCGCCGGTGATCATCCGGACCACCTCCCCGTCCTCCTCCACGAACCGGACGATCTCTCCCACCGCCCCGCCGCCGGTGGGGGCCAGCATGCGGAAGGTGCCGTCTCCCAGGGGTTCGAGCTCGATGGGATCGCCGATGCTCGATGCCCAGGGGTCCATGGTGACCAGACGTTCGTTCATCACCAACACCCGGGTGGTCCCCCATCGACTCCGATACTCCCCGGCGAAACGCTCCCATGCGGGATCCCACGCGACCCGGTCCGGTGTCGGCGCCGTGGCGGCGGCCACCGCCTGTCGTAGAGCGTGCCGTCGTCCCGCTGTACGCTGAACCCGATCCCCTGCCCACGGGTCCAGGTGTTCTCCAGCATACGCACGCGGTGCATCTCCCGGAGCGCCGCCGTCCCGAGGATCCTCTCGCCGCCCCGGCGCCCCTCCCGGAACTGGGCCGACACGAACCGGGCCATGTCCTCCACCGTGGAGGTGAGACCCGTGGCGGCCGCCATCCCCCGGGCGTCCACGAAGGGCACCACCTCCCTGGACCCGTCGGGCATCCGGCGACCGTACCCGGTGGCCAGGAGGGGGTCGGGCTCATCGACGCTCGACGCGTCCATCCCCAGGGGATCGAAGATGTTCTGTTGGAGGTAGTCCGCCCAGGACATACCGCTCACCTCCTCCACCACCATACCGGCGATGGTGTAGGCGAGATTCGAGTACTTCCAGCGGACCTCCGGTGAGAAGGGCGCCTGACGAGCGGGCATCAGAGCCCGGATCTCCTCCGCCGTGGGGAAGTCCCAGTCGGTCCAATGGGGACCCGCCTCCCGAGGCAGGCCCGAGCTGTGGGTGAGGAGGTGCTCGATGGTGACCGGGGGATCGTCGGGTGAGGCGCCCTCGAAGTCTCCAGCCACGACGCCCACCACGACGCCCGGCAGCCCCCGGATGTCGATCTGGCCCTGGAGCCAGGCCGAGAACAAGGCGATCTGGCCCTGGACGTCCGGATCCGCCAGGGGCGACTGGGCAGCGCCCCGGGTGGGGATGGTCAGGAGGGCGGAGGTGGCCAGGGCGGCGGCCAGAAGACGGGCGGACCGTCGAGGCGGGATGGACGGCGGACGGCGCTGGGTCATGATGATTTCTCCCTTTCCGAGGAGCCGGGGGCTCACCACCGGGGCGTTCCAGGCGGCAGCGACGGCCGGGCGATGCCGTCCCCGGGGTCCTGGATTTTCGTGTGGACGGCAAGATGGGGAGCCCGCCTCGGCGGAGCGAGCCCCTCGGGGTCGAGAGGGGGCTCTCTACCGGACCCCTGGGCCGAGCACCCGGGCCGGAGCCCTCCGGCCTCAGAGATCCTCGTCCGCCCGGAGCAGCGTCTCCATGAGGACCTCGACTCCGGCGGCGACCTGCTCCGGGGGAGTGAACTCCTCCGGTGCGTGGCTGATCGCTCCCGGCTCGACCTCCATGCGGCCTACCGTGGCCACCGGGCGGCCGTCCATGGCGAGGGCGGTCTCGTGCACGGCGCTCACGAGCCGGGAGGCGGTGACCAGGGCATCCCTCCGCAGAGGCATGGGGGTGGTGCCGGCATGATTCTGCTCGCCGGTGACGGTGACGAACCACCTCCGGATGCCGACGATCCCCTCGACCACCCCGATGGGCGCACCCTCCCGCTCCAGCGTCGCACCCTGCTCGATGTGTAGCTCCAGGAAGGCCGCCAGGTCGCCAGGCCTCAGGCGGCAGG
This sequence comes from Gemmatimonadota bacterium, assembly GCA_037382905.1. Taxonomy (GTDB): domain Bacteria; phylum Gemmatimonadota; class Gemmatimonadetes; order Longimicrobiales; family Gaopeijiaceae; genus Gaopeijia. Next base: position 1,320 of record JARRPL010000148.1, on the reverse strand, counting down.
CCTCCAGGTCCTCCGGATCGCCACCGACTCTGCGGATCCCTTCTCCGATGGTGAAACCGGATGCCGTCTCCACCTGGAGCTCGGAAGGGTCCACGGCGCCGATCAGGAGCCGGCTTCCGGTCTTGCCCCCCTCCTCGTTCTGGAAGACGTAGACCCGGAGGGGGTGGCGAAGCTGCAGGCCGCCGTCCCGGAGGCTCCGGACGATCTCCACCGCACCGAGCACGCCGATGGTCCCGTCGTAGCTGCCGCCGAAGGGTACCGTGTCGATGTGGGACCCCACGCCCAGGGGCGGGAGATCCGGATCGGTACCCTGGAGCGCCCCCACCAGGTTGCCCGCAGGGTCCACCCAGGTCTCCAGCCCCGCCTCCCGCATGAGGCTCGCCACCCACTCCCGGCCCCCCAGATCCTCGTCGGAGTAGGCGACCCGGTGGGTCCCTCCGTCGGGCGTGCCCCCGAACCGCCGCAGGGCCTCGAGATCGGCGTGGAGCCGGGCTCCGTCGATTCCGGGTCCGCGACCCAGGCCTACCGAGTCCGCTTCCAGCCGGCCGGTGAGTCCCTGGCCCAGGGGGATGCCGGCGGTCAGCGCCGCCGAGCGCTTCAGGAAGAGTCGTCGGTTCATCGAAGGGCACCTCCCCGGGGGTCCGCAGTCCGGTCCGTGCGCACCGGCGTCCCGCAACGCCGGCCGCCGGGCCAGTGTGGGCGGGGCGGTGCCTCGGGTGCAAGGCGCGCCGGAAGGTGCGATCTGCAGTCCGGGGGCTCAGAATGTGCCACGGACGGCGCATCCTCCGGGACGCCGCCCGTGACCCCCTTCACCGAAGCATCGAGGAAAGCGCTCATGTGCCGCTGGCTCGCGTACTCCGGAAACCCCATTCCCCTGGCACGGCTCATCTTCGAGACGCGCTACTCCCTCATCGACCAGAGCCTGTCGGCGCGGCAGTCGGTGCGGACCACCAATGGCGACGGCTTCGGGATCGGCTGGTACGACCACCTGGACTCGCCGGGGATGTACAAGGACATCCAGCCCGCCTGGAACGACGACAACCTGTTCGACATCGCCCGGCACGTGAGCTCGCCCCTCTTCATGGCCCACGTCCGGGCCACCACGGGAACGGCGGTGCAGCAGACCAACTGCCACCCCTTTCGCCACGGCCGCTGGCTCTTCGTCCACAACGGCGGCATCGGCGGACTGGAGTCGATCCGGTGGGACCTTGTGGCGGAGCTGGGCCGGACCTGGTACGGGCATCTGAAAGGCACCACCGACTCGGAGATCATGTTCTACCTTTGCCTCCTCTACGGCCTCGACCACGACCCCCCGGGGGC
>JARRPL010000147.1:0-7331 GCA_037382905.1 Gemmatimonadota bacterium | reverse complement strand
GAAGGGGCGCAGGGATGAACAACACAGGCCTGAGAAAGCCGGATGCTGCGCGTCTCGCCCGCGAGAGGTTCTGCGTTGGGGCTACACCGGGGGGAGAAGGATCTCCTGGACGAGACCGCCAGCATCGCATTCACACGCCTGGCGGCCGTCGACCTACTGCACCCCAAGCTCCCAGCCCTCAATCCGCCCGGAATAACACCCCGAACATGCAGAGAAACACGGCGTTGGTGCATGGCTCCGGCCCTGAATGCATCTTGAGGGCCCCACACTCTCAAATCGGAGCCACAGCCGATGCGGTATCCAAAGCGCACGCAGTACAAGTACGCCAAGTCGCAGTATCGGGTGCGGAACTGGGCCGACTACGAGACCGGGTTGCGGAGGCGCGGTGCCCTCACGGTCTGGCTCTCCGACACGGCCCTGAAGGCCTGGCGGGCTCCGGCCACAGGGAGGCCCGGCGGCCAGCGGACCTACTCAGACCTGGCTATCGAGGCTGCACAAACGATCCGCTTGGTCTTCCACCTCCCTCTCCGTCAGACCGAGGGCTTTCTCCGGTCCCTCGGTGAGGTTCTTGGGCTGGGGCTCCCGATCCCCGATCACACAACCCTCTCCCGACGGCTTCAGGGGCTCGGCAACCTCCAGACCAGGGAGTTGGCCGGAGACGATCCGATTCACCTCCTCATCGACAGCACGGGGTTGAGAGTTCACGTCGGACATCTTCGAAAGCCACCGAAGAGAAGGGTTTGGAGGAAGCTGCACTTGGCAGTCAACGCAGACACCGGCGAGGTCCTGGCGTCGGACCTAACCAACCGACGGACCGCCGATTGCGCGCGGGTGCCTGAGCTCTTGGACCAGATCGATGACGAAGTGGCCTCCCTCACTGCGGACGGAGCCTACGATGCGGGAGCGGTCTACGAAGCTGCCCAAGAGAAGGGGAACGGGAATAGGGTGAGTGTGCTCATCCCACCAGGCCGGGGGGCTCAACCCTCTTCGATCCGATCGCCCGGGCAGAGGGAGAGAAACCGGAACGTCCGGTCGATGCGGAAAAACGGGCGGAAGGAATGGTACGCCAGTTCGGGTTACAGCAGGCGGAGCTTGGTCGAGAACGCCGTGTTCCGGTACAAGACCATCCTCGGTCATCGGATGAGGAGCCGCTCTCTCGGCAGCCAGCGGGTCGAGGTCAAGCTCGCTTGCAGGATCCTCAACAGGATGGCCCGCCTCGGGATGCCCGATAGCGTCAAAGTGGAATAGGGCCGGCTGGGGGGAGGGGGGAACCCGCCCTCAGCTCCGAGCCATGCAACAACGCCGGACGCTGTGGCCTCCATCTCGTCGGCCGTCACGACCACCGGCTCGGTGAGACTCTGCGGGTCCTCATGAGCGCTCAGCCGACCCTCTCTTCGGGTGCGATAGGCAACCGCACGAGCACTTCAGTCCCTCCCGGTCTGGAGCGCACGTCGATCTGGCCGCGATGGGTCTGTACGATCCGTCTCGCGATGTCCAGTCCCAGGCCCGTCCCCTCCCCCACATCTTTGGTCGTGAAGAACGGATCAAAGATCCGTGGGCGGATTTCGTCCGGAATGCCCCTGCCGTCGTCGATGACCTTGACGTCCACACACCAATCGTCCACGCCGACCTCGATGCGCAACGCTCCTCCGTCCGTCATCGCGTCGATGGCGTTGTCGATCAGATTCGTCCAGACCTGGTTCAACTCGCCGGCATTCCCGGGGATGGTCGGCAGGGTGTCCGGATATCCCCGAACGAGGCGGATGTTCTTCTGCTTGATCTTGTGCCCGAACATGGTCAGCGTCTTGTCCAGCCCCTCTCGAACATCGGTCGGTTTGTGCTCTGATGACCGGTCCATGTGCGTGTAGACTTTGACCGATGCCACCAGTTCGGACACGCGCCCTGCTGAGGAGGAGATCTCCTCGAGCATGCGATCGACTTGGATATTGCCCGCGACCCAGGCGAGCGCATCGGCAAGGGAGGCTTCAGGAACCGCCTCGGCGCAGCGTTCGAGATTCTCCTCACGCAGGCCTGTCTCAGCGAGGGCAGACGCGATTTCCCACGCCTCGTCGATCCCGTGCTCTTCCAGCCAGGCTGCAAGATCCTCCTCCCTATCGCTGCGTTCCAGCGGCGAGAGATCAGGAGCATCCCGCCGGCGCGCCGTATCCCGGAGCCGTCTGATTCCGTCGATGGCTTCGTTCTCCAAGCCTCCTTTCGCCATCTGTATCATGACCTCCGTCTGACCGCGGATCTGGCTTCCCAGCGTAGCTACCGTGCGGCGAATCGCCGCCGTGGGGTTGTTGAGCTCGTGGGCGAGACCGGCAGATAGGCGACCCAATGCCATCATCTTTTCCCGCTGTTGTTCCAGCCGGACATCGCCTCGCACACGGTTGGACATTTCGGCCACCAGACGTTTGCCGAGAGCCTGGCTGACCGCAAGCATCGCGTCGAAGTCGGTCTTCTTGACGCGCAGAACCTCGGACGGTTCGGCCGCGATGGTGTGTCCCGGGTAGTGGGTCATCCGCGAGTAGGGCAGCATCCCGGTCACCTGACCTCGAACGGTGGTCGCCACCATGAGCCACTGCCCACCGATCTCCTCGTATCTTTCAATCTTGCCGCTGACCACGATGAACATGAAGTCGGCCGGTTGCCCGTGATTGAACATGCGTTCGCCCGTATTCAGGACAATCCGGGTACCGTGATCGCTCAGCCAGGAGAGTGGCTCGTCTCCCAAGCCATCGAAGATGGCCAGAGGGCGCAATTCGTCAGGCGTGAACCGCATCTCCGTCCTCGCTGCGCCAGTCAAGGTGTGCTTCGGGTCGGGCATGTCGGCAGGATACCCCCCATCATTCGATTCTGTGCCTGCGAAGACCCGGGGACGCACAGAACCACCTTCTGCCTGCCGCGCGCGCGGGCGACGAGCGACCGGGTGAGGTCGGCACGTGCACCGGTCACTGACCCCTGGGGGTGACGGAGGTCGAAGCTGGGCGTCTCTCACGTAGACGGGTTCACATTGAGTGTTGAAACATTTTCTTCGCTCCGGTTCTCACCCATCCGGAGCCCATTTCCCGAATCTTCGCCAAAGCGGGAGAGCCGCCTCACCCTCGCACCTCAATCCAACCCGGAAGGGCCCCACCAGACTTTACTCGCCACGAAACTCAGCGGTAGGGAATATGAAGATGTCGCTTAGGAAGCGTACCCCGACGGCCTCGACCAGAGCACCGGGTTCGATCCCGCCGACCCCGAGCCCATTCCGAAAGACGATTTCGACCACCGCTGGGAGGCTTGCCCCCACAGACCCTTCGGCCCCATCGAAGGTGCGGCCGGAAACCCACCACACCATACCAGCTGTACCACACCCACGATCCCACCCCGCCCGCCATTCTTGATCCCTCCCACCCACCTCGCCCTCCATCTTCCAGCGGCCTCAGGGACTCGCAGGGCCCTTGAGATCCCTTCTTGAAGTTCTTGAGGTCGCTCTGGACGGGGAGAGGGAGCGTCAGGCGCCGCCCCGTTCGCTCACCTTCTCATGAGGGCACTTGCAGGCGATCCCCTCACCCGGTTCCCGGGCCCAACAATTGTTGGCCGAGAGGCAACGGGACTTCTCCTTCAGGCCTTCCCTGAACTGGTTGGGAAGGTCGGGCTCGGAGATGAGGGGCCGACAGAGGGAGACGAAGTCGGCGAGGCCGTCGTCCAGCACTCGCTCCATGACGGACCGAGACCGGAATCCCCCGACCAGGATGATGGGCAGCCGAGTGTGCTGCCCAGCCAGGCGTGCGTGAGGCAGGAAATAAGCCTCCTTCTCCTGGGACTTGATCCCCTTTCGCACATTCAGCGTCTTGTTTGCCCCCCCGAGCCCGCCGCTGATCTCGACCCCGTCGATCCCCATTCCGGCCAGTGCTCCGACGATGTGGGCTCCCTCCTCGGCAGATAACCCGCCTTCCACCCCGTCGGCCATCCCGAGCTTGATCAACACCGGATACTCCTCGCCCACCTGCCCCCGGACCACGGCGCAGACCTCTCGCAAGAAACGCATCCGCTTGTCGGCAGATCCGCCCCACTCGTCGGTCCTCTTGTTCACGAAGGGGGAGAGGAATTGGCTGATCAGGTAGCCGTGGGCCGCATGGATCTGGACCCCGTCGAACCCGGCCTCCTTGCACCGTCGGGCAGCTTCCCCGAAGGCCTGGATGGCCGCTTCGACCTCGGAAGGTGTCATCTCTCGGGCCGGCCTGGTGAGGAAGGGCTCATCGATGGCCGCGGGGGCCATAGGGTCAGAGACTGTCTCCGCCAGGGCATTCATGCCGCCGTGGTTGATCTGGGGAACGATAAGTCCACCCAGGTCGTGGACGGCCTGGGCCAGGGCGGCCAGGTCGGGCATCAGCTCGTCCGTATGGACCCCCGTCATCTCATCATGGGCTTTTCCAGCCGGGTGCACGTACATATGGCCGGTGATGATGAGTCCCACCCCACCCCGAGCCAGCTCCCGGTAGAGTTCCGTGAGCGGTGGAAGGGGGCGCCCGTCATCATCTGACATCCTCTCGGCCGTGGCTGATCGCACAAACCGATTGGGGGTTTCAAGGGATCCGATCTGGCAGGGCGTGAAGAGAATGCTCATGGATGGGTCCTTCCATGATCTTGAAGCGAGGATGATGGATCATTCCCACAGATCGTAGAAGGTCTTCCGGGGAATCTGCCGGCTCGATCCTGAGGGTCAGGCTTGAAGCCAGTGGGCCTCCAACGCCTGGATCCGGATCTCGTGGTCCTGGTGGAGCCGGTCCATTCGCTCATTTGTGGTCTCGAGCTCCTCGGCGAGGGCCCGCACATCGTCTCGAAGGGCTCCCAGGCCCACTTCGACCTTCACAAGACGCCCACCCAATCCATCAAACCCCTCGTCGATCCTGCCGAATTTCTCGGCAAGAAAGGCGATGAGCTCGGTGTTCTGGTCGGCGGTCATGGGGCTTCCGTAGGGGCGTGATTGGATCGAAGGGGGAAGATAGTCGATCCCCGGAGGAGCAGCCATGCTCGGATGGGAAGGGTGCTCACCCGTTCACATCCCTTCTCCCGCGCTCCTCACCCGGCCAGGAAGGCGATCTACTCCCCCCTCAAAGCAATGGCCGGATCCACCCTGGCTGCCCGGTTGGCCGGAAAGAAGTTGGCCAGGGCGGCGGTGCCTCCCAGCGCCAGGAGCGTCACCAAGAAGCTGGGGAGATCGAAGGGGCTCACGTAGAGGACGCTGGAGAGCGCCTGGGCCGCAAAGACTGCCAGCCCGGCTCCCGCCAGGAAGCCGATCCCCACCATGCCCATGCCCTGCCGTAGGACCATCCCGATCATGGGTCCTTCCTCGGCCCCCAGGGCCTTCCGGATCCCCAGCTCCCGGACCCGCCGGCTCACCGAATACCCGATGACGCCGTAGAGCCCCACCGCTGCCAGGATCAGGGCCAGGGCCCCGAAGATCCCAATGAGCCAGGCTCCCGCCCTGATGGGGAAGAGGCGCACGTCCGCCAGCTCCTGGAAGGAGCCGGTCTCGATGAAGACCAGATCCGGGTCCAGCGCCCGGAGCGCCCGTTCCATCTCCGGGACCAGGGGATCGGCCGCCGTGCTCGTTTGGATGATGTAGTTGGCGTACACCCCTTCTCTGGAGAGGGGGAAATGCAGATAGGTCTTGGGGCTCTCGCCGGGGGTGTCCACCCGATAGTCCTCCACGACTCCCACGACCTCCCAGAGCTCGCCACCCCATTCCAGCCGGAACTGCTGGCCCAGAGCGGACTCTCCGGGCCAGTACCGGGAAGCGAAGGTCTGGCTGACCACGGCCACCCGTCGACCTTCATCTCTGTCATCCGGGAGGATCCCACGGCCCTCCAGGATCCGGAGACCGAGGGCGTCGAAGTAGTCCTCGTCGATCCTGGCCCCGTCGGAGATAAAGGGTGCATCGGTGCTGGAGCTCTGGCGCCCATCGATGTAGAACCCGAACCCATTGTTGTTCAGCGACAGGGGGACCCGGCTGGCCAAGCCCACCACCTGGACCTCTGGAATGGCCTCCAGCTGAAGTTTCCCGGCAGCGTAGAAAGCCCCGGCCTCCTGGGCGTCGTACCCGTTCATCTCCATGGCCATGCCCAGATAGGCCGTCCGGTTCACATCGTAGGGGTAGACCACCTGGTCGGCCGCTCCCAGGCTCCGGACCAGAAGGGCGCCGCTCACCATCAGGACCACCGACACGGCCACCTGGACCACCACGAGCCCGTCTCTGAGCTCCACCCTCCGCCTGGCCCCGGCCGAGGAATCCCCGCTGTCTTTCAGGGAGGGAACCAGGTTCGGCTTGGAGGCCCTGACGGCCGGAGCTATTCCGAAGAGGATGCCCGTCAGGCCGGCCACTCCCAGGGTGAAGACCATGACCCGCCAGTCCGGCGAGATGTCCAGCCCCAGCTCTATGGGCAGGGGCGGTTGGAAGCCGGCGAAGAGGTCGGCCAGCCATATGGCCAGGAGCATGGCCACCGCACCCCCCGCAAGGGCAAGCGTCAGGCTTTCAGTGAGCAGCTGCCGAATCAACCGGCCCCGGCTCGCCCCAATGGCGATCCTCACGGCCAGCTCCTTCTGCCGGGCCGTGGCCCTGGCCAGGAGCATGTTGGCCAGGTTGGCGCAGGCCACTAGAAGGACCAGCCCCACGGCACCCAGGAGCACCATGCCTGCCGGGGCAAGCGTCTTGTCGAAGTCGGGGTTGATGGCCACATCATTGGTCCGGAGGACCGTGACCCGCTCGTTCTCGTTGGTTTCCGGGTACTCGGCCGAGAGCTGGGCAGCGATGCCCTGGAGCTCAGCCCTTACCGCCTCCACTTCCACCCCGGGCTGCATGCGCCCCCTGATCCAGAGAAAGTGCCGACCCCTCCGGTCCAGTATCGTGGCGCCGGGACTGGTCCCTGTGGACCGGTTGTTCCCCAGGGGCTCCACCTCCTCGGCCATCGTGAGGGGGATCCACATCTGGGCTGTGACTGCCGGGAACATCCCGCCAAAGCTGGACGGGGCCACACCCACCACCGTGTAGACGATGCCGTTCATCCTGAAGGTCCGGCCCAGGATCTCCGGATCCCCACCGAAACGGGTTTGCCAGAAGCCGTGGCTCAAGACCGCCACCGGCGCCGTTCCCATGGCCTGGAACTCATCGGAAGCGAAAGAACGCCCCTGGGCCATCCCGATTCCCAGGACGGAGAAGTAGTCCTCCGAGACGATTTCCCCCACCACCAGCTCAGAGCTCCCCTCAATGGAGAGGTTTGCGAAGAAGTTGGTGTAGGCCATCATCCCCGAGAGGGTCTCGGTCTGGGCTTTGTAGTCCAGGA
>JARRPL010000146.1:7427-26992 GCA_037382905.1 Gemmatimonadota bacterium | reverse complement strand
TCCCCGGAGATCAGGTACATGAACAGGTCCTCGACGCCCGCCTCGATGGGAAGGACCGAATCCACGGCCACCCCACCCTCCCGGAGGTATCCGGCCACGTCCTCCTTCACCCGGACCGGCTCCCGCCGCGCCCGCCGGTCCGTGTAGTGGATGGACGTACCGAAGGGGAAGGCGGACCAGGCCCAGGGCGCCTGCCTCAGGGCCCTCAGGACCTGGACCCGGTCGCCGCCACGCACCTCCAGCAGGGGAAGGGGATACCCGGCCACGAGGGCGTCGGGCGTGTCCAGCGCCAGGAGGGCGCCCTCCTGGATGAGGGCCACCCGGTCGCAACGGCCGGCCTCGTCCATGTAGGGGGTCGACACCACCACCGTGAGCCCCCCGTCCCGAAGGCGCTCCAAGAGGTCCCAGAACTCTCGACGGGACACGGCGTCCACGCCGGTGGTGGGTTCGTCGAGGACGAGGATCTCCGGCCGGTGCACCAGGGCGCAGCAGAGGGCCAGCTTCTGCTTCATCCCCCCCGACAGTGCCCCGGCGCGGCGGTGGCGAAATGGTTCCAGCTGCCGGTAGATGGGGGCGATGACGTCGTACTGTGCCTCCAGGGAGGTGCCGAAGGCGGTGGCGAAGAACCGGAGATTCTCCACCACCGTCAGGTCGAGGTAGAGGGAGAAGCGTCCCGGCATGTAGCCGATGCGACGCCGCAAGGCCCAGAGATCCTCCTCCACGTCCAGCCCCAGCACACGGGCCGTGCCGTCGTCGGCCCGGATCAGGGTGGTGAGAATCCGGAAGAGGGTCGTCTTGCCGGCGCCGTCGGGGCCCAGGAATCCGAAGATCTCACCGGCCTGGATCGTGGCGTCGATCCCGTCCAGTGCCCGGGTGTCGCCGTAGCGCTTCCGGAGGCCCCGGACCTCCACCGCCACGGCGGTCATGATCCGCCGGCATCGCCGCCGGGGAGCACCAGCTCTCCCGGCATGCCGATCTTGAGGATCCCGTCGGGATTCGGCACCCGCACCGTCACGGCGTAGACCTGATCCACCCTCTCCTCCCGGGTCTGGATCGGTGTGGGCGTGAACTCCGCCTCGTCGGCGATCCAGCTGACCCGGCCGCCGGTCCGGTCCAGGCCACCGGCGGGTCCGTCGTACAGGACCGTCACCGGGTCGCCGAGCCGCACCCCCGCCAACTGGCCTCCGCTCAGGTAGGCCCGGAGCACCAGGGTATCCAGGGGTGCCACGGTGTAGAGGGCCCGCCCCGGCTGCACGTACTCGCCGGCCTCGGCCAACCCGACCAGTACGGTGCCCCGAACCGGATTCCGGATGGTGGCCCGCCGGATCCGGTCCGCCAGACGGGCGATCCGGGCCTCCACCACCGCCACCTCGTCGGTGGCCATTCGGGTGCGGGCCCGGGCTGCCGCCAGCTGCTCGGTGAGGGCCTCCACCTCCCCCTCCTGCCGGGTCCGTTCCTGGGCCGTGGCCGCCTCACGCTCGTAGAGGCGACGGGTGCGGGCCAGCTCCTCGGACGCACTCCGGAGCCGGGCCTCCAACGAGGCGGCCTGAGCCCGGGCCTCGTCGGCGCGCGTCCCGGCGCTGCGGGCCTGGAGCGTCAGCTCCCGATGTTCCAGCGCCAGCGCCGTGGTGTCCACCTGTCCGACCCACTCCCCCTCCTCCAGCCGCATCCCCTCCGAGACGTCCAGCGACTCCAGCGTCCCCGCCACCTCCGCGGACACCGTGATCTGCGACTCTGCTTCGAAGTTGCCGTAGGCACTCGGGCCGTCCTCGTGGCAGCCGCCGGCGGCACCCAGGGCGACCCCGATGGCGAGCATGCGCTCCACCTTCCCCACATTCATGGTGTTCCGATCTCCATCCCGAGGATCGTGAGGGTCCGGACCTGCTCGCGGACCAACTCCACCCGGTGTCGGCGAAGGGCCAGCCGCGCCTCCAGGACGTCCGTGCGGGCATCGGTGTAGGCCCAGGCCGGGAGGGCCCGCTCATCCCACTGGGCCCGGGCCTGCCGTTCCACCTGCTCCCGCAGGGCGATGATCTCCGCGTCGATGTCGAGGGCGCGCCGCAGGAAGGCCATCCGCCGGACGGGGGCCTCCACGGCCCGGAGGAGGGCGTCGGCAAAGGCAGCCTCCCGGGTGTCGATGATGCGCTGGCGGAGCCGGACCTCCCGGGCCTCCCCATCGGGTCGCCCCCAATCCCAGGGTCGCCACTCCACCTGGAGCCCGGCCCGCCAGTACTCGTGGGGATTCTCCGAGAACTGGCGATCCCCCGGGTTGCCCCAGGCCAGCTGCCCGAAGGCACCGATGCGGGGGCTTCTCCGGGCGTCGCTCAGGGCCAGCCGGGCCTCCTGTACGGCGCGGGCGGCCTCGAAGGTGGCGAACCGGGGGTGGCTCCGGAGGGAGTCGGGGAGAGACGCCCCGGGGGGAAGGTCCTCCAGGCGGGAGAGCGTCCGGTGGACCGCAGGCTCGACCCGGGGCAGGACGAGTACCGTGGACGGGGACAAGGGTCGATGGGTCAGCCGGGCCAGAAGGCCCAGGGCCAGCTCCCGCTCCGACACGAGGCGGTCCCGGCTCAAGCGGGCACCCAGGAGCTCCGCCCGGAGGGCCGCCGTGTCCCCCGGGAGGGCGGCCCCCTCCTCCACCCGGGCCCGGGCCTCCCCGAGGCGTGCGTCCAGATCCTCCAGCAGGAGGCGGGTCTCGGAGAGTTGTTCCCCCAGGAGCACCGCGGAGAAGAAGGCGTCGGACACCCGGCTCCGGAGTTCCTCCAGCTCGGCACGGAGGCTGGCCTGGTCGCTCCCGGCCTCGGCGATCACGGATTCCTGACGGGCCCCGGTGGCGCCGCCGTCCCACAGGGCCCAGTCGGCCCGGAGCCTCGCCTCGTATCGCTCGTTCGGGGGCGGATCGATCCCGGCGCCGGGCACGGGAATCTCCACCACCTCGGACTGATATCCGGCGTCGGCGCCCAGAGCCACCGTGGGCAACCGATCCGTGCCCAGATTGTCGATCCGGTACCGGGCCGCCGAGTCGTTGAGGGCGCGTCCAGGAGGGGGCCGGCGGCGAAGGGGAAGACACACAGCGACACCAGATTCACCACGAAGGCCTGCGGGGTGATGGGCCTCATGCGTCCCTTCGCAACCGCCTCGTCGATCTGCCGCTCCAGGGTCGAGAAGACGTTCAGGACGCGGCCCCGGGGATCACCGTCGGCCACCGTCTCCAGGAAGTCCTGAAGCCGGTCCGGGTGATAGTGGATCTCCGCCAGCACGTAGGCGGGCAGACCCGGGAACGCCGACAGGGTGGTGAAATACAGCTCCACCGCCTGCCGGACCTTCCCCTCCAACGACAGCTCCGATCCCAGAACCTTCAGGACCGGTTGGATGAGATGCTGCAATTCCCGGGTGAATACACCCGACGCCAGCGTCTCCTTGTCCCGGAAGTAGTAGTGGAGGAGGGCCTTGTTCACCCCGGCGGCATCGGCGATGGCCTGCATGCGGGCACCCGAGGTGCCCCGATCCCTGAAGGCGCTACGGGCCGCGTCCAGGATCCGCTCCCGGGTGTCCAGGTCGTCTGCCGCGTCAGGGGGTGGGCCGGGGGGGTTCATGGACGAGACGAGAGAGTTCACCGTTTGGTGAAATCGCTTGGTTCAACCATACGGTTAACTCACGGGCCGGTCAAGGCTCAGAGGCGGCACCCGCGGCCGGCCAGTGCCGGCTCAGGTATCGGGGGAGCGCCGGGCGGTGGTGAGGTAGCCGCAGGTCAGCCCGCGGCCGTTGTCCTCGAACTCGTTCCGGACGAAGACCAGCACGTCCTGCATGACGGCGGCGCGGTAGTCCTCGCTCGTCTCCCCGCCGTCCATGCAGCCGACGGCGGCCATCCCGTTCTCGTAGATCCGGTTCCCCTCCACCAGCACCTCCCGATCCGTGGGTTCGGTCCCTCCGATGAACTGGATGCCGTCCTCGCCATTCCCCCGGATCACGTTCTCCCGGATCACCGTGCGCTTCAACGCTCCCCGGTAGGGTTGGAAGTGCGCCTCGATGCCGTCCTCACCGTTGTCCCGGATCAGGTTGTGCTCCACCAGCACCACCAGGTCCCCGTCCAGGTCCACCCCGTCGTCCCTGTTCTCGATGATCCTGGAGTGGGCCAGACGCCCCCCGCTTCCGGCCTGGTAGTCGATCCCGTCCTCGCAGTCCGTGATGATGCCACCCACGAAGTCGAATGGGGCGTGGGGGTAGATGCAGTCCACGGCGTTCCGGACCGTGAGCCCCAGGATCCTGGACTGGGCCGCCGCCGAGTCGAAGCGGATCACCCAGTCCCCCCCGCCCCCGTCCAGGACCGTCTCCGCGACCACCGAGCTGTCGGCGCCGACGGCGACGGTGGAGGCCAGCGTCACGGCCACGGGGGGCATGGAGAGGGAGCCGGTCCAGACACCCGGCGCCACCAGGATCGTGTCGCCCGGCGCCGCGGAGTCCAGCGCAGCCTGAATGCTCGAGAAGTCGCCGGGCACGGTCCGGCGGGTGGGGGCATCGGCGACCTCCGCCTCCTCCCCGGAGGACGGCGGGGAATCGTCGCCGCCCTCGCCGCCGCAGGCCGCCAGGAGCGTCGCACACGCGAGCCAGACGAGGGTCGGGCGTGGAAGTGAGGGGGATGGGAAGGGGTACGTCACGTGGACTCCCGGGGGCGGGTCGAGGACGGATGGGCGTCGACGCCTCGGCCTGTACAGCGGGTCTTCGCTCGTTCGATGAGATAGTGGGTCGGATTCGCCGACGCCAGGTGCCCCTCCACGCCACGCGACACCGGCCGGGACGGCCCGATCACCCTTCCCGGATGCGGTTCCAGCGAATCCGCTCGAGGGGATCCGCCAGGATCCGGTAGGTCACCAGACACAGGGCGATGGTGCCCAGCGCCGTGGCCCCGGCGATCATGAACATGATGAGGATCTGATAGGCCACCGCGTCCGCCGGGGGCGCACCGGCCAGGATCTGTCCCGTCATCATCCCCGGGAGGCTGACCAACCCCACCACCATCATGGAGTTGATGATGGGCGTGAGGCCCACCCGCACCGCATCCGCCACCCACGGTCGGACCGCGGTCCAGAGGGAAGCACCGAGGGCGAGGCGGGCTTCCACCGCGGCGCGTCGCTCCACCAGTCCGTCCAGGAGTCGATCCAACGCCAGGCTGATCCCGTTGAGGCCGTTGCCCAGAAGCATCCCCAGCAATGGAATCACGTACCGGGGCTCGTACCACGTCTCCACCCCGATGATGATCTCGGTGGAGAGGAAGGTGACGGTGCCGGTGGCCAGGACCAGGGAGGCGAAAGAGGCGAGGTAGGCACCCCGGTATCGCCGGTTCGACCGGTTCACCGCGGCCCCCGCCGCCACCAGCATCATGGCCAGCAGGACCGGGGCGACCCAGTACCAGCGGTCCAGGGCGAAGACCCACTCCAGCACCACCCCGATGAAGGCGAGCTGCAGCACGGTGCGGACGCCGGCCAGGGCCAGACGACGCTGAAGTCCGAGCCGGAGTCCGATGCTGATGACCGCCGGGATCACCAGGAGGAGCGCCGCCAGGGCCAGGTCCCACGGCCCGAGTTGGATCAGCGGCTGGTTCAACGACCCAGCTCCGCGAGGGCCAGGGACCGGGTGACCAGCCCCTGGACCTCGTGGCCCCGGTGGCTGACCCATACCAGGGCCCGGGAGGGATCGGCGTCGCACCACTCCTCCACGACCGCAAGCACGTCCGCCACGCTCTCGGGGTCCAGGCTCGCGGTGGGCTCGTCCAGGAGGAGCACCTGGGGACCCGGCGTGAGGGAGCGGACCAGGGCCACCCGCTGCTGTTCGCCACCGGAGAGCCCGTCGAAGCGCCGGTCCCGATCCAGGCCCGAGAGGCCCAGGCGGTCCAGGAGGGCGTCCTGCGCCGCGCCGTCCAGCCCCAACCCGGGATGCATCTGGTCCCCACCGGAGGGGTCGGTCATCGCGTTCCCCCGGCCCGAGCCGGGGACCGAGCCACCCAGCTGCCGGGCGAAGGCGAGGTTCTCCTCCACGGTGGGGGCCACCGCAACCGGGCGCTGGGGCACCCAGGCCACCCGCCGTCGCAGCTCCCGCACCCGTGCCGGTCCCACCGGCTCGCCGTCCAGTCGGACTTCACCCCGGCAGCGCTCCAGGAGCACGAGACATCGCAGCAGCGTCGTCTTGCCGGAGCCGGACGGCCCCGTCAGGAGGACCCGCTCCCGGGCCCTCAATTCGAAGTTCACGCCGCTCAGGACCGGTGCCGGTCCGTCCAGGGGAGCGGAAAGGCCCCGGGCCTCGAGCAGGGGGACCACCGTCAGCGCCCCAGGTACGGCACCCCCTGTGTGATCCACGCCGGCGCCGCCTCGCCCTTGGTGTAGTGGTCGATCCACTGCTTCATGCGGATCGCCCAGTCCAGCTTGTTGGCGTAGCTCTGGGGGTGATGGGGCTCCCCCCGGTACTGGAGGAACACCGTCTCCTTCCCGAGCCGTCGCAGCGCCAGGTAGAGCTCGACGGACTGCTCGAAGGGGGCCTCCCACAGGCTGCCGCTCATCCGGCTCTGTCCCTGCTCGTACTGGAACTGCCGGGCCAGTCCCGAGCCCAGGCGGATCCCAGAGTAGGCGCTGGTCATGTTGCCCACCGGTGCTCCGGCGACGGCGGTGGCGAAGAGGTCCGTCTGGGTCACCATGAAGGCCGTCTGGTAGCCGCTCCAGGAGTGACCGTGCAGGGCGACGGCGTCGGGGTCGGCCAGGCCCATGTCGATGAGGTGCTGCACCCCCGGGACGACGCTCTTGGTGGCGGCCAGCCCCGGGCGACCGACCTCGAAGCGCACGTCCGGGAGGAAGACCACGTACCCGTCCGAGGCGTAGACCGGGAAGGAGGGCCGGTGATTGATGGAGGGATCGTTGAACTCGTGCAGCCGCTGGGAGAAGAACCGGTAGTAGTAGACCAGCACAGGGTACCGTCGGCCTTCCTGGTATCCCCGGGGCTTGATCACCACGCCCTGCAGGGGAACTCCGTCCAGGCTCTGCCACTCCACCAGCTCCGCCTCGCCCCAACCGAATTCCGACAGCTGGGGGTTCAGCTCCGTGACCCGCCGGGGGTTCTCCAGACGTGTTCCGGCGACCCAGAGGTCCGGGAACTCGTCGTAGGCCTCCCGCGTGTAGAGGAGCTGGTCCGCGTTCTCGGCCCGGGCCACGAACTCGAACCGCTTCTCCTCCTCCAGGAGTCGCTCCACACCGGGCCGATCCGTCCGCGCCCGGTAGAAGCCGAAGTTCTTCTCCAGATCGTGGTACGAGGACAGGAGCAGGGCCTCGCCCTCACTCCACGTCTCCCGGTCCTCGTCCAGCTCCACCACCCGGAATACCCGGTGGCCCGAGCGACCCTCCTGCCCCGTCACCGACCACGGCTCCTGCCCCGCCTCCGTGGGGACCGTCCAGAGGTCGTACTTGTCGTAGAGGAGGACCGCTGCGTCGCCCTCCATCCACCCCGCCACTCCGTAGCCCGACGGGGGGTTGGGGTAGTCGTGGTCCTCGTCGGCCATGGGCACGGGCAGGCGGGAGGTCACGTCCCGGGTGGTCCCGTTCCGGACGTCGTAGAGGTGGTAGGCACCGTCTCGCCAATAGATCACGAAGCGGCCCCCGGGGGACCGCTCGGCGGCATCCCGCAGACCCTCCGCCACCAGAGTCCGCCGGCCCGTCTCGGGATCCACCAGCCAGAGGTCGTAGACCGTGCCGAGCCAGGTTCGCTCGACCCGATAGGGGACGTCGGTCCGGGCCAGCGCCGGCCCCGACCCGGTGGGCACCTCGAGCTCCGGGAGATCCGGGTCCGAAAGGCCCACGGTGCCGGCGCCGTCCAGGTGGTGGACGGCCCAGTACGTGCGCTCCTTCTCCCGGGGCCAGCGCACCTTCTGCTGGGGCATGATGAACGGGTCCCGGCCATGCCAGACGTCCACCCCCCCGTCCGCCAGGATCGCATCGAGATCGTAGGGCTCGAAGGGCGCCGCGTCCTCCTCGCCCTCCGGGCCGCCGGTGTCCTGGGACTCGTCCCGGGCCAGGGACTCCACCTCGTCGGGCCACATGGGCCGCCAGCCGAAGAAGACGGCCTGGCCGTCGTCGTGCCAGCGGAGCTCCGTGCCTGCCGGGATGAACCAGCCCTCCGGCGCCTCGTCGGGCGCCACCAGCACGCGGGCCGCCCC
Source organism: Gemmatimonadota bacterium (assembly GCA_037382905.1). Lineage (GTDB taxonomy): Bacteria > Gemmatimonadota > Gemmatimonadetes > Longimicrobiales > Gaopeijiaceae > Gaopeijia. The sequence goes on along the minus strand of JARRPL010000146.1, from coordinate 18,798 downwards.
TCCCTGGCGCCAGTGCATCAGGGTTCCCGCCCCGGGAGAACCCTCGCGGTCCTCGATGGCGAAGACGAAGGCCAGCTCCGGACTTCCCTCCCCCTCCCTCCACGCCAGAGCCGCGTAGTGACCCTCCGGGCTCCGATGGACCGTCACCGGATCACCCCCGGCCAGGGGGAGGACGTGGAGGCCCGACGTGTCCGGCTCCGCTGCGAAGCGGGTGTAGGCCACCCAGGGCCCGTCGGGGTGCAGATGCCAGGAGCGAACCCCCGTCAACACCCGCTCCGACCCCGAGCCCAGCTCCCGGATCACCAGGGGGCTGCCCGGGTCCCGCCCACCTTCTCCCGCCTCCGATCTCTCGCCCTCCGGGCCATCGGCCTCCTGGTCATCCCCCTCCCGAGGAGGTAGCCGATGGTAGAGCAGACGCCGACCGGCGGGGTCGAATCCGAAGGAGCCCACGTCCTCGAACCGGAGCACCGCCCCCGTCTCCGTGTCCAGGACGGCCATGCCCCGCCGGGGCCGCTCTGCCTCCGGGAGCGTCTCCACCGCCTCCAGCGACGGGACGAGGCGCATGGCGACCCACCGGCCGTCGGCGGAGATCACCGGCTCGGTGGCCAGGGGAACGCTGAAGCGGCCCTCCCCCCGAGCCTCCCGGACCACCACCTCCGGATCTCCCCTGTCCGGCTCTGCCGTCAGCGCCACCCAACGGCCGTCGTGGGAGATCGTGGGCTGCTCGACCTCCCGGATCTGCATGATGTCCGTGAAGGTGACGGGTCGATCCCCTCCCTGTGCCAGGACCGGCCCGGCGAGCGCCAGGGCCGAGAGGAGGACCGGGAAGAGGGTCGTGGGGATCCGGACGGGACGACGGGGGACGGCAATGGATCGGCTCACGTGGGACCGGGCTGAATCGAGGACGGGGAGCCTTCCCGACGTTCCCCGGCATCGGAGGGACGGGCGGATGGGAAGACCGACGACGTGGGCTACGAAATAGGGAGGGTCGGCATCCTGGGAAAGCTCCCGGGGTTCCCCTCGCCCCGGGAGGAGAGCCCCCGGCCGCGGGCGGCCGGCTCGGCCCGGGCTCAGGGGTTGCAGCGAAGGCAGCTCCCGGGATCGGCTACCGTGAGCCCGTCGGAGCGCCCTCGCTCCTCCCGGTAGTCGCACGAGACGCAGCCGTGGACCTCCCCGGACACCATGGTGCTGGGCGTACCACACCACTGGCACGGCAGACCCGGGGGTCTCCGGAGCAGCCCGAAGCCCGGTGCCGAGCAGTTCGGGCAGGAGGTCCGGACGCGACGAGCCAGACGATGGGCCAGCCGGTCCAGGGCCATCATCCGGGCGGGATTGCGGTCGGCACGCATGTCGTTGAAGATCACCGCCCGCCCATCCTCCGACCGGGCGGCCTCCCGAGCCACCGCCGCAGCCAGCTCCGTCACGTCGCACACGGGGACGGCCCGGGACGGCCCCGGGGGCGCCGCCGGCCGGACCAGGAGACCGTGGGCGGGAAAGTCCGCCTCCTCCGCCACGGCCAGGACGTCGTCTTCCGGGCCCAGGGCCCAGTGCCGGCACCGCAGCCGGTCCATCACCATCTCCTGGTGGATCACCAGATCCCGCTCCCCGTCCACCAGGACCATGAGCTCCAGCCCGCCCCTCAGAATCGGCACCCGGGGATGGACGCCGTAGCGTCCCTCGCTGGCCAGTCCGAGGGTCCGACCCTCCAGGGCCATCCCGAGTCGCGCCTTGGCCACGGCCGTCTGCAACATGGAACCCGGACGGGCCACGTCGCCGGAAAAGGTACCCAGGACATCGGTGTCGATCTGGTCCGGGACCACGACTTCGAGGCCCAGAAGGTGGGCCATGGCCGGGGCCACGGCCCTCTCCTTCCCGTGCTTCGTGGCCAACACCGCCACCCGCCCTGCATAGGGCGAGGGTTCCGCCGCGTGCCCGTCGTCCTCTTCAGGGAGCATCCCGAACCCCAGGGCCGGCGACGGGGCGATCATCAGGCGGCCTGGGCCGACCGCTTCGGACCCGGCTCCACGGCGCTCCAGCTGAGACCGCCCTGGTAGCGGCGGGTGACGGCCCCCGACCCGTCCATGGCCCAGAGATTCAGCCACCCGTGATCCAGGAGGGCGCGAACGTCGTCGTGGCGCCGGAGGACCTCGTTCATCGCCTCCACCGGCGCTTCAGGCTCCCGACGATGTTGTGGAGCGTCTTGTTGCCGCAGCCGAAGGTGACGTTGTCCACCGTGGAGCCGTAGTACTGCAGGCTGATCCAGCTCGCCACCACCATGGGAGCCGTCATGATGAGCTCCAGGACTCCGAATCCGTCGTCCTGCCCCCAGTCGTAGTCGTGGAGGAAGGCCCGCCCTCCCAGGTCCAGGCTGCGGGTGCGTTCCCGGGGCGCCGCCACGAAGGCGGCACAACCCGCCAGTCCCCACTCGGGGCGCACCTGGGACCAGTCGCGACTCCGCATCATGACCGCGGCATCCGCGTCCTCCCGGGGTCCGATCCCCAGGGACGAGGCCCGGGCACCCCGCGCGGCACGGCCGGCCATCCGCAGCCGCTCCCGCAGCCGCTCCACATCGTCCTGGTGGCTCTCGGGGACGTCCTGTAGATCCAGGAGGGCCACCTCGTCGGTGGTGGTGTCGTGGAGCGCCGCGAGGAAGTGGACGTCGGCGGGGATCTCCACACCCCGCTCCGCCAGCTCGGTCCGGACCTCCGGGTCGTTGAGCACCGCCGCGGCCACCCGGGCGTTGGCCTCACCGCTGTGCCCCCCGCAGGCGCCGCAGTCCAGACCGCTGGCGTGGGGGTTGTTGACCACCGTGGCCCCGTGACCCGCAAGGACCACCAATCGGGCGAACCCGTCGGTGAGGGACATGCCCCGGAGGGCGCCCTCGGCCATCTCGACCCGCTCCTGGAGGGTGAGTCCCGTGTCCCGCACCCCGTCCCGGACCGGCTCGAGCGCCGGGCCCAGCCGAACCCCGTCGCCCCGGTCGAGCCCCACCGTATCCGGGTTCGGCACCGGCCGGGTCCGACCCAGGCCGTCGGTCACCAGCTTCCGGGCATACGCCAGCCCCACGGGCCCCACGAAGCCGAAGCAGGACACGGCCCCCATCTTGAAGGACATCCACACCTGCTTCGCCCTTCGACGGAGGGTCCGAAGGCTCGCCACCCGCCGGGTCTCCTGGCCGTCGGAGTCGTGACGAACGGCCTCCCGGATCACCGCCGCCGGGGCGAGGAGCACCGGGCAGCGGGCGCCGGACTCATCCTGGCCCAGCGGCTCCCAGGTGATGGGGAAGCCGAAGAACCCGGCGAACCCCAGCGTCTGGACGTCCCCGCCCGTCGCCTCCAGGGCACGCCGGAAGGGCTCGGAGCGGACGTCGATGCAGAAGGCGGCCTGGACCGACGGACGCCCCGTGTCTCCGTCCTCGGCGGGGGTGTGCGGGGGAACCGGATCCCGGTGGGCGGCGGCGCTGCGGAATCGGTTCACGAACTCGCTCTGCCAGCCCCGCTCGAAGGCGTCCTGCAGGACGAGGTCGAGCTCCAGCGCGGCCCGGGCGCCGGAGACGTCCGGCGTACGGGCGATCTCCTCTCTCAGATCCTCCCACGCCTCCCGGGTCCCGTCGGCCCGGAATGCATGCAGGAGGCCCGCCTCCCAGGCCAGGAGGATGGTCACCAGCTCACGCAGCCCCGTGTCGGTGCCGCCCCCCAGCTCCGCCTGCCACAGATGGTAGCGCAGGAGGCCGGCCCAGCCGCTCACGTTCATGAGGAGGCGGTGGAGGTAGAGTTCCAGCCCCTCCGCAGGGACCCCCAGTTCGAGGAGGAGGTGGCGGGTGGCCTCGTCCACATCCGACGGAAGCCCGCGGACGAAGTTCCGGAACCCCTTCACCCCCATGATCTCCGGTGTCCGGTCCACCTGTGCCTCCAGTCGCCAGGCGGTCCAGGGCGCCCGGTCCTGCCAGGGGGAGGCCCAGGACGCCTGACCCTGATCCAGGTGCGAGCCGGCCCAGGCCGAGACCTGCTCCCGCACGAGGAGCTCCCAGTCGCGACCCGTGACCTCCCGGGCGGCCTGGGCGACGGTGGGGAGAGGGCGGGCCTCCGGCGCGTCCCCCTGTTCTCCCCTCGTCAGCCCGGCCCGGAGGGCGTCCAGATCTCCGGGCAGGAGATCCCGGATCTCGGGGTCGTCGGCGGCACGCCGGTGGGCTGCCGCGAGCGCCTCCGCCAGGAGCCGGTCGTCGATCCGTCCCTCCCGATAGGCCCGGGCGTAGAAGGAGCGGGGCATGCTCATCCGGGCCCCCGCCACGCGAGCCATCCGGCGGGCGGCTGCGGAGAAGTCGTGGTCCGCGAGCCCCAGGAAGGGGTTGACCGCAACGAAGTTCTCCAGGGGCCAGAGCGGGGCGATCCGTCTCATGGCCTGGTCCACGAGGGTGTCGATGGCCTCCGCCTCCAGGGCGAGGGCGGGGACGGTGGGGGTGGAGGAGGTCATGGACGGCTCCGGAGAGTGAAGGGCGAAGCCGGAACGCGGAGGGACCCCACGATCCGGTCGAAGACGGCGTTGGCGTAGAACCCGTTGCGGGCGTGGACCCTCAGGCGAGCCCAGGTGGGTGAGGCGGCGACGGCCGGAAGGCGAAGCTGCAGGAGCACGACGGAGCAGAAGGCCAGCACGACGAGGCTCATGAGGGCCAGGCTCGTCGGGTCCGGGGCCACCTCGGTGGGAACGGCGTCGTCCAGGATCCAGGCGGCGCCCAACTCCAGCCCGAAGAAGGCGAGGGTCACGGCCGCCGCCTGCAGCCCGATCCGGCGCAGCACCAGTCCACCGGGGGCGTTCTCCTCCAAACCCCGGGTCCACAACTGGGTCAGCCCCACCGCCAGGATCGCCGCGAGACCCAGGGCCACGGGCCGATCCAGGACCGAGACGCCCAGCGCCCAGGAGACGGTCGCCACCGTTGCGACGGCAGCGGCCATCCCGGTCAGGATGCGGCCCAGGCTCGGGACGGAAGACGGGGCCCGGGTCCGCATGGCCAGCGCCTCGATGGCGCTCCCCGACGCCAGGAAGGCGTGGGCCTTGTAGAAGGAGTGGGCAACCAGGTGAAGAATCGCCACCGGGAAGGCCCCCAGTCCGCAGAGGAGGAGCATGAAGCCCATGTGAGCGGCGCTGGAATAGGCCAGAGAGACCTTGACGCTCGTCTGGGTGACCATGACCACCGATCCGAAGAGGGCCGTGAAGCCCCCGACGACGATCAGGAGGTACATCGCCGTAGGGGTCAGGAGGACGACGTCGCCCAGGCGAACCACCAGGAAGGTACCGCCGTTGATGATGCCGGCGTGGAGGAGCGCAGAGACGGGGGTGGGCGTCTCCATCACCTCGATGAGCCATCCGTGGGTCGGGAACTGGGCGGACTTGAGAGCGGCACTCAGCACCACCAGGAGCGTGGCCACCCCGAGGCCGGGGGCGTTGGCCAGCGCGGGCCCGGCCGCAGCCGCCTGGTCCAGGAGGAGGGCGAGGTCGGCGGTGCCGAAGATCCACACCAGGATTCCCGCCGCCACCGCCAGGGACAGGTCCCCGGCCCGGGCCACGATGAACTTCTTCCGCGCCGCCACCACGGCGCCGCGGCGGTCGGGATAGAAGAGGAGGAGCCGGTGCAAGGCGAAGCTCGTCGCCGTCCAGAACACCACCAGCTGAGCCAGATTCCCCGACAGCACCAGGAGCATCACCGAGGCCACCGTGAGGGCCAGCCGGCCGACGAAGGTGCCGTGCCGAGCGTCCCCGTCCAGGTAGTTCCGGCTGTACCGGAGGACCACCCATCCCATGAACGCGACCAGGGCCAGCATGGTGGCGCTCAGGGCATCCAGGCGAAGTGCGAAGCCGAGGCCGCCCAGGCCCAGCAACGGGCTCGTCGCGGGCCCCGCGAGGGCGACACCCAGGGCGGTGGCGGCCGCCACGACGAGACCTACGCCCGACGCCACCGATGCGACACGGAGGACGGCGGTGGGGGCCGGCCCCGGCTGCCAGCGCGCCAGCAGCGCTACGACCCCCAGGGCCAGAGGCGCCAGAAGGGGTAAGACGGTCCAGATCGGCTCCATGCCATCCTCAACGGGTCAGGGTCAACGGATGCGACGAACCATGGATAGCGGAAGCAAAACGTTGCGTCCATTATAAGTTTCCGGCACTATCGTTCGATTGAATAGAACGTTGTGACTTCCACTCCCCGACCACGGAGGCGATGCGCCATGGCGGGCCTGAACTACCACCACCTCCACTACTTCTGGGCGGTGGCCCACGAGGGCAACCTGACCCGGGCCGCAGAGAAGCTCCATGTGGCCCAGTCCGCCGTATCGGTCCAGATCCAGAAGCTCGAGACCGCCCTGGGTCACGAGCTCTTCGAACGGCGGGGCCGACAGCTCGTCCTCACCGAGGCCGGTCGGATCGCCCTGGATCATGCCGACGCCATCTTCTCCCTCGGGCAGGACCTGATGGGCACGCTCCAGGAGCAGGGGCGCGACCGAACGGTTCTCCGCGTGGGTTCCCAGGCGACGCTCTCCCGGAACTTCCAGCTCCGCTTCCTGGCACCCCTCTTCACTCGGGACGATGTGGAGATCGTGGTCCACTCCGGCAGCTTCGCGGACCTCCTGCGGAACCTGGAGGCTCACAACCTGGATGTGCTCCTGGCCAACTGGGCCCCGCCCCGGGACGCCGCAACGCGTTGGGTGGCCCACACCCTCGCCCACCAGCCGTTGAGCCTCATCGGGCCGCCGGAGCATCACGATCCCGAGGCCTCCCTCCAGGATCTCCTGACCGGCGCGGCGCTGGTGCTCCCGGCCCGGGAGAGCAGCATGCGGAGGCGTCGGGTGAGTTGGTGGAGTTGGCGCGGATTCCGGGGCTTCGGGAGACCTTCTAAGCCATAACCCTGAAACGCAGCGTCCCCAATCCCCTCCTCGTGGAGATGCTCCAAGCCCATCCGTTGGAGGACCACCAGCTCGACGGTGACGACCCGTGAAGCCCGTGGTGGGGCGGTGGGATTCCGGGGGCGCCGTCGGGAGGGCGCCGGTCCCCGGGGCCCGGAATCGACGATGTGAACCACCGGGGCACGGCTGGGTAGCCACACGGCCAACCGTTCATTCTCAACACTTTGATCGTCTTGCCTGTCTTTGAGGTTCTAGAGACCAGCATCATTCCGTTCACCAGAGCCCCGTTCCATGACTCCCTCCAGTCTCCGACGCTTCCACGGTCCCCGACGGGGATCGTCCCGTCCCCTCGCCCGGCGGATGGCGATGGGTGCGGCGTTGCTCTTCATGAGCGAAGGTCTGGCGGCCCAGGAGATCCCGGACTTCGCCGAAGTGGAGGGAACGCCGGAGGTCAGCCTCCGGGAAGCCATCGATCTGGCCCTGGTGAATTCGCCCGCGGCGGTGGCGGCCCGGGTCGGCACCGAGAATGCCGAGGCGGGGAAGCGCGAAGCGTTCGGTGACTTCCTTCCCTCGCTGAACGTGGGGTCGTCGTTCGCCAACTCGAGCAACGAGCGGTTCGACCAGACCACGGGACAGCTGGTTTCGGAGAGCTACACCGCCCAGGTCACGGCTAGCTACGAGATCTTCTCCTTCGGACGGAGGATCGCCGCGAACCGGGCGGCAGGTGCGCGGCTGGCGGCGGCCATCGCCAACGAACGGGACCAGAACTTCGCCGTCGCCCTCGCCACCACACAGATCTACTACGACGTCGCCGCGGCCCAGGAACTCGCCCGGGTCGCCCGCCAGCGGATCGAGCGGGCCCGAGCCCAGCTGGAGTTCGCCGAGGCCCGGCTGGAGCTGGGAACGGTGACCCGGTCCGACGTGCTTCGGGCGGAGCTGGAGTTGAGCAACGCCGAGCTGGCTCTCCTGGACGCGGAGGTCGCCTTCCGCACCGGTGCCCTGCAGCTGGGCCGTCAGGTGGGCATCTCCGGGGCGGTCCGGACCGTGGACACGGCCCTCCCGGAGGACGTCCCGCTTCTCCCGGAGTTGTCGGTCCTGGCAGACATCGCGGAGCGTGAGGCGCCCCCGGTCCTCTCCGCGGAGGCGAACGTGAAGGACCGTACCGCCCAGAAGCAGACGGTCTGGACCCAGTATGCCCCGTCTCTGCGGGTGAACGGCGGGTACGACTGGTTCGACTTCGAATTCCCGCCCCGCACCCAGAGCTGGAGCTTCCGGGTCACGGCGTCGCTTCCCGTGTTCGACGGATTCAGCCGGGAGGCGAATCTGTGGCGGAACCAGGCGCAGGAGCGCCTCGCCCAGGCCCAGTACCGGGATGCCGTCATCGGCGCCCGGGTCGACGTGGAGGACGCCTGGCTCCGGATCCAGGCCGCGGACCGGCGTGTGTCCATCGCGGAGCGGGGCCTGGCGCTGGCCCAGGAGGACCTCCGGGTGCAGGAGGAGCGGTATCAGCTCGGCGTCGCCACCATCGTCGAACTTCAGACTTCCCAGGTCGCCCTGGCCGACGCGGAGAACGCGTGGGTTCTTGAGCGACAGAATCTCGGACTCGCCCTGGCACAGCTCGAAGCGGTGCTGGGTCGCTCGATAGAGGACCTGAACTCATGAGCCCTGTCCCTTTCAGCCGGCAACGGTACCCCCGGTCCGGCGGCCTGGCCGTGGCCCTTCTCGCAGCCGTAGCCTCGGCGGGATGCGGTGACGGCGAGGCGGCCCCCCCGGGGGGCTTCGGAGGTGCTCCCCCGACCCCGGTGGAGACCGACACGGTGATCGCCGGGCAGATCGCGAGGGTGGTGACGATTCCCGGCACGGTAGAGGCGATCCGGACCATCGGGGTGAACGCCCAGGTGGCCGGGGCGGTGCTCGAGGTTCCGGTGGAGGAGGGGGACCGGGTACGGGAGGGTCAGATCGTCGCCCGGCTGGACGACCGGGAGATCCGGGCTCAGCTCCGGGCCGCAGAAGCGTCCTTCGAGGTGGCGGAGGCCGCCTTCCAGCGCTCGCAGCAGCTGCTGGAGCGGCAGGTCATCACCCAGCCGGAGTACGAGGCGGACCGGACGGCCTACGAGGCGGCCCGGGCCCAGGTGGAACAGCTTCGGACCCGGGCCGGGTTCGCCGAGATCCGGAGCCCCATCGGCGGCGTCGTCACCACCAAGACCATCCAGTCCGGGGACGTGGTGGGCAACCAGACCCGGCTGCTGGAGGTGGCGGAGGTGGACACCATGGTGGTCCGGGTGAGCGTCTCGGAGCTCGATATCGTCGACATCCAGGCCGGAGACCCGGTGCAGCTTCGCCTCGACGCCCTCCCGGACGAGCTCCTCACCGCCTCGGTCCGGAGGGTCTTTCCCTCGGCGGACCCCACCACCCGGCTGATCCCCGTGGAGGTGGCCCTCTCCCCCGAGGACGGACGTCGCACGCGCCCCGGCTACCTGGCCCGGGTGCAGTTCCAGCTGGAGCCGAAGGACGATGCCCTCCTGATCCCCGCCGGCGCCATCGTGAGCCGCGGAGGCGGCGAGGGCGTGTACATCGTGGGGGATTCGTCCACGGTGGTGCTCCGATCCGTGACTCCCGGCATGACGTCCGAGGGTCGAGTCGAGATCGTGGAGGGCCTCGCCGTGGGCGACCGGATCGTGACCGCCGGGGCCAATCTGCTCCGGGACGGAGCCCGCATCCGGGACGTGTCCGCGGGGGCGGGGCCGCCAGGCGGCAACCCCGGCGCGCGGGGCGGTCCGCCGTCCGGCGGGTCGGGTGAAGGCGGCAGGCCGTCCGGTGGTGCCCGGGAGACGGACTCATGAGCCGCCTCCAGAAGGACCACACCGCCCGGACCGGGATCTCGTCGTGGTCCATCCGACGGCCCGTGGGCACCCTCACCCTGTCTTCGGTGGTGGTGGTGCTGGGGATCTTCTACGCGAACCGACTCCCGCTGGACCTCCTGCCTCCCATCGTCTACCCCCAGGTGCGGGTGAGCGTGAGCAACAGCGGTGTGGATCCCGAGGTGCTGGAGGAGACCATCGCCAAGCCACTCGAGGCGGCCCTCTCCACCACCGAGGGTCTGGTACGCCTCGAGACGGACATCCAGGAGGGCCGCGTCTCCATGACGCTGGAGTTCTCCTACGACTCCGACATCGACTTCGCGCTCCAGGACGCAGCCAAGAATCTGGAAGGCGTGCGATCCCGCCTCCCGGAAGAGGCGGATCCTCCCTCGATCTTCAAGTTCGACCCGTCCCAGCAGGCGATCTACGAGGCGGCCTTCTCCTCCGGCACGCGTGACCTCATCTCCCTGCGGGACTGGGTGGAGAATCGCCTCCGCCCCCAGCTCCTCACCATCGAGGGCGTCGCATCCGTGGACGTGGCGGGGGGTCTGGACCGGGAGATCGAGGTGGAGATGGACGCCCAGCGGCTCCAGGCGTTCGGGATTCCCGTGTCCACCGTCATCAACTCCCTCCGGTCCGAGAACCAGGATGTGGCAGCGGGACGGTTCCAGGGCTCCAGCCAGGAGCTGGTGGGTCGCACGTCGGGGAAGTTCCAGTCGGTGGAGGACATCCGCTCGGTCCTCCTCACCACCTCGGCGGGTCAACGCATCCGCATGTCCGAGCTGGCAGAGATCCGGGACACCAACGCCGAGCAGCGCCTCTGGGCTCGGCTGGACGGGGTCCCGGCGGTGAAGCTCTCGGTACGCAAACAGCCCGAGGCCAACACGGTGCGGGTGGCGGACGAGATCGAGGCGCGGCTGGCGTCCCTCCGGGAGACAAACTTCATCCCCAGGGACGTGCGCCTGCAGCTCCTGGAGAACCAGGCCACCTTCATCCGCGCCTCGGTGACCTCGGTGCGGAACGCCGCCATCGGCGGCGGGCTCCTGGCCATGCTGGTGGTCTTCCTCTTCCTGGGCTCCCTCCGGAAGACCTTCGTCATCGGTCTCGCCATCCCCCTGGCCATCCTGGCGACCTTCGTCATCATGGGCGGGAGCGGCCTCACGCTGAACATCATCTCCCTGGGAGGTCTCGCCCTGGGGATCGGTCTGCTGATCGACAACTCCATCGTCATGCTCGAGAACATCTTCCGACACACGGAGGAGATGCACGACGATCCGCTGGAGGCCGCCCACGTGGGCTCGTCCGAGGTGACGAGTGCGGTCGTGGCGTCCACCGCGACCAACCTGGCGGCGGTGGTCCCCTTTCTTCTGATCACCGGGCTCACGGCGCTCATCTTCCGGGAGATGATCCTCACCATCTCCTTCGCGATCCTGGCGTCTCTCTTCGTGGCGCTGACGGTGGTGCCCTCGCTGGCCGCCCAGTTCTCCAAGGTCCGCTTCAAGTCCGGGGTCAGGAACATCCCGGGCATCGACATCCTGGACCGGATGGTCCTGGCGGGCCGTCGGGGTTATCGGGCCCTCGGGCCCGGGATGGTGAAGCTCCGGTGGGTCATCGTGA
>JARRPL010000146.1:0-7394 GCA_037382905.1 Gemmatimonadota bacterium | reverse complement strand
CCTGGGGACGGAGTTCCTCCCGGCCGTGGACAACGGCAACATCGGCTCCTACATCTCGCTCCCACCCGGGTCCTCTCCCGAGGAGACCAACGAGCTGATCAAGGAGATCGAGGCCATGGTGATGGAGATGCCCGACGTGGAGACGGTCTTCGCCACCGCAGGGGGCTTCATCTTCGGGTCGTCCACCGTGGAGCGGGCGGGCCGGGGCTCCGTCGAGGTACGCCTGGTCCCCCTGGAGGACCGGACCATGAGCGCCGACGAGTGGGTCCGCACCATGCAGACCAAGGTGTTCCAGCGGGGCTTTCCCGGAACCCGAGCCTTCTTCCGTCCGCCCCGGATCAGCGGTCTCAGGACCAACCGGAGCGGCTCGCCCATCGCCGTGACCATCGTGGGCGAGGATCTGGACGTGCAGCAGCAGATCTCCCGGGACATCGTGGCGGCTCTCGCGGACGTGCCGGGGCTCGAGAACCTGGAGCCCTCCACCGAGGAGGGGAACCGGGAGCTCACCATCGAGTTGGACCGGGAGCGGGCGGTTCAGCTCGGGCTGGACGTCCAGACGGTGGGCGCCACGCTGCGCACCGCCGTGGACGGCACGGTGGCGACCCAGTATACCGAGGGCAACGACCAGTTCGACGTCCGAGTGCTCTTTCCCAAGGACGTCTTCCGGGACCCTGCCGAGGTGGGCTCCATCGCCCTCTTCTCCTCCCGTGCAGGCGGCGCCCCCATCTACCTCCGGGACGTGGCGAAGATCTACACCCGGATCGGGCCCGCGTCGATCCTGCGGGAGAACCAGAACCGCATCATGCGGCTCACCGGTGACGTGATCGCCACCGAGGCCAGCGTCGGCGAGGTGGCGGAGGCCGTCGAGGCCCGGTTGTCGGACATGGCCTTCCCCGAGGGATACGCCGTGATCCTGGGAGGCGAGGCCGAGTCCATCGAGGAGAACGGGCGCCAGCTGGCCACGGTGATCCTGGTGGCCATCTTCCTGGTCTTCGTGGTGATGGCGGTCCAGTACGAGAGCCTGGTGAACCCCTTCGCCATCCTCTTGTCCATCCCCCTCTCCCTCATCGGCGTGGCGGTGGCGCTGTGGGTCACCGGCTCCTCGTTGAGCGCTCCGGTCCTCCTGGGCGTCATCCTCCTGGCGGGGATCGTGGTGAACAACGCCATCCTTCTGGTGGAGTACATCGAGCAGTTCCAGGCCGAGGGGCACACCCGGACCGAGGCCGTCATCGAGGCGGGGGCCGTGCGTCTCCGGCCCATCCTCATGACCTCTCTCACCACGGGCGTCGGGATGCTCCCGCTGGCCCTGGGGATCGGCGAAGGATCGTCGCTCATGCAACCCCTGGCCGTGGCGGTGGTGGGCGGCCTGGGCTTCTCGACGCTCCTGACCCTCTTCGTCGTCCCCAGTGCGTACCTCATCCTTCACGGGATGGTGGACCGGCTCAAGGGCTTCGTGGTGGGTGGAGACCGTTCCGACCTGGGCAGAGCCGAGCCGGTGGCGGGAGACTAGGCGCCGGCAGCGGGCGGGCCGCCGGGAATCAGAGTCCCGGGGGCCCGTCCGGGTGGGGCCGGCAGGCGGGAGGCTGCTCCACGGTGTACGCCAGCGAGGCGATCCTCCACTCCGTGCCCACCTCGAGCAGGATGAAGGTGTCCACCCCGCAGTGGGACCACGCGCCGTCCACGTACAGGTCGTAGGGGAGCCACACCGTGGCCATCCGGCCGGCGACCCGGACCTCTCCTCCGAAGCCCCGCTCCTCGATGTCCACATCCAGGGCTGCGGCCCGCTCCCGTGCACGGGGACGTCCCCGGACCTCGCTCCCGCCCGGCGGGCCGTCCACGGCATAGATCCAGGCGTCCTCCAGGAGGAGATCGGTGAAGGCCACCATGTCCTCCCGGGAGATGGCTTCCAGGGCCCGGTGAGCCACCGCCAGTACGGCCGCCTCCCGGGCGCCGGCCGTCTGGGCTGCGGCGGGCCGGGACGGCAACAGGGGCACGCCGATCGCCAGGAGCAGGAACAGGGTGCGAACGGGCATGGGACACTCCAGGGAAGGGGATGCGCGACGCGATCAGCCCGACGGGAGGGCCGGGCCGGCGTCGACGTCCGATCCGGAGCCGAGTCGGAGGGCGTTCAGCGTCACGGCCAGGGAAACGCCCATGTCTCCCACCACGACTGCGGTGACCAGCGAGACCCAGCCCAGGGGGACGCCCACGGCCAGCACCGCCTTCACCAGGATGGCCGCGGCGATGTTCTGACGGATGACCCGCCGGGCCCGGGACGAGAGGCGCCGCACGTACGGGAGGCGGGTCAGGTCGTCGCCCATGAGGGCCACGTCGGCGGTCTCGAGGGCGGCGTCGGTTCCCATGGCACCCATGGCGATCCCTACGGTGGCCACCGCCAGCGCCGGAGCGTCGTTCACCCCGTCCCCCACCATGGCCACGGTCCCGAACCGGGCCTCCAGCTCCTTGATGGCTTCCACCTTGTCCTGGGGCAGGAGGCGGGCCTTCACCTCGTCCACACCCAGGGCGCGCCCTACCGCCTCCCCCACCTCCCGCTGGTCTCCGGTGAGCATGGCGATGTGTTCCACGCCCTCGGCCCGGAGCCCTGCCACCGCCGCCCGGGCTTCGGTCCGGGCCTGATCCGCCAGGACGATCCAGCCCAGAAGCCCGTCCTCCGACGCCACCCCCACGGTGGTGCCCGCCTCGCCGCCCTGGCGATCCGGCGGCTCCACCCCCAGGAGGCCAGGCCGTCCCACCCGGTGGAGGACTCCGTCCAACCGGGCCTCCGCCCCCTGCCCCGGCACGGCCCGGAAGTCCGACAGGGTCCACGACCCGCCGACCTCCCGCTGGCGCGCATGGGCCACCACCGCCCGGGCCAGCGGGTGCTCCGACCGCTCCTCCACGGCGGCGGCGCGGGCCAGCACCTCCCGGGCGTCCATCGGGCCCGCGGGGATGACCGTCTGGACCTCGGGACGACCGAAGGTGAGGGTGCCGGTCTTGTCCAGCGCGAAGGCCCGCACCTCCCCCAGCGCCTCCAGGTAGCTCCCGCCCTTGATGAGGACGCCGTGCCGGGCCGCCGCCGTCACCCCGCTCACCACCGCCACCGGCGTGGAGATCACCAGGGCGCACGGGCAGGCGATGACCAGGAGGGTGAGCCCCCGGACGAACCACGGCACGAAGGGGGCACCCAGGAACAGGGTGGGGATCACGACGACCGCCAGAGCCCCCAGCGTCACCGCCGGGGTATACCAGCGGGCGAATCGATCCACGAAGCGCTCGGCACGCGTCCTCCGGCCCTCGGCCGCCTCCACCAGCCGGACGATCCGAGCCAGCGTGCTCTCGGATGCCCTCCGCCCGACCCGGAGCCGGAGGTAGCCCTCCCGGTTGATGGTCCCGGCGTAGACCGGGTCCCCCGGGGCCTTGTCCACCGGGAGCGACTCGCCGGTGATGGGCGACTCGTCCAGAGCCGAGCGCCCTTCGGTCACCGAGCCGTCGGCCGGTACTCGTTCGCCGGGACGCACGGCCACCTCGTCCCCGGGCTCCAGCGTTCCCGCCGGCACGGTCCGCTCGCCTTCGGGACCCACCAGCCGAGCCGTCTCCGGCGCCAGCTCCATGAGCGCCTCCACCGACCCCCGCGCCCGATCCACGGCGTAGCTCTCCAGGAGCTCCGCCAGGGCGAAGAGGAAGGCGATGGCCGCCGCCTCCATGGTCTCGCCGATGGCCACCGCACCCAGGATGGCCACGGACATGAGGAAGTTCATGTCCAGCGCCAGCGCCCGGGCGGCACGGATCCCCTTGGGGAAGAAGTTCCAGCCGCCCACCAGCGCCGACAGGAGGAAGAAGGCGTCAGCGACGTCCAACTCCGTCAGGGGAAGGCGGACCGCCGGGAGCTCCGTCCCGCCCAACGCCCGGACCAGAAGGCCCACCACGAAGAGAGCCACCGAGGCGTAGGCGATCCGGGCCGTGGGGCTTCGCCAGGTGGACCGGACGGGACCCACGGCGTCCTCGGCACGGGGCCACGCCTCGTATCCCAGGCGAGCGACCTCGCCCCGCACCCGCTCTTCGTCCAGGCGGTCCGGGTCCCAGGACACGGTGAGGGTGCGGGCCACCGGGCTCCCCTCCACCCCTAGCACACCGTCGACGCGATTCAGGTGTCCCTGGATCTTGGCGACGCAGCTTGCGCAGTCCATCTCCGGGACGTCGTAGCGAACCGCCCGGGGCGGCTCGGCAAGGGCGGCGTCCCCCGGCTGTTCACTCCCGGACATGGTCGAGCCCCAGACGGAAGAGGTCGCCGACGTGGTCATCCTCGAGACGGTAGTAGGCCATCCGCCCCTCTTGGCGGTATTGGACCATGCGGAGCTGGCGGAGCTGACGAAGCTGATGGCTCACCGCCGATTCGCTGGCCCCCACCGCCACCGAGAGGTCGCAGACGCAGAGCTCGGGGACGGCGGACAGGGCCTCGACGATCCGGAGGCGCGTGGGGTGGGCCAGGACATGGAAGGTCTCCGCCAACACGGTGAGCTCGTCGTCCAGGGCCTGGTCGGCCTGGACGGTGTCAACCGCGTCCTGGTGCACGAGCCGGACGTGGCAGAGGGCAGGATCGCTCATGGGCTCCCGGTGAAGGGGTTGCAGGGTCCGAAAGACATATGAACGTCTGTTCATATGTGCAAGGGACTCAGGCCCGGGCTTCCCGGAAGTGACGTCTGAGCGCCTCGTCCGCTCCGTGTCCCAGGCGGTGGCAGAGCCGCTCCACGATGGGGATGCTCAGGTCCAGCGGCGAGACCCGATCCGCCTCCATGATGAGGACGCTCCCGGCCCACGGATCCGGCGCTCCAGGAACGAACACCGCCACGTACTCGCCGTCCACCCGCTCCACCTCGAAGCCCAGCTGCCAGGAGTCGTCGAAGCGCAGCATCACCGGCAGGAGCGCTCCCGCCTCGTCCGCCCGAAGCAGTGCGTCGGCCTTGGTCTTGAGGACGGCGTAGAAGGGAATGCGGTTGAGGATCTGGTCCTCCAGCACGTCCACGAGGCGCCGGGCCACCGCGGTGTGGGCCACCAGGCCCGCGAAGAAACAGACCACGATCAGGACCAGCACGGCCAGGGTGTTGGCCAGGATGACGCGATCGCCGAAGGACGGCGGGAAGGTCCGGGCCACCGGATCGGTCAACCGGCGGACCCAGTCCAACGCCGTGCCGGCCACCACGAGGAGCACGACCAGGGGGATGAGAAAGGTGACGCCCCCCAGGAGAGTCGTGCGGACGATCCGGAGCATGGTGCCTCACGTCGATGGACGGATTGGGACTTTCCACGGAAGAGGTCATTGTCGACGACCGATTCTGCCGAGGCAAATCCAGGCCTACCGCCCGACTCGGGCGGAGCCGACGCGACCCCGCCCCCTCAGTTCATGGATGGATCGTAAGGCATGCGCGACAGGAGGTGGTACTCGGGCCCCTTTCGTCGCAGAACCCGGGCCCAGAGGGACTCCGGCGTATCGGTGAAGACGTCCTCCTCCCGGGCCGGATCCACGATCCAGGCATCCTCTCTCAGCTCGGCCTCCAGCTGTCCGGCGCCCCAGCCTGCGTAGCCGGCGAACACCCGGGCCCTGTGGAGGCGGGAGGGGGTCTGCCGGGGCACGTCACCGATGAGGAACCCCACGGTACCGAAGACCAGAAGGTCGGCGTCCTCGGACCGCCGGAAGCTCCCCAGCAGAACCGGCTGGGTCGGCTGTACCGGCCCACCCTCGAAGAGCCGCTCTCCCGGGGGCACCAGCTCCGCCAGTGGCGGCACCGCCTCTTCCACCGTCAACTCACCGGGACGATTCAGGACGACGCCGAGGGCGCCGCTGGACGTGTGCTCCCCGATCAGGACCACGGTATGGCGGAAGTTGGGGTCGTAGAGACTTCCGCCGGAGACGAGCAACTGGCCCTTGAGACTGTCCATGGGTCTCCCTTGCACTCCTCATCGCACCTCGCGGCCCACCCCCGCGGGCCGAAGCTAGACCGGTGGGGGGCCGGTCATCAACCGGAGCGTCCCGCGGCCCGTCCACAAGCGCGGTCCCGCCGACGCCCGAGGACGCGGTCCGGGTTTGCCCGTTGCCGTGGACAGGTCGTAGGCTGGGACGCACCGTGGCGCCCCGACACGACTCTCGGACGGGGAGAGGACCCGATCCTGCGGAGCAACAGGCCCCCATAGGAGGTGCCGGGGAGTGCGATGAAGCCAGCCGAGAAGGACAGATTCGGCGTCGATCCGTGGTCGGCGACGTTCCGGAATGGGGAGGTCGAGGAGCGCTTCCGGATCGAAGCACTCCGTTTCGACCGACGGCAGTTCCTGCTGGCCCTCCTGCTGCTGAACATCAGCAGCGTCACGTTCCTGTTCTCGGACATCGACTTCACCGGAGGCGTAGGCCCGGAGTTCACCCTCCTCCTCGCCCTCCGGGCTGGTCTGGTGGTGCTGAGCGCAGTCGTGGCGGTCGTCGCATTCCGGCGCGTGGCTCCCGCCTCGTTGGACTGGGGAGTGCTGATCTGGACGCTCTACCTGTGCATGCAGTCCCTGGTCATCGGCACCACCCGCCCCCTGGACTACGGTCCCCGGGTGATCCTGGACGCCTTTCTGGTCCTGGTCATCTACCTCCTGGTCCCCAATCGCCTCACCTTCCAGCTCATCCCGGGAGTGTTGCTGACCGCCGGCGCCAGCCTCTGGGGCTTCTTCGCCATGACCCTGCCGGCGCCCAGTATTCGAGCGGGCCTCACCGCCCTTGTCACGTCCAACATCTTCGGCGCCTGGACATCGTGGCGCTCCCACGTCGATCGCCGGAAACGATTCGGATTGCTGAGCCGGGAGCGGGAGCTGCGACACGCCCTGCAGGAGGCCCGGGAGGCGCGGGAGGTGCTGGAGCGGCTGGTGCCGATCTGCGCCGCATGCAAGTCCGTCCGGGACGACGAGGGATATTGGCGAACGGTGGAACAGTACCTCGTGGAGGCGACGGGCCTGGAGCTCACTCACGGGATCTGCCCCGACTGCGAGGAGCGGCTCTACGGCGAGTATCTGGAGCGAGGGTCCGACACACCGGGTTGACGGGCGAACGCTCCCGGGTGGTCCACTCGGCTGGTCCCCCGGACCGCGTCCTCCACGGTCTCCACCGACGTATCCCACACCACCCCCGCCCGCCCCGGCCCGACGCTTCGCCACCGGCGCCTCCCTCCGCCGGCGACGGCACCTGGCACGACCCCGGGTCCCCGACGCATGTTCGCCTCCATGGTCTCGCCCAAGCCCCTCCTGCCCCTCCTGTTTCTCGCACTGTCGGTGGCGTGCAGTCCGGGTGAAACCGACGGCGTCCCGGTCGGGCGCCCGGAGGGTGATGCACGGGAGCTCCGGGTCTCCGCCGCCGCGTCCCTCAC
>JARRPL010000145.1:0-7397 GCA_037382905.1 Gemmatimonadota bacterium | reverse complement strand
TCATCACCGTGGGAATCAACGAGGAGACCGGTGCGGTGACCGTCACCGACGCCGCCGGGAACGTGGCGAACGTCGAGGTAGCCGACATCCGGACGTCGAACGGCGTGATCCACGGCGTGGATGCGGTGCTCGTGCCCTCGCTGAGCCTCCCGGTTCTGGCGGGCTACAACGGCTTCTCTTCGTTGGTCGACGCGCTGGTCGCGGCACCTGCGCCCGGAGGTGGTACGTTGGCCGAGCTCCTCGGGGACGAGGCGGACTACACCGTCTTCGCTCCGACGAACGAGGCCTTCGAGGCCTTCGGAACGTTGCCGGAGGGTGAGGATCTCACCCGGGTGCTGACCTACCACGTGGTGGAGGGCTCGGTACTCGCTGGTGACCTCACGGACGGTCAGGAGGTCACGACCCTGAACACTGACTTCATTACGGTGAACATCGATGCGCCGCAGGACGGGATCGCGACGGTGACCTTGACCGACGGACTCGGGAACACGGCCACCGTGACGGCCGTGGACATCATCGCGAGCAACGGTGTGATCCACGTCATCGACGCGGTGATCCAGCCGGCGACCGAGCCGCGGTAAGCAGCGCGATGCACGGGTGACACGGGTCTGATCCCGACGTCACCGATCAGGACGGAAGCCCCGTCCGGCCTTCGGGCCGGGCGGGGTTTTTCCGTTCCGCCCAAGCCGAGGCTCCCCGAGGGGTTTTCAGAGTGGGAGGCACCGTCCCGCGCCTGCGGACCGGACCGTGCGGGGCCCCTCGGCGGCGCCCGCAGAGGAAGTGAGGGTCGCCCGCTCAGCCCGGGCGGGCCAGGTGGACCACCGCCTCACCCTGATGGACCAGGGGGTTCACCCGGCGACCGATCACCACCCCGTCCACGCCGGCCCGGATGCGGGTGTCCTTCTCCCCCAGGAGCTCGAAGACGCCGCCGAGCCGCTGCCCCTTCTTGACGGAGGCCCCCAGGGGTACCTCGATACGGCAGATGCCGCTTCGGGGCGCCCGGACCCAGTGGGTGGCCCTCGCCTGTTGTACCGGAACGTCCGGTTCCGACGAGCCCCGGATCATCCCCAGGGCGGCCAGGCACCGGAGGGTGCCGGACACCCCCACCGCGATGGCCGCCTCGGTGAACCGCCCCGCCTCTCCCGCCTCGTAGACCAGGGTCTGGGCGCCCTCCTTGCTGGCGGCTCTCCGCAGCGACCCTTTGGGCGGCTTGTTGTGGACCGCGATGGGCGCCCCGAAGGCCCGGGCGAGCCGGGCCACCATGGGATCGTCCAGATTGCCACGGACGTGAGGGTGGTTCTGGCGGTCGTCCGAACCACAGTGGAAGTCCAGCCCCACCTCACAGCGCTCCACGACCTCGGTCATGAAGAGGTGAGCCAGTCGCGCCGCCATGGAGCCACGGGACTTTCCAGGGAAGGATCGGTTCAGGTCGCGCCGGTCCGGGAGATAGCGGGATTCCGCCACGAACCCGAACACGTTCACCACCGGGACCCCCAGGACGGCACCGGCGAGCTTCTTCGGGTTCAGCTCCGACAGGACCTCCCGGATGATCTCGACGCCGTCCAACTCGTCGCCATGAATGGCGCCGCTGAGCCAGACCCGGGGACCCGGGGACCCGCCGTGGATCACCTCCACCGGAAGGCTCAGCCATTCACCCGTGACGAACCGAGCCACCGGGATCTCCACCCGGGCTCGCTGGCCCGGGGTCACCTCCACGCCCCCGATCACCAGCGGACCCGGGGGCGGTCCGCTACTCCGACTCATCCGCTTCCGGCGCCCGCGCCTTCTTCGTGGCGGATCCGGACCGCTTCCGCCTCCGCTGAGGACGGGTCTCCGGCTCCGGCTCCGCCACATGATTCTCGATGTACTCCACGATCTCGCCCGCCACGTCCACGCCGGTGGTGGTCTCGATCCCCTCGAGACCCGGCGACGAGTTCACCTCAAGTACCAGGGGGCCCCGCTCCGAGCGGATCAGGTCCACACCCGAGACCGCCAGACCCATGACCTTGGCGGCCCGGATGGCGGTGTTGCGCTCCTTGGCGGTGAGCCGCACGGGATTGGCGGTCCCACCCCGGTGGAGGTTGGAGCGGAACTCGTCGGCGGCAGCGTGCCGCTCCATGGCTGCCACCACCCGCCCACCCACCACGAAGGCCCGTACGTCGGAGCCCTGGGCCTCGCCGATGAACTCCTGGATCAGGATGTTGGCGTCCAGCTGACGAAACGCCCCGATGACCGACTCGGCCGCCTTCCGGGTCTCCGCCAGAACCACCCCCATGCCCTGGGTCCCCTCCAACAGCTTCAGGATGAGCGGCGTTCCTCCCACCATGGAGATCAGCCCCTTGTTGTCCCGGCTCGAGTGGGCGAAGCCGGTGATGGGCAGACCCACACCCTCCCCCGCCAGGAGCTGCATGGACCGCAGCTTGTCCCGGGACCGGGCGATGGCTTCCGAGCCCGCCACCGTGAAGGCCCCCATCATCTCGAACTGCCGGACCACCGCAGTGCCGTAGAAGGTGCTGGAGGCCCCGATGCGGGGGATGATGGCGTCGAAGACCAGCTCCTCGCCGCCGAACATGACCCGGGGATTGCGCGCCGTGATGTCCATGTAGCAGCGCAGCGGGTCGATGACCCGGGCCTCGTGCCCACGCTCCTCCACGACCTCCCGGAGTCGGCGGGTGGAGTAGAGGGAGGCCTTCCGGGACAGGATGCCGATCTTCATGGATCCTTCTCTTGCGTGAGAAACGAAGCGCCAGGATCCACCAGGCAGCGTCCCTTCAGCGCCTGGCGGCCCAGGAGAAGACGGAAGCCCATGGCGTCCCGGCGGGTGAGCGTGAGCTCGATGGGCCAGCGGTCTCCGCCCATCTCCAGCACGGTCCGGATCACCGGGCGGACCGTCTCCACACCGGAGGAGGATCGCACCCTCCGGTCCTCCATCCACTCCCCCCGGGCCTCCACGAAGGTCCGATCGTCCTTCTGGTTGGGATAGACCCTGAAGCGGACGAAGCGCCGCTCCCCCCGTCGGACGTAGCGGATCTCGTGCGCGTGGAGTGCGGAAGAGCGGGCGCCGGTGTCGATCTTGGCCTTGATGACCTCGATCCCCAACGCCGGCAGGGCGACCCACTCCCGCCACCCGACGAAGATGCGATGGGCATCGTCGCCGGAGTCGGGGGCCGGCCGGGCCACCGGGGCCACGTCGGGGGATTCGGGCTCGGGAGACATGACCGGCAAGATACGATGCTTTCCTTCGCGTTGAAGGACTGCTAGGTTTCGTCGGCGGTTGAGAATCAGTTTCAATCTCACGACAGGTCCATTATGAAGCTCCCCATGGCGACCCCGGAAGGGTACGCGGGCCCGGCGGCGGCGGTCACGGAACTGAGCCTGGCCCAGGTCGGGTTGAGCCAGGAGGTGGAGCTCGTCCGGATCGATCTGCCCCCGGAGGAGCTGGAGCCTCTCCTGGAGCGCGGAATCCTTCCCGGCTGCCGTCTCTGTCCCGTACGCTTCTCCCCCTCCGGGGACCCCATCGTCCGTGTGGACGGCGTCCTTCTCGCTCTGCGCAAGGAGACGGCCGGTTGTCTCTGCGTACGGGCTGCCGAGGCCGAGGAAGCGGCCTAGGGCCCACCTCGTTGTCGATGTCTGCGGGACCCGGGGCCCTCTCCCCACCGACCGACCGACCTTCGCCACGTGACGAGGTCCGCCCCCTGGTGGCGCTGGTGGGTCCCCCGAATTCCGGGAAGACCACCCTATACAACCAGCTGACCGGCCTCCGCCAGAAGGTGGCCAACTACCCCGGGGTCACCGTCGAGAAGCACCTCGGCCGGGTGCCGATCCCGGGCCACGGCGAGGTCGAGGTCGTGGACCTCCCGGGCGTCAACGGGTTCTCGGCCCGGACGCTGGACGAAAAGGTCACGCGGGAGGTCCTGGAGGGCCGGGCCCAGGGCATCCGGGCCCCCGACGCCCTGATCCTGGTGGTGGATTCCACCCGCCTGGAACCCCAGCTCATGTTGGTGGAACCGGTCCTGGAGATCGGGGTGCCGACCCTCCTGGTCCTGAACATGGCCGACGAGCTGGCGGCCCGGGGAGGCGAGGTCGACGACGGGAGTCTGGCGGAGCAGCTCGGGGTTGAGGTGGTCCGGGCCAACGCCCGGGCCGGCGACGGGTTGGAGCGTATCCGGACCTTTCTGGAGCACGTGGCGGAGCGGGGCCCGCTCCCGCCCAGGCCCTGCCCGGTCATCTCCAACGTGGGAAGCTCGGGAGGGGTGTCCCTCCCGGTGGTGGACGCCTTCGCGGCACGCCGCCGGCACATCCGGGAGGTGGGCCGCACCGCGGAATACCGCCCGCCCCAGCCCTCGACCCTCTCCCGCCGACTGGACAACGTCTTCCTCCACCGGGTGTGGGGACCGCTCATCTTCCTGGCGGTGGTGGTGCTGGTCTTCCAGGCCATCTTCACCTGGGCGGTGCCCCTCATGGACGGGGTGGAATGGCTCATCGCCGGCTCGGGCAACTGGCTGGGGGCCCGGCTTCCGGACTCGTGGTTCCGCTCCCTCCTCATCGACGGGATCTGGGCCGGTGTGGGCTCGGTGGTGGTCTTCCTCCCCCAGATCCTCATCCTCTTTCTCTTCCTGGGGATTCTGGAGGATTCGGGCTACATGGCCCGGGCTGCCGTCATCGCCGACCGATCCATGTACCGGGTCGGGCTCCAGGGCCGGGCCTTTCTCCCGTTGCTCTCCGGGTACGCCTGCGCCATCCCCGCCATTCTCGCGGCTCGGACGGTGGAGGACGAGCGGGACCGGCTGGCCACGATCTTCGTGACCCCGTTCATGACCTGCTCCGCCAGGCTCCCGGTCTACGCCCTCCTGATCGCCGCCTTCATCCCGGACCGACCGATTCTGGGTCCGTTCATGGGCGCCCGGGCCGCCACGCTCCTGGGCCTCTATGCCCTGGGAGCGGTCGCCGCCGTGGTCACGGCCTTCCTTCTGAAGCGGACGCTCCTGAAGGGGCGGCGCTCGAGCTTCCTCATGGAGCTCCCGCCCTACCGCCTTCCGACCCTCCGCTCCCTGGCCCTCCGGATGGTGGATCGGAGCCGGATCTTCCTGAAGCGGGCCGGTAAGATCATCCTCTCGGTCACCGTGATCCTGTGGCTCCTCGCCCAGTTCCCCGGTGGTCCCCAGAACCCGCCCGCCGTGGCGGAGAGCGTCCTGGGCAGCATGGGCCGGGTCATCGAGCCCGTCATCGCGCCGCTGGGTTTCGACTGGCGCATCGGCATCGGGCTGGTGTCGTCGCTGGCGGCCCGGGAGGTCATCGTGGGAACCCTGGGGACCATCTACGGGATCGAGGGAGCCGACGAGGGGTCGCTGGCACTTCAGGAGACGCTGCAGGGGTCGCTGGACCTGGGCGGCGCCATCGCCCTGCTGGTCTTCTTCGTCTTCGCCCTCCAGTGCATGTCCACCGTGGCGGTGATGAAGCGGGAGACCGCAGGGTGGAAGTGGCCTCTCCTGCAGTTCGGATACATGTTGAGCCTCGCCTGGGTGGGCGCCTTCGTGGCCAATTGGCTCATCTGACCACCGGACTCGTCCGACCCTCGAATCCGCGCTTCGAACCACGGGAGCACGCGCCGACATGAGTCTGCTGGGGCGGGGACTCCTCTACATGTCCCTCACGGGGCTCATCGGCGGCGCCAGCATCCGGCTCGTCCTGCTGCGGCACCGGGACCCGGGAGTCCGCCTGAATCGGTTCATGGCCTTCCTCGCCATGGCGGGCATCCTGGCCCTCTCTCTGCTGGGCATCGGTCAGTTCTCGGCATTTCGGGATCCGTTCGCCCCCTGGCAGGAGGATGCCTTGATGCTGCTGACGACCCCCTGGGGCCGGAGGTGGATCCTGGCCTCGGCCGGGTTCGTGGTCCTCCTGGTCCTGGTTCTCTGGCAGGGGGTGGGTGTGGCGACGCTCCTCCTCCCCTTCGCCCTGGCCCTCTACCCGCCGCTGACGGGGCACGCCGCCGCCAGCGGGGACTGGACCGCCGCGGCACTGACGGCGGACTGGATCCATCTGGTGGCAGCGGGGTCGTGGCTGGGGGCTCTTTCGGGCCTCCTCTATCTGGGGCGCCACGCCAGCGAGAAACCACTGATCCACGCCCTGGCGCGCTTCTCCCTCCAGGCCCGGTGGAGCGTCGCCGCGCTGCTCCTCACGGGGTCGTTCGCCTCCTGGCTCCACCTCACCGGTCCCGGTGACGTCGTGGGCTCGCCGTGGGGACGGATCCTGGGGTTGAAGCTGCTCCTGGTGGCGGGAATGATGGCCCTCGGAGCCTGGAACTGGCGGCGGCTGACGCCCGGCCTCGCGGAGGAGGGGGGACGCTCGGCGCTCATCCGAGCGTCTTGGGTCGAGGTCTTCCTGGGTATGCTGGTCCTGATCACCACCGCCGTGCTCACGGGCACGGCGCCGCCGGAGTCGATGCCATGACCGAGACCGAAGGTCCCCGCTGGGGCCCGGAAGAGGCCGCGGAGCTCTACGGGCTCCCCCACTGGGGCGGAGGCTACTTCAGCGTCTCTCCCGCCGGTCGGGTGCAGGTGCACCCGGACGCCGATCCCTCCCGGGGGATCGACCTGCTGGAGGTGGTGGAGGGCCTTCAGGTCCGGGATTTCGCACCGCCCCTGGTGATCCGCTTCGACGGGATCCTGGCCCACCGGATGGCCCATCTGCGGTCGGCCTTCGACGACGCCATCCGGGAAGCGGAGTACGGCGGGAGGTACACCTGCGTGTACCCCATCAAGGTCAACCAGCAGCGGCATATCTGCGAGGTGATCCGGGACCTGGGCCGCGAGCTCGGCTTCGGACTCGAGGCGGGGTCCAAGCCGGAGCTGCTGGCGGGACTGTCCCTCACCGAGGGACTTCCGGACATGCCCTTCATCTGCAACGGCTTCAAGGACGAAGAGTTCATCGAGACCGTCATCCTGGCCAGGAAGATGGGTCGCAACATCCTCCCGGTGGCGGAGCAGGTGCACGAGCTGGATCTCATCGCCCGCTCCGCCCGCGCCCACTCCGCGGCCCCGGATTTCGGCATCCGTGCGCGGCTCGCCGCCGGGGGGATCGGTCGCTGGGCCGACTCGGTGGGCTTTCGGGGGAAGTTCGGACTCTCGGTCAGCGAGATCCTGGCGGCGGTGGAGGACCTCCGGGAGAACGGGCTGCTGAGCTGCCTCAAGATGCTCCACTGCCACATCGGCTCCCAGATCTACGACATCCGCACCCTCAAGTACGCCGTCAACGAGCTGACCCACCTGTACGTGGAGCTGGTACGCCTGGGTGCGCCCATGGGCATCCTGGATCTGGGGGGCGGCCTGGGCGTGGACTACGACGGGTCCCAGAGCGCGTCCCAGTCGTCCATGAACTACAGCCTGGAGCAGTACGCC
>JARRPL010000144.1:3197-11166 GCA_037382905.1 Gemmatimonadota bacterium | reverse complement strand
GGACACGCCCGGCGACGCCCAGGAGGATCCGGTGGAAGACCGGATCGTCGCGGCGGTGGATGCCCGGGCGGACGCCGCCATCGAGCTGCTGGAGCGGACGGTGAACATCAACTCCGGGACGATGAACCTCGAGGGGGTGCGAGAGGTGGGCCGGGTGCTCCGGGCCGAGTTCGACGCCCTCGGGCTGGAGACGGAGTGGGTGGACGGTGCCGCCTTCGAACGGGCGGGGCATCTCGTGGCCCGGCACCGCGGGAGCGGAAGCGGCCCCCACCTCCTCCTGATCGGGCACCTCGACACGGTCTTCGAGCCCGACAGTCCCTTCCAGACCTTCCAGCGGGACGGCGACCGGGCCACGGGGCCGGGGGTGGTGGACATGAAGGGCGGGAACGTCGTCATCCTCCACGCCCTCCAGGCCCTCCGGGACGCCGGTGCGCTGGACGACCTCACGGTCACCGTGGTCATGACGGGGGATGAGGAACGGACCGGGCGCCCGCTGGACGCCGCCCGGGCCGCCCTCATCCAGGCGGCGGAGGAGGCCGACATCGCGGTGGCCTTCGAGAACGGGGACAGGTCGGCGCGGGAGCGGTCTACGAGGCGGCCCGGATCCTCACCGGATTCTACGATGCTCTGGCGGGGACACCGAACCTCACCTTCAACCCCGGGATCATCCTCGGGGGCACCGAGGTGGCCTACGACCCCTTCCAGGCGAACGGGACCGCCTTCGGCAAGAGCAACGTGGTGGCCGAGACGGCCGTGGTCACCGGGGATCTTCGAGCCATCTCGCCGGAGCAGCTCGAGGAGGCCCGGTCCCGCAAGCGGGCGGTGGCCACGGACCACCTCCCGGGGACCACCGCGGCCCTCACCTTCGACGATGGATATCCACCCCTGGCCCCCACCGACGGCAACCGGCGGCTCCTAAGCCTCTTCGACCGGGTGAGCCGTGACCTGGGGTTCGGGCCCGTGACTCCGGTGGATCCCCGGAACGCCGGGGCCGCCGACGTATCGTTCACCGCCGGTCTGGTGGAAATGGCCATCGACGGTCTGGGACCGGGAGGCGGGAACGACCACACGGTGGACGAGTGGATCGATCTTCCGACGCTGGCGCTGCAGACGAAGCGAGCTGCGGTCCTCCTTCACCGTCTCGCCCGAGGCGCGGTCCTGGAGCCTTGAGCGCGCCCACGGGGAATCGGATCCCGGCCTTCCGGGGACCGCACTCCGGCGGCGTCAGAAGCGGATGAGCTCGAGCCGGAAGACCTCCAGGGCGTTGGGCTCCCCCTCGAGGGGAGGGTCGTCTCCGTACTCCGACCCCAGGTAACCGCCGGCCACGACCCCTCCCACCAGGAAGAGGGCGTCGACCCAGCGGGGGGTGTCCACCACGCGACCCAGGAGCCAGCCCGTCCCGAAGCCGGCCACCCAGCCGATCCCCATCCCGTAGCCCACGTGGCGGTCCCGGGCGCCCAGCACGGCGCCGGTGGCGGTGCCGGCCAGGAGAGCGACCACGGAGAAGACGTCACAGGCGTCCGACGGCTGGGGCGGACCCACGGTGACCATGGCACACCCGGAGAAGGGATAGAAGGCCCAGAGCGCTGCGGTACCTGCGGCCACCCCGCCCACCAGGCCGCCTCCGATGGAGCCGTCCACGCCCTGCGCCGCGCCGGGACGCGGTGCCAGGGCCAGGGAGCCCAGGAGTGCCAGCAGGATGGCGAGGCGGCGCTTCATGCGGAGCTGTGCATCGGGGTACGGAAGCGTGACGGCGAGACCGCCAAGAAAAGAGGGGGTGGCGAATCCGTCCGCCACCCCCTCTGCACGCCGGGTCCCGCGACCTCAGTCGGCATCATCCTTCGAGATGAGGTGCACAGCCATCGGGACCGCCACCGCGGTGGCCGCCGCCGCCGCGGTGATGGCCGCCCCACGCGTCCGGAGAAGTGAGCGGGCTCCCCGAAGCATGAGGAGATTCCGGCTTCCCTTCAACGGATGGCGCAGGAGGTAGGCCGCCTTCGGAGCCTTCACGATGGCGGCTGCCATCGCCAGACGCTTGAGCGCGTTCTTCATGGTCGTCTCCTTGTTCATCGGGTCGTCTATCGCTTTATACCCGGAAGATGGTTGCAAGATCGACGCCAGGGGTCGTCCATCCCTCCTCTCCCGCGGCTCACCGCACCAGGAAGGTGATGGGGAAGGCCACCCACACCGGCACCGTCTCACCATGATTCACGGCGGGGCTGAAGCGCATGCTCGCGGCGACCCGGAGGGCCGCATCGTCCAGCGCCTCGTGCCCGGAGGATTCCTGGATCCGCATGTCCCGAAGCTCCCCGTCGGCGTCGATGAAGAGCCAGACCTTGGCGCTCCCCTCGACGCCTGCGTCCCTGAGGGCTCGCGGGTATTCCCGCTCCAGGGCGGCGACCACCTCCCGGCGGTTCACCAGGTCCGGCGCCGCGGTGTAGGGAGTGAAGGTGGGATTCTCGGCGATTCGCTGGGCGTCCGGCACTTCGGCAGCGGCCTCCCGGTCCGCGGCGGGAGCCTCGGCGGCGGTCGGCTCCCCCAGCTCGTAGACGGGGGAGAATTCGCAGGCCCCCACCAGCGCCACGGCGGCGGTTCCGCCGAGGAGCGCCAGGGTCCGAAGGGTGAGAGGGCGTCGTGGCGTGGTCATGGAGAAGAACCTCCGTTTGAGGGAGATGAGGGGTTCCCGGAAGGCGGCGACGGGGAGGGAGTGAAGCCGATCCGGCGTCACCAGCGTCAGCAGCGTCTCTCCGTAGCTCCGGGGGTCCGGCCGACGGGCGAGCACCCGCCGGTCACAGTCGAATTCCAGGCCCTCCCGCAGCCGCCGCCCCAGGTACCAGATGGCGGGATTCCAGGGCAGGAGGCAGCGGGAGACCAGGACGAGCCAGACCAGTGCCGGGTCGCCGGCTCGGATGTGCTCCAGCTCGTGGAGGAGGATCCAGCGTCGCTCCTCGGCACGCCGTTCCCGGGCGGTACGGGGGAGGAGGATCACCGGTCGGAAGACGCCCGCCACGGCGGGCCCCGTCGCGTCGGTGGCCCGGACCTCCACGGGCCATCGTCGAAGCGTCCGGCTCCGGGCCACGATCCGATTCAGGCGGCGGGCGGCCCACACCATGCGCACGGCCATCACCAGGACGGCGGTGCCCCAGAGGGCGACGATCCACGAATCGATGGAGGCCCCGTGGGGGGCGGCGGGCCCGGGAGAACCGGAGCCCACGATTCCCTGCAGCTGAACCGTACCCATCGCGGCGGGTCCCAGGCGAGGAAGGAAGGGGAAGGAGAAGGGCATCACCGCCGCCCCCAGGAGGGCGGTCACCCAGATCCCCCGCTCGGCGCGCCCCCGGCGGCGAAGCACACGGGCCAGCATCTCACCGGTCCACGCCAGCGCCCCACCCAGGAGCACGGCGTAGAGCATCCAGGCGGTCATGCCTCCTCCCCTGGATCCGCGTCCAACGCACGGAGACGTGCGTCCAGGATCTCCCGCATCCGCCGCAGGTCGTCCGGGCCCACCTCCTCCTGGTCCAAGAGCTTCACAAGCAAGGCTTCCGCCGATCCTCGGAAGAGGGTCGCGGCGACGCGGCGCAGGGCGCCGGCCCCGGCCTGGTCCCGCTCCACCGTGGGTGCGTACCGGTGGGCCCGGTCCCGGGTGTCCCGGGTGACGTACCCCTTCTCCTCCAGGACCCCGAGCATGGTCAGGACCGTGTTGTAGGCCAGCGCGTCCTCCAGCCCGTCGCGGACCTCCGCCACGGTGCTGGAGCCTCGATCCCACAACACCTGCATGATGTCCAGCTCCCGGTCGGTGAATCGAACCTCCATAGCCCCTCCCCTGTGGCTCGGTGTAAACTAATTCTTTAGGAGACTACGGAGCGGGCTCCTGGCTGTCAACTAAAGATTTAGGATATCGCTGGAGTTCCCGTCTTCCCCTATGCTTGTGCCCTCCGTGTCACGCCCCCCTCGTTTCGATGTCATGTCCCACGTCGTGGTGGATCTGAACGATCAGCGCCCCATATGGCGTCAGCCTGCCTGGTTTGCCGAGGAGCTCCGCCGGGCCCTTCCGGAGGACTGGACGCTGTCGGTGTTGGAGACCCCGTCCGAGGGAACCGGGGACGGATCCACCCGGGTGCACCCGGAGGTGCTGGACGCGGTGGCGGACGCCCGGGTCTACATGGGATTCGGTATCGCATCCCAGGTGCTCGAGGCGGCCCCGAAGCTGGAGTGGGTCCATTCCGGAAGCGCCGGCGTGACCTCGTCCCTGACCCCCGAGATGCTCCGGCGTCGTGAGGTCGTCTTCACCAACACCGCCGGTGTCCACGGTCCCCCCATGGCGGAGGCGGCACTGGGTATGATCCTCCACTTCTTCAGGGGCTTCGATCTGGCGGTGAGGAATCAGGCGGACCGGCGCTGGAACACGGCTCCGTTCTACGCCGCCGACGCGCCCCTGCGGGAGCTCTCCGAGAGCACCGTGGGGATTCTGGGGCTCGGAGGGGTCGGCGGGGAGGTCGCCTGGCGGTGCCGGGCTCTGGGCGCTCGCGTCCTGGGCCTCCGGCAGAACGCCGGTCCGGGCCCGAAGGGGGTGGAGGTCGTCCACGGCGCCGACGGGCTGGACCTCCTCCTCAGCCAGTCGGACGCCTTGGTGGTGACGGCGCCCGACACACCCCGGACCCGGGGACTCCTGGACGCCGCGGCGCTGGACCGGATGAAGCCCGGGGCGGTGCTCGTGAACGTCGCCAGGGGCTCCATCGTGGACGAGGAGGCCCTCGTGGAATGCCTTCGGGACGGTCGACTCCGAGGGGCGGGGCTGGACGTTTTCGACAGCGAACCCCTCCCCGCCGACTCTCCCCTCTGGACGCTGCCCAACGTGCTCATCACACCCCACGTCTCACCGGTGACGAGGCATTTCTGGCGCCGCGAGGCGGATCTGGTGCTCCACAACCTCCGCTGCCTGGTGGAGGGGCGGGTGGAGGCCATGAGGAACGTCGTGGACCGGGACGCCGGCTACTGAGCCCGGGCCCCCCGGGTCTAGCTCCCGGTCTCGTCCCCCTTGACCTCGTCCCAGAGCCGATCCAGCTCCTCCAGGGACGCCCCGTCCAGTTCCAGGCCTCGGCGCCGTGCCTTCCGCTCCAGCGCCTCGAAGCGCCGCCGGAACTTCCGGTTGGCCCGGTCCAGGGCCGTGACGGGGTGGTGTCCGGTCAGGCGAACCAGATTCACCATGGCGAAGAGCAGGTCCCCCAGCTCCTCCTCGAGCTCGCCGGCGTCCCCGGCGTCCAGGACCTCCTCCACCTCTTGGACCTCCTCCACCACCTTGGCCCACGCGCCCCGAGGATCGGCCCAGTCGAAGCCCACGGCCGCCACCCGTTCCTGCATCCGGTGGGCCCGGCTCAGGGGCTCGAGACCCCGGGACAGCCCCCCGAGGATGCTACCCGTGTCGGGGAGGCCGTCGGCGGCGTTCCGGGCCGCCTCCGCCTCCCGTTCCCGGGCCTTGAGGGTCTCCCAGTCCTCCTGCGGCCCGTCCCCGTAGAGGTGGGGGTGACGCCGTCGCATCTTCTCCTCGAGCCGCCGAGCGACGGAATCGGCGGTGAAACGGCCCTCCTCCTCCGCCACCACGACCTGGAAGGCCAGATTGAGCAGGAGATCGCCGAGCTCCCCCTCGAGATCGCCGGAGTCGCCGGCGTGAACCGCGTCCGCAACCTCGTGGGCCTCTTCCAGCAGATGGGGAACCAGGGACTCGGCGGTCTGCCGCGCGTCCCAGGGACAGTGGGCACGGAGGAAGCGGACGAGCGCCAGACCCCGGTCCAACGAACCCGGTGTGGTCCGAGCGTGGTCGGCGCCGGGGGCGGGCGGGGGGACGGGAGGGAGCGAAGAGGCCATGTGCGGGCTCGGGATCGGGGTTGCTCGGGGTGGGATCTTCCGCATCTTTCCTCGTCTATGTCAACGGACCCCCGGACCCGCGCGTGGATCGAGGTGTCGTCCGCCTCCCTGCGCCGGAATCTCCGGCGGCTCCAGGACGCGGTCCCGGCCGGGGTCCGTTCCGTTCCCATGGTCAAGGCCGACGGGTACGGGCTCGGGATGACCCGGGTGGTGGACGCCCTGGCGCCCGCCGACCCCTGGGGTTGGGGTGTGGCCACGGTGGACGAGGGAGCCCGCCTTCGATCCCACGGCGTCCGCTCGCCGGTGATCGTCTTCTCCCCCCTTCCTCCCGGAGCCGAGGCACGGGCCGTGGAGTCCAGGCTCACGCCCACCGTGTCCGACCTGGACACCCTGGACCGACTCCGGCGCCATGCCGACGGTGGGATGGCGATCCATCTGGAGGTGGACCCGGGGATGGGGCGGGCGGGCTTCCCCTGGTGGGAGGTGGAGGAGTGGGCGGCTGCGGTCGTGGATCGACTCACGCCGCCCCTTCGCTGGGAGGGGCTCTTCACCCATTTCCACTCCGCCGACGAGCCCGGGGGCCCGGGCGTCGAAGCGCAGCTTCGGCGATTCAGCGAGGTGGTGGCGGCCCTGGATCCGCCTCCGGACGTCCTCCTTCACGCCGCCAACTCCGCCGGTGCCCTCCGATTGGGCCAGAATCTCCGGAGCTTCGGGCTCATCCGCCCCGGGATCGGCGTCTACGGCGGAGAGTGCGGCCCCGATCTTCCCCGTCCGGAGGGGGTGGTCTCCCTTCGTGCACGGGTGATCCGGGTGACCGACGTGCCGGAGGGGACCACCGTGGGTTATGGCGCCACCTATCGGGCTTCCGGGCCGGAACGGTGGGCCACTCTGGCCGTGGGATACGGCGACGGCTACCGCCGCGCCGCCTCCAACCGAGGGCAGGTGCTCCTCCAGGGCCGGCGCGTTCCGGTGGTGGGACGGGTTTCCATGGACATGACGGTAGTAAACATTACAGGGCTGGACGGTGTACGCCCGGGGAGTGTCTCGACACTGCTCGGGCGAGATGGGGGGGCGGAAATCCGGCTCGACGAAGTGGCGGAGTGGACGGGGACCATCTCCTACGAGGTGCTCACCGGCTTCTCGGGCCGACTCCCTCGCATCTGGCTCCCGTCCCCGACGGAGTAATCGAATCCAATGCCTCCGGGCGCCGGTCTACCGGAGAAACCATAAGGAGGGGGAGTGAAGCGCACTCCCGCAGCAGCGACACTTGCCGCGGTCCTCTGGGCCGGTATGGCGTGTCAGGAGTCTACACCCACGTCCGTGGACGGGGAGCTGATCCCCGTGGGACCGGCGACCGTGGAGGTCATCCTTCCCTGGTCGGTCTTCGGGCGGGAGGTGAAGACGTACGGTGGATTCGGTTCCCCCGATGACCTCCTGGCCCAGACGGTGGCCGAGGACTACCAGGGATCGCTGGACGCCCGGGCTCTGGTTCGATTCACCACCTTCCCCCGGGCCGCCGTCGTTCGGGACTCCCTGGGGGAGACCCGGGCCGACTCCTCCCTGACCTATCTGGACGGATACGTGGTGGCCCGGTTCGACACCCTACGGAGCCGCACCGACGGCGGGGTTGATCTGACCCTCGGGCTCTTCGAACAGGACTGGCACGCCCCGTCCGCCACCTGGGATCTCCGCGTGGACACGGTGCTGGATCAACAGAGCTGGCTCGAGCCCGGCGCCGGACCGACCACCCCGCTGGGGACCGCCCGCTGGGATCCGGAGTCGGGGGATTCCGTCATCTTTCCCCTGGACTCGGCCACCTTGGCCCTCTTCGACGATACCGTCGGCCTGCGGCCGTCGACGCGTCTGGACATGGCCACGCCCGGGTCGCTGGTGGAGTTGTTGAACCTCGACCTGCGCATCAACGTCCGACCCAGTATCAATCAGGACACCACTGTGGTCCTCACCGCACCGTCCCAGCTGCGAACCTTCATCTACACCCCCTTTCCGGAGCCGGAGGCCGACGGCATCCGGGTCGGGGGCGCCCCCGCTTGGCGGACCGTCCGGGCGGTGGATGTGCCCACCGTCCTGGACGGTCCGGCGAGCC
>JARRPL010000144.1:0-3140 GCA_037382905.1 Gemmatimonadota bacterium | reverse complement strand
CCGTCCTGGACGGTCCGGCGAGCCTGTGCCTCCCGGTGACCTGCCCCTTCGAGCTCACGCCGGAGCGACTGAACTACGCCTCCCTCATCCTCACGAGCCAGGCCACCGACCCGGTGGCCTTCCAACCCACCGACTCTCTCCTGCTGGACGCCCGGCCCGTCCTTGTGCCGGAACGTCTGCCCAAGTCCCCGCTCGGTCCGTCGTTCCTGGGATTGGCGGGACGGGCGTTGCCACCCGAGGCCTTCGGTTCCGAGGCGGGGGCGGAGATCCCCATCGCCCTTACCGACTTCGTCGCTGCCCTCATCGATCCGGACCGGGAGCTGGAGGACGTCCCTGACGAGCTCTCCCTCCTCTCGCTCCTGGAGCCCTTCTCCGTGAGCTTCGCCTCCTTCGAGGGCCCCGGGTCTCCGGGTGAGCCGCGGCTGAGACTCATCCTCACGGCCATCGACACGGTGGAGATCCGATGAGGTGTCCTCCCGCCCCCGGCCGCCGGGTCGGACCGTTCCTCCTGGGATTCGCCCTGCTTCTGCCGGGCGTCCTCCAGGCGCAGTCCCTCTACAGCGGCTACGTCTTCGGCACCCCTCTGGAGATCGGCGACGCTCGGGAGGTTGCTCTGGGGAGCGTGGGGATCGGGCTCGGCGGAACGGCCCTCTCGCCCCACGACCCGGCCTCCGCCGTTGACCTGGTCCTTCCGTCCGTGGCGTTCACGGGACAGACGAGTTGGACCGACGTGACCCAGGAGGGCGTGGCGTCGGACTTCACCTCCTCCCGGTTTCCCGCCATCGGCATCATCTATCCGATCCCTCGCATCGCCACGGTGACGGCGAGCTTCACGGGGGTCCTGGATCAGAACTGGGAGGTGTCGGAGGAGCGGATCCTGAATGTGGGCCCCGTCGGGTCCGAGACCCGGGTCACGGATCGGTTCGCTTCGGACGGCGGGGTGTCGGCCCTCCGCTTCGGCGTGGCGCGGCGGATCACGCCGAACATCGCCGTGGGGGTGAACGCCGGGACGTATCTGGGCGATGTCACCCGTCGGTTCAACCCCACCGACGGGACCGACGGGGCAGGAGTGTCGCTGGACATGCCCTTCGAGTATCGGGTCGGAGGCACGGCCATCCTGTCTCCGGCCCTCTACGTGAACGCAGGGCTCCACTACGCCGACTACTCCGACGCCACCAGCCAGCTCGACGGCGTCGAGGGGGTCGCGATGCTCCGGTTCGGGGGTGGCGTGGAGTGGACCGGCCTCTCGCTGCTGGGAAAGACGTCGGCGCTTCGCATCGGGTACCGACGGGGCGAGATGCCTTTCCGGCCCGAGTTCGAGACCGAGGTCACCGAGTCGGTCATCAGCGGTGGGTTGGGCCTCAACCTCCTGGAGAACCAGGGGGCCGTCCTGGCGGAGGCGGACCTGGGAGTGGAGTGGGGGGCTCGAGACGGGAGTCTGCTCACCGAGGACTTTCTCCGCCTTTCGGTCTCGGTCCGCGTCTCGGGCTTCTGACCGGCAGTTCGGATGCGAGTCCACTACCACACCTTCGGCTGCAAGGCCAACCAGTACGACACCGAGCGCATGCGCCAGGAGCTCGAGGCCCGGGGCGCCGTGACGGTGTCGGAGTGGGACGGGGCGGATGTGGTGGTGCTCAACACCTGCACGGTGACGAACCAGGCCGACGCCCAGGCACGACGGACCATCCGTCGGATTCGACGGGACAATCCGGAGGCCCGGGTGGTGGTGGCCGGCTGCTCGGCGGCCCTCAAGGCCCGGGACTACGAGGCCATGGAAGGCGTCCAGGGCGTGGTCCCGGGGCACGATCCGGTGGAGGTCGCCCGGAACGCGGCCCCCGTACAGAGGCTCGTGTCCATCGCCGTGCGTCGTTCCCTGGACCGCATGGACACCGAGCCGGTGGGAGGCACCCTCCTCCGCAGTCGTGAGGCCGGGACCCGGGGCTGGTTGAAGATCCAGGACGGATGCGACCGAAAGTGTGCCTTCTGCGCCACCCGACTGGCCCGGGGGGCGAGTCGATCCCGGTCGGTGGAGGCGGTCGTGGCCGAAGCGCGCCTCCTGGCTCGATCCCACCCGGAGCTGGTCCTCACCGGCGTCCACATCGGCCACTACGGACGCGATCTTCCGGATCCCGTACCCCTGTCGGCCCTGGTGGGCCGGCTCCTGGACGAGGTGCCGGACGTGCGCTTCCGGCTCGGGAGCATCGAAGCCACCGAGGTGGACGACGACCTCCTGGACCTCCTCGTCACCTCGGGAGAGCGCCTGGCGCCCCATCTGCACATGCCGCTCCAGAGCGGCGCGGATCCGGTGCTGCGGAGGATGCGGCGTTGGCACTCCCGGCGTCAGTATCGCCGGCGGGCCCTGGAGATCGCGGCGCGCCTTCCGGTGCTCGGGCTGGGTGCCGACATCATCACCGGCTTCCCCGGTGAGACGGACCGGGACCACGCCGACACGGTGGCCCTGGCGGAGGAGCTCCCCTTCACCTACCTGCACGTCTTCCCCTTTTCTCCCAGGGACGGGACAGTGGCGGCGGAGCTCCAACAGGAGATCCCGGTTCCCCAGCGGGTGGCGGGGGAGCGCAGCCGGGAGCTCCGGGAGCGTGTGGAGGAGAAGGGGGAGGCGTATCGGCGGCGACGTGCCGGCGAGGAGTCGGTGGTGGTCCTGGAAAGCGGAGGAAGTGCCCTCACCGAGGACTACCTTCGGGTCCGGACCCTCCTGCCCGCCCCCGAGGGGGCCCGGCGCTCCGATCCTCCCGACCCCCGCGGGCTGCACCGGGGCCTTCTGCAGCACCGGGGGGACGATCTGTATATTGCCCTGTCGTCGTTCACCTCCGATCCTCTTGCCGCCCCCCTGTCATGACCGCTCCTGCCCCCGACTCGCCTGGCACCCAAGACGTGGATGGCGGTCCGGCCTCCACGCCGCCGCGTCGGGCCTACGTGCAGACGTACGGGTGTCAGATGAACATCTCCGACGGAGAGCTCATGGAGGGGATCCTGGAGGCGAGCGGGTATGGGATCGCCGCCTCCCCCGAGGAGGCGGATGTGATCCTCGTGAATACCTGCGCCATCCGGGAGCACGCGGAACAACGGGTCCTGGGGCGGGTGGCGCAGCTGAAGAGCCTGAAGGCGGATCGTCCCGGGAC
>JARRPL010000143.1:0-7439 GCA_037382905.1 Gemmatimonadota bacterium | reverse complement strand
GTATCCCGGGCCAGCGCTCGCAGCGGGGTCACCCAGAGGAGCTGCAGACCGGCTGCGGCAGGGCCGTCGAGGGCCGCCTCCACGGGTCCTCCGGCCGCGGCGAGCGTCTTGCCCATCCCCGTGGCCACATGGATCAAGCCGCTCTCCCCCGCCGCGTGGGCGTCCCAGACCTCCCTCTGATACGGAAAGGGTGTCCATCCACGAGTCCGGAACCAGTTCTCGATCCTCCGCCGTCCCGAGGGGGTCCGGGACGATCCGGGCCCGGCCGACCGTCCGTTCACGTTCCGCCCCCCTCGGGCCCGTGTTGACGGAGGAGGGCACGCACCCCATCCAGGGTGTCTGCCTCTGCCGGCGATTTGTCCTTCCGCCATCGCACCATGCGGGGGAAGCGCAGGGCGATTCCGGAGCGGTGACGGGACGAGGGCTGGATGGCGTCGAAAGCCAGTTCGAAGACATGCTCGGGAGGGACGGCACGGACGGGTCCGAAACGCTCCTGGACGTTTCTGCGGACCCACCGGTCCACCTCGCGGATCTCGGCGTCGGTGAGGCCCGAGTAGGCCTTGGCCACCGGGACCCAGTCCTCGCCGTCTCGGACGGCGAAGGTGTAATCCGAATACAGGGAGGCACGACGGCCGTGGCCGCGTTGGGCGTAGAGGAGGACCGCATCGATGTTCAGCGGATCGACCTTCCACTTGACCCAAGGGCCCTTCACCCGGCCCACCAGATACGGGGCGTCCAGCCGCTTGAGCATGAGGCCCTCCACTCCGCGGCTCCGGGCCTGGTCCCGTAGCGCCGCAAGATCGCCCCAGCCCTCTCCCTCCACCACCGGAGAGCTGCCGATGACGTCGCCTACGGCATGGTCCAGGGCGCGGGACATTCCGCGCCGGCGTTCCTCCAGGGGCCGGTCCCGCCAGTCGTCTCCCTCCCACTCCAGGAGGTCGTAGGCCAGAAAGCGGGCCGGGATGCGTTCCAGCAGCGCCGAACCCACCCGTTTGCGATTCAGGCGTTTCTGGAGCGCGTTGAAGGGAAGGACGCCGTTCTCGCCCCAGGCCAGCACCTCTCCGTCCAGAACGGTTCCCGGCGCCAGGGCACGGGCCGCCTCCACCACCTCGGGAAACTGGTGGGAGATCAACTCCTGACCCCGGGACCAGAGCAGCACCTCGCCGCCCCGCCGGATCAACTGGGCCCGGATGCCGTCCCACTTCCACTCCGCCAGCCACTCGCCCCGGGGCCCCAACGCCTCCGCCGGACCCTCCAGAGGATGCGCCAGGAAGAACGGGTAGGGTCGGGACAGGTCGGCGTCCGCCCCCTCCACCGCAGTGATCCGCTCCCATGCCTCCGGCGTGGGGTCCCATCGCCCGGCGGTCCGATGGGCGAGGAGGGGGCGAGGAAGCCCTGTGGCCTCGGCCAGGCCCCGGAGGACCAACGTGCGTCCCGCGCCGAGACGGAAGGCCCCGGTGAGGAGCTTGTTCCAGGCGAAGCGCCCGGCTCGGTCGAGTCGCGCCCAGGCCGCAAGGACCGTGTCTCGCGTCTTCTCGTCGTCCAGCTCCGTGAGCGGCTCCACCTCCTCCGCCATCACCCGGTGCAGCGGCCGGGGGTCGGGGTCGGTCACCGGGGGGTGAAGCGCCGCCAGCGTCTCTGCCAGGTCTCCCACCACCTGATAGGATTCCTCCACGAGCCACTCCGGGAGGCCGGCCTGCTCACCGACCCACTCGCGGAGCAGGCGGCCGGACACGGGACGGCGGCTCCGGCGCCCGGTGAGGAGATACAGGGCCCAGACGGCGTCCTGCGGCGGTGCATCCCGGAAGTAGGCCGCGATGGCGGCCACCTTTTCGTTGGTGCGATTCGTCCGGTCCAGTTCGGTGACCAGCGCCGTGAAGCGCCTCACGACTCGGCCTCCGAGTCGAGCGTCTCGCCACGGAAGCGGGTCGGGAGTGCCACGGCGTCCAGGCCCCGTTCCTCCCGGAGGAAGCGGGCCACGACCTCGGCGTAGCCGTGGGTCACCGCCACCTCCCGAGCCTCCGACTCCCGTACCGTCTCCAGCAGGTCGGCCCAGTCCACGTGATCCGAGACGACGAACCCCCGGTCCCCCGCCCTGCGCCGGCGAAAGCCCCGGATGCTCATCCAGCCGGAGGCGAAGGCGGAGGTGCTGGGTGCGAACTTCCGGGTCCACGGGGTTCCCGCCGCCGACGGTGGCGCCACCACCAGCGCCTTTCCCTTGAGCGCCTTGGCCGTTTCGCGAGTGGCCTTTCGGACCGGGGGGAGCGTCACGCCGGCGGACCGATAGGCCGGAAGGAGGGTCTCCACCGCCCCGTGGACCAGTATGGGACCGATCTCCGGCTCCAGCCCCGCCAGGATCCTCTGGGCCTTCCCCAGCGAATAGGCGTAGACGAGGCTCGTGCGGCCCTCGTCCCGGTTGGCTCGCCACCAGTCGTTCAGGGCCGCCATCTCCTCCGCCGGGTCGGGCCAGCGGAAGACCGGAAGCCCGAAGGTCGATTCGGTCACCAGCGCATGGCAGCGGACGGGCTCGAAGGGGGTGACGGTGGGATCGGCGTGCCGTTTGTAGTCGCCGGTGACCACGCACACCCTCCCCCCGTGCTCGATTCGGATCTGGGCGGATCCCAGGATGTGTCCTGCCGGGTGGAAGGAGACCCGGGCCGACCCGAGTGTGCGGCTCTCGCCCCACTCCATCCCCTCGAGGCGGGCGTCGGGTCCCAGGCGTGCGCGGAGCACATTCATCCCTCGGGCCGCAGTGAGATACGCCTCCGAGCCCCATCGGGCGTGGTCGGCGTGCGCGTGCGTCACCACCGCGCGAGCCACCGGCGCCCAGGGATCGATGTGAAAGTCGCCGGCAGGACAGTAGAGCCCGGATTCCGTTCGTTCCAGGAGGGAACCGAAAACGTGCATAGGGGTGGAATGCGCGGTTCGAAGAACGGAGGTCCCCGGGGCGCCGATGCCCTGGAGCGAGCGGGACCTACTACAGTTTCCTGTCCATTGTGATCCGCTCCCGGGGCGGTCCTAATCGAGGATTTCGACACGAATGAGCGCCGAGCGCTTCAATTCCGACCTCTACCTGACGACGTCCCAGGTGGCACAGCTCCTGGACGTGCACGCCTCCACCGTCAAGCGATGGTGCAACGACGGGGAGCTGGCCTTCGACAAGACCGGCGGGGGTCATCGGCGGATCCATCTGAACGACGTCCTGGGGCTCGCGCGCGAGCGCGAAATCCCCACCTTCCTCGAAGGGTTCGGACCGTACGAGGGACACGTGTGGACGGCGCTGTCCGAGGTGGTGGAGTCCGGTGACTTCGGCCGGCTCCATTCCCTGGCCATGGGCTGGCTGATGAGAGGGAAGACGGAACGGGTGGCTCAGCTCTTCCTGGAACTGGGTCGCCATCCCCAGATCCCCTTCGAGGTCTTCTGCGACCAAGGGGTCCGCGGCTTCATGGCGGACGTGGGCAGCGCCTGGCGGGCGGGTCAGCTTCGCGTCGGGGAGGAGCATATGCTGACCGAGACGCTCACGGAGGTCCTCCTCCGTCTCAAGGATGAGATGCCGCGTCACCCCGCGGCACACACCAATGGCGTCGCCCCCCGCCCGGTGGCCGTGGTGGGGGCGATGGAAGGGGACCGGCACACCCTCGGTGTGCTGTGCATCCGCATGGAGCTCGAGCGGATGGGATGGCAGGTGCACTACCTCGGCGCCGACGTCCCGGTGGAGGACTTCTCGGCCATGCAGCGCTCCCGGGAGGCCTCCCTGGTCTGCATCTCCTTCGCGCCCCCTCGCACCGGCGCCGACATGCAGCGTTGCGTGCGGATTCTGGCGGAGTTCTACGACGCGGAACATCCCTTCGCGCTGGTTCTGGGAGGCCATGCAGCCTCGGAGGCGGACTTCTCCGGAATGGACACCCCTTTCGCCGCGCTGGGCACCTTCGTATCCGTGACGGACTTTCACGAAGCTCTCTTGAACGGTTTCGCCTCCGCTCTGCCGGCGACGTAACTCCGCACGGGATATCCATCGACATGAGTGAAGCGCAGAACGGTCGGGGCCCCGAGGCCCTGGCCCTGGGGTTCTTTCTGGCCTTTACGGTCCTCGCGATTCTGGGATTCTGGAACTTCGGGCTGAATCCGGGACGGTTACCGGCGGTGGACTGGGCAGTACGGATCTACCAGATCTCCTTCCCCTGGTTCGCCCGTGCCCACATCCTGATCTCCGCCGCCGTGCTCTTCTTCGTGCTGACGCGGCACGCCCGCTTCCGGTGGGTTCCGGCCATGCTGGCGGTCTACCTTCTGAGCTTCACCTCCGAGCACGTGGGGACCGGGTACGGCATCCCCTTTTCCGGCTATGAATACACGGGGCTCCTGGGGGCCCGGCTCCTGAGCCGG
The DNA here is from genome assembly GCA_037382905.1 of Gemmatimonadota bacterium. Classification (GTDB taxonomy): domain Bacteria; phylum Gemmatimonadota; class Gemmatimonadetes; order Longimicrobiales; family Gaopeijiaceae; genus Gaopeijia. The sequence goes on along the minus strand of JARRPL010000143.1, from coordinate 3,056 downwards.
GTGCCGTTGGTGATTCCCCTGAGCTGGTTCCTCATGTCGGCGCCGGCCTGGATTCTCGCCCGCCACACCTTTCCGGAGTCCCGCCAATGGTTGGCGCGGATTCTTCAGGCCACCTTTCTCCTGGTCCTGTGGGATCTGGCGTTGGACCCGGCCATGAGCCACCTGACCCCCTATTGGCTCTGGGAGAACACCGGGGCTTTCTACGGCATGCCCTGGGTCAACCTGGTGGGCTGGGCCGCCACGGGTCTTGTCCTCATGCTCACGCTGGAGGCCCTGGATCGGCGTCTGGACTGGGCCGGCACCCTCTCGTGGCGTTGGGCGCTGGCCTACTATCTGATCGTGCTCTTGATGCCCCTGGGAATGGTCACGGTGGCGGGGCTCTGGTGGGCCACCGCCGCCACTCTGGGCGCCCTGGCGGTGGCCTGGGGAATCCACCGGGTGTTCGGTCCCGGACCCACCCGACAGGAGTCCAGACGGGCTCTCTCGCCGACCCTCGCCGAGGGTCGGTCGTGAGGGCCCCACAGGACGAGTGCGGGTTGCGACGGGCGCTGGAATCCGCGGCCCGGGAGCTGCAGAACGACGGGGTGCTGGTGCCGGCGCTGGAGGGCAAGCTCCTCCGGCCCGCCCTCGCCTGGTCCCTACTCCCGGAAGAGCGCCGGGGAGCGGGTGATTCCGGGTTCGCCATGGGGGCCCTGGCCATCCAGATGGTCCACGAGGCCTCCCTCCTCCACGACGACATCCTGGACGAGGCGGTGACACGCCGTGGGCGCGCCTCCCTCGCGGCGGACCGGGGGACTGGTGCCGCCCTGGTTCTCGGCGATCAATACCTGACCGCCGCATACCGGGCCGCGTGCCGTTCCGGCAACGATCGCTTCCTCCATCTCTTCATCGAGGCCGTGGAGCGCACGGTGGCGGGAGAGGCTGCTCAGGCGCGCCATGCCGGCAGGATGCTGGACGACCCCGCCTACCGGGAGTTGATCCGGGGCAAGTCGGGAGAGCTCTTCGGAGCGGCGGCTGCCCTGGCGGCGCTCTGGCGGGAGCTGTCTGCCGCCGACGTCCACGAGGCACGGGAGCTGGGGCGGGACGTGGGCGCCCTGTACCAGATGGTGGACGACTTCCTGGACTACTGCCCACGCTCGGACACCGGGAAGGCTCCCTTCCAGGACTACCGTCAGCGGAAGTACACCTTCGTCCTGGGGGAGGGAGGAATCGAGGGGTTCGACGCTCCTCCGGAGCAGGTGGCCACCCGGCTGTTCGCCGGTGGCGGCTCGAGCCCGATGTACCGGGCATTGGACCGGCTCCGGTCGACCCGGACGGACCTGGTGGATCGAGCCCGTCGCCTGTTCGGTGGAGCAGAGGAGATCTCTCGTCTCCTGGACGGATGGGTCCGGGAGGCCCACAGGGCGCTGGAGCTTCACGAGCCCGATGCCCGCCTCTCCCTGCAAGGCCTGTCCACCGATCCGACCCCCTTCGTGGCCAGGCAGGCCCGCGCCGTGGGCGGTCCGGAGGCGTGGGGCGAGTATTTCGGCCGCCACAGCAAGTCCTTCCAGTTCGCGGCGCGGCTCTTTCCGCCGGCTCCCCGGGCGGACGTGGAAGGGGTCTACGCCTTCTGCCGCTTCACCGACGACCTCGTGGACGAGGCCGGGGTTCCGCCGGAGGAGGCCCGGCGAAGGCTGGAAGCCTGGCGGGAGCTGGTCCGGTCGGCGTACGAGGGAGAGAAGACCGGGGTGCCCCTCGCGGACCGGGTCATGGCCCGGTTGGCCGGGAGCGCTGCACCGTTCCACTACGTCGACGATCTTCTCAACGGCGTGGCCATGGATCTGGAACCGGTGCGGTACGACACCCTGGAGGACCTGGAGACCTACACCTACCGGGTCGCGTCGGTGGTGGGGGGGTGGATCACCGAGCTGTTCGGCCTCCATGATCCTCACCTGCTCCAGCGGGCCTACGCCCTCGGCCATGCCATGCAGCTCACCAACATCCTCCGGGATGTGGGAGAGGACCTGCGCCGCGGGCGCCTCTACCTTCCCCTGTCGCGGATGGAGGCCTGCGGTGTGGACCCGGATGCCCTCCAGGCCCTGGCGGAGCGGGGTCAGGTGCCCCAGGGGTATCCGGAGCTCATGGAGGAGCTGATGGAGGTGGCGGATCACCACTACGAGAACGCCTTCGAGGCGATTCCCTGTCTCCCGGTCTACTACCGCAGGCCTGTCGCGGTGGCGGCCCGCGTCTATCAGGGGATTCACGACGAGATCCGCCGGAATGGCTACGACAATGGCTCACGCCGGGCGTATACCTCCTTCCTGCGCAAGCTCCGCCTCGGCCTGACGGGTCTCAGGGACCTGCGGCGCCAACAGCGGGCGGACGCCGTGGAGGGGGAGGCCCTGATCGGCCTTCTGGCGGCTGGCGACGGCACTCCTGGTTCCACCTACTGACGCTTCGGGAATCGGCAACGAACATGACAACCACCGACGCTACATCGGGCCGCAAGGCGGTCGTCATCGGGAGCGGCTTCGGCGGTCTGGCGCTCGCCATCCGGCTCCAGGCTGCCGGCGTGAACGTCACCCTCCTGGAGAAGCGGGAGAAGATCGGTGGTCGGGCCTACCAGCTGAAGGACCGTGGGTACGTCTTCGACATGGGCCCCTCGCTGGTGACCTCCCCGGGGGTCGTGGATTCGGTCTTCCAGGCCGCCGGCCGGTCGATCCACGACTACGTCGAGATGATCCCGCTGGACCCCTACTACCGGATCTACTTCCACGACGGGACCCACATTGACTACGTGGGAGACCCGGAGCGGATGAAGGCCCAGATGCTTCGGTTCGAACCTCGGGACGCGGAGCGGTTCGACGACTTCATGGAGGCCGTGGAGCCGATCTACGACGCGGTGATCGGTGATCGGCTTGGATCCAAGCCCTTCGACACCATGCGTTCCATGGTGAACTTCGTCCCCCGGGTCCTGAAGCTCGGGGCGTGGCTGCCGGTGTACTCCTTCGTGTCCAGGTACTTCAATGATTTCAGGCACCGGTTCATATACTCCTTCCACCCCCTCTTCGTGGGAG
>JARRPL010000142.1:0-7443 GCA_037382905.1 Gemmatimonadota bacterium | reverse complement strand
CATTCGAACGCCCCCGCGGTGCCCCGACCACCAGGTGTCCGGACGTGGCCGCCAGCACCTCCCCGAAGCCCGTGATCCGTCCGACGGGTCCCCGTGGAGCGTCCCCGCCCGCCGGGATGGCGACCTCCGAGCCGGGGGTGAGGACACCGGCCAGCGTCCACTCGCCCCGTGCGCTCCGACGATACCACCGCACCCGATCCTGCATCGGATCTCCCAGGAAGACGTCCTCCCCGGCCAATGCCACCGCGGCGCCCGGGGGTCCGGAGCCGCCGCCGTCGGGGCCGGCTCCGGCGGGGGGCAGGGCGTCGAACCGCGCCTCGACGTCGGGTGTGGGCCCGTCGGCCGCAAGGAGGACCGCGCCGGCTCCCATGCCCGAACGCGGCGCCCCCACCAACACCCGACTCCCGTCCCAGGCCAACTCCGATATGGCTCCCTCGGACCCGGGGTCCGAGAACTCCCCCTCCACCCGCCACTGCGATCCGGTCCGTCGCAGGAAGCGAACCCGGCCGTTCCCCAGAACCCCGCCGGCCACCGCCAGCCGGGTTCCGTCGGGGCTCAAGGCTGCCGGACGGAGCGAGGGTTCCATCAGCGCCATGAGTGTCCCCATGTCGAGCCCCCCGCCGGCCAGGCCGGGAGCCGGCTCTGCCGCAGGGTCCATCGGGACCCTCCCGTACGCCCGCCATCCCGTGGCCTCACGGAGGTAGAGGTGTCCGACCACGGCTCCGGACGGGTCTCCGGCGCCCAGGAGGAGAGCGTTTCCGGAAGCGCTGCGGGTCAGGGCCGGGGTGAGGCTCTCCCCCGGGAGGCCCCCCGGGGCCATGTCCAGGGCCTGGGTCCGAACCCACTCCCCACCGGTCCGTCGAAAGACGTGGGCCTGGGATGGACCCCGTGCCGCACCCGGCTTCAGGATCACGACCTCGTCGGGTCCGGGGATGGCCACGGCGGCGCCGAATGCGTCCTGAGCCGCCAGCGCACCGGGCCCGGCCGTGAGGAGGAGTGTGACGATGAACAGCGTCGTCCGGCAGATCATGGCGTCAAGACTCCGGGAGGTAGGGGAGAGAGGGGCGAGATGTCACGCCGTGGTTGGCCGACGCTACCGACCCGGCCTCTGGGCGACGCGCCGGAGCCCGTGCCCCAGGAGGCCCGCCGCCAGAAGGCCGAGACCCAGCAGCCAGACCTCCCGCTCGACCCAGAAGGCCAGGCCCAGGCAGCCCATGAGCCCGAAGACGGAGATCCAGCGGGGAAAGAGCCGCTTGTCCGGGGGGAGGCGGAGTGCCGCCAGGTTGGTGATGGCGTAGTAGACCAGCACGGTGAAGGCGCTGAAGGACCAGGTCACCTGAACGTCTCCTACCAGGGCGATCCCGGCGATGAGGACCCCGCAGGCCCAGACGGCGGCCACGGGACTCGATCGGGCCCGGTCGATCCGCGCCAGCACGCCCGGTGCGTCGCCCCGCCGAGCCATGGCCAGAAGCACCCGGGACAGTCCCAGGACCAGGTTCAGGAGGACGCCGGCCATGGCCGCCACCGCCGATACCGCCAGGACCCACCCCAGCCCGGGCCGGTCCAGGGCGGCGGCCACCGCCTCCAGGGGGGCCGCCGTCTCCCGGGCGGAGGCTCCGAACACGGCGGCTCCCAGCACGCCCACGCCGGTGGCCGCCACCCCCAGATAGAGCAGGGTCACCAGGGTCACCGTGACGCCGATGGCCCGGGGGATGACCCGCCGGGGGTTCCGGACCTCCTCGCCGAGGGTGGCCACCCGCCCGTATCCGGTGAAGGCCACGAACATGAGTGCGCTTCCGTAGAGGAGAGCCCGGATCCCTTCGGCGTCGGAGGCCGACGGGAGCATCGGGACGAAGGGATCCGTCCCTGACGACACGACGACGGGGAGGGCCATCACCATGAGGAGGAGAAGCCCGGAGAGGGCGACGGCCACGACCAGGGCATTGCCCAGATTCGAACGGCGCATCCCCCCGGCGACGAAGGCCGTGATGGCCAGGGCCCCCGCCACCGCCAGGGGGACGAGCCAGCCTCCCCCGCTCTCGTCCAGGAAGTCCAGGAGGTAGCCGGAGAAGCCCAGTGCCGCCGTCGCGGCGGACGCGCTCTTGGCCAACAGGAACATCCACCCGGCGGCGAAGCCGAAGGCCGGCGAAAGCCACACGTAGCCGTACTCGTAGGTGCCGCCGCTCACCGGGCGAGCCGAGGCGAGCTGAGCGCTGGAAAGGCCGTTGGCCGTGGCGACGAGTGCCGCGATCGTGGTGGCGGCCATCACCGAGGGGCCCGCCACCCCGGCGGCCACGGCGACGCTCACGAAGACGCCGGTCCCCACCATGGAGCCGAGACCCAGGAGGACGGCGCCCACCAGCCCCACCTCCCGTCGCAGCGCCGCCGGTGTCGAGGAGCCGGGGGTCGAGGCGTCGGGCGTCACGACGGTCCCGGGGCCCGCTGAAGCGTGCCGGTGGGATCCGGGCGGATCCGGACCGGTTCGGTACGGGTCATGGCGAGTGGAACCGTCGGTAGAGGAAGCTGTCGTCCCGCCAGCGCACGGGCCCCAGCTCGTTGGCGATGTAGTGGGCCACGAGGAGATTGGCCCGGAGTTCGACCCGGACGCCATCCAGGTCCATGGGCTGCTTCGGATCGTCGTCGGGTTGGTGGTAGCGCTCGGCGATCCAGGCATCGAGGTCGGCCTGGGGGTCCAGTCCCGGACGGGCGCCGGTCCGCCCACCCTGGACCCAGATGGCCGGGATGCCGTTGCGGACGAAGGCGTACTGGTCGCTCCGGATGAACAGGTTCTCCTCCGGGGTGGGATCGGGACTCACAGGGGTGCCGGTCCGGGCCACGGCGGCATCCACCGCTTCCGACAGATTGGAGTGTTCGTAGCCGAAGGCCAGCACGTCCGAGGACGCGGTGATCATCCCCATGACACCGTCGATGTTCTGGTTCGCCACGATCCGACCCGGAGCCACGGACGGAAAGCGGGCGAAGTATTCGGATCCCAGCAGCCCCGACTCCTCGGCGGTGACCCAGACGAAGGCGATGGAGCGGCGAGGCGGCGCCATGCGGGTCAGGACCGAGGCCAGCGTCAGGAGGGCCGACGAGCCGGAGGCGTTGTCCAGGGTGCCGTTGTAGATGGAATCCCCCTCCACCACCGCCCCCACTCCCAGATGGTCCAGATGGGCGGTGAGGACGAGATGCTCGTCGGCGAGCGTCGGATCGGACCCGGGCAGGAGGGCGACGACGTTTGCGCTCTCGAAGGGTTCGTGGCTGAACCGCGCCTCGAGGCGGACGTCGGCGTCCAGGGGGAAGGACTCGGGCTCACCGGCCCGGAGGGCGGCCTCCACCGCCTCGAGGTCCCGCCCCGTGCCGGCGACCCACTCGGCGGCGCGAGCGCGACTCAGGTAGAGGGACGCGAAGGCCCGGGACCCATCCGGTCCGCCCTCCGCCTCCGGCGCCAGAAAATCCACGCGGGGCCGGGCGGCGCGCCGAACCAGGCTGGACCAGGGGGCCTCCGTGTCGCCGCCGCCCTGCACCGTCACCACCCCCAGGGCGCCTCGGGCCCGGAGTTCCCTGTCCCGGGCGGCGCTGCTGCCCAGAACCGTTCGCTCCAGCGAACCCAACGCCTCGGGGGCGCCGGGGAGCACCACCACCAGCGCCCCGTCCAGGTCGAGGCCCGCCAGATCGTCGTAGCCCAGATCCGGGGCGTGGATTCCGAAGCCGGCGAAGACCAAAGGCGCCGTCATCGCCACCTGGTCGACCGCCACCTGGGGTGCCACCGCGAAGTCCACGCCGGCTACCAGTCCGGTCCCGTTCACGACCAGCGTCTCGGAGCCCGGCTCCACCACGGCCCGCCGGAACCGGATCGGTTGCATGTAGCTCCCGTCGGTACCGCCGGGCTCGAGGCCCAGCGCCCGGGCCTCTCGGGCCACGTAGGCCGCCGCAGAGTCGTACCCCGCCGTCCCGGGCCGCCGCCCGGACATGGCATCGGCGGAGAGGGCGTTCATGTGCGCCAGGAACCCCTCGACGGGAATCTCGTCGAGTGCCTGGTCCACACTCAGCTCTTCGGCGCCCGTGGTGCAGGACCAGGACCCCAGGGCTGCCGTCAGACCGAGGGCGACCAGGGCAGGGGGGAACGTGGCTCGGGGCATGGGCGCTGGGGTGTTGGAGGGATGAAGGATTCCCGGGGCCACGCGACGGCCGAGGTTCCGATGGCGCCCGGGACGACCGTCGGTCCGCTCATGGACGTCCTGGCTCCGGATTCGAAGGCGTGGGAGGATCCCGGCGTAGCCGCCGCCGGAGACGGGACCGGTAGAATGATGCGCCGAGGCCTGCGCCGCGAGGCCCGTCGCCCCTGCCACCGCCCGGCACGAGGGGAACCCCGATGGCCTCGCATTGTACCGCCGCCTCCCGTGGCTCGAGCCCTGGTCCATCCCTTCGGAACAACCCATGAGCACCGCTCCCCTCCCCGACGTCGCCACACCCCCACCGGGCCTCGACCCGGCACTGTTCACGACCCAGGACTACTCCGTCTACACTCCCGACGACCACCAGGTCTGGGGCATGCTGTACCGGCGGCGCATGCAGGAACTCGAGTCCACCGGAAGTCAGGTCTTCCTGGACGGGGCGGAGACCATCGGCCTCGGGCAGGACCGGGTCCCGGATCTCGCAGAGGTCAACCGGAGGCTCGGGGCCATGACCGGGTGGGCGGCCATTCCCGTCACCGGCTTCATCGAGGCGCGCCAGTTCTTCCGCTGCCTCGCGGGCCGTCGCTTTCCCACCACCGTCATCGTGCGGCGCCGGGATCAACTCGACTACCTCCCGGAGCCGGACATCTTCCACGACGTGTTCGGTCACGTCCCCCTGCACGCCGACCCCACCTTCGGGGACTTCCTGCAGACCTTCGGGGCGGTGGCCGCCGAGGCGGAGACGCCGGAGGAAGTCCAGGCCATGGCCCGCCTCTTCTGGTTCACCGTGGAGTTCGGGCTGGTGCGGGAGCGGGGCGCCACCCGGGTCTACGGCTCGGGCCTGATCAGCTCGGCCGGGGATGCCGCCAACGCCCTGGGCCCCACCTGCCATCGCCGTCCCTTCTCCCTGGATGCGGTCATCCAGCAGGATTTCGTGATCGACCGCCTCCAGGACGTCCTCTTCGTGGTGGAGGATTTCGCGCAGCTCTTCGAGGCCTGCAGCGAGGCACGGGTGCGGCTGCGGGAGGGGCGGCTGACGGCCTGACGGCCGGATCTCCGCGGGCCCCCGTCCTCCGGCGAGGCCCGGTGAGGGTGCGGCGTCGCCCTGGGCTCCCTATGGTGCAGTGGACCCCTTCCGAGCACCCCGCCAACGCACGGATCTCATGACCTCCCACGGCCGGTTCCCGGCGTGACCCCGCCCGTTCCCTCTCCCCGGGAGGTGCTGGGGCTGGCCGGGCCCGGCCGAGGTCTGGGAACCTTCGGCGGCGTCTTCACCCCGACGCTGCTGACGATCCTCGGCGTGATCATGTTCCTGCGGGAGGGGTGGGTGGTGGGCAACGCCGGCCTTCTGGGGGGCGTCCTGGTGATCCTCGGCGCCTTCGTGATCACCGGGATCACGGGTCTCGCCATGTCCTCCATCACCACCAACATCCGGATCGGCGCCGGCGGGGCCTACGCCATCGTGGCCCAGTCCCTGGGGCTCGAGATCGGCGGCAGCCTCGGCATCCCCCGCTACGTGTCGCAGGCGCTGGCGGTGACCATGTACGTCTTCGGCTTCCGGGAAGGCTGGCTCTGGGTCTTCCCCGGCCACTCGCCCCTCGTGGTGGACGTCGTGGTCTTTGCCGGACTCTACGTCATCGCCTTCGTGAGCCTGGACCTGGCCATCCGGGTCCAGTACCTGATCATGGCCGTCATCGGCGGCGCCCTGATCTCCGTGGCGGTGGCGGCGGCCCAGGGATCGATGATCATCCCCATGAGCGAGGTCCAGCTCTGGGGCACCTTTCCCGGAGCCCCGGAGAACGACTTCGGGGGCACCACCCTCTGGGTCGTGTTCGCCGTCTTCTTCCCTGCCTCCACCGGGATCATGGCTGGAGCGAACCTCTCCGGCGACCTGCGAAATCCCAGGAAGAGCATCCCCCGGGGCACCCTCTCGGCCATCGGGGTGAGCCTGGTGATCTACCTCGCCCTGGCCTACTGGCTCGCCCGCTCCGCCACCCCGGAGGAGCTGGTGGGCAACTACACCGTCATGATCGACAAGGCGGCCTGGGGGCCTGCGGTGCTGGCGGGACTGCTGGGAGCGACCTTCTCCTCGGCCCTCACCTCGCTGGTGGGCTCGGCCCGCATCCTCCAGGCCATGGGCGAGCATCGGGTCATTCCCCGGGGGCTCTGGCTCTCCAGGCTCACCGACAAGGCGGAGCCCCGCAACGCACTCTGGATCACCGGCGCCCTCATCCTGGCGAGTCTGATGCTGCGGGACCTGAACGTGGTGGCCCCCTTCATCACCCTCTTCTACCTCATCACCTACGCCATGATCAATGCGGTGGTGCTCATCGAGCAGTCGATGGGACTCGTGAGCTTCCGGCCACAGCTCCGCATCCCCCGATGGGTATCGGGCACGGGCCTCGCCCTCTCCCTGGCGGCCATGTTCGTGGTGCACGCCATCCTCAGCCTGGTGGCGCTGGGGATCGTGGTGGGCTTCTACATGATCCTCCTGCGGCGGCACCTGAAGGCGCCCTTCGGGGACATGCGGAGCGGGCTCTTCGTGAGCGTCGCCGAGTGGGCGGCCAAGCAGGCGGCTGAGCTTCCCCCCATGCAGGAGCGGGCCTGGAAGCCGAATCTCCTGGTGCCCGTGGAGGACACGCGGGATCTGCAGGGCTCCTTCCTGGTGCTCCAGGACCTGGCGGCACCCCGGGGCTCCGTGAAGCTCATGGGCCTGGACACGCCCGACGCCGACGACCGCCTGGAGGCGGGGGTCTATCGCCTCTCCAACGCCTTCAGGGAACAGGGCGTGTTCACATCCCGGAGCGTGGTGGAGAGCCCCGCCGGCTTCGCCAGCGGTCTCGTCGCCGGAATGCAGGCCCTCCGAGGAGCCTTCTTCAAGCCCAACATCCTCTTCCTGAACCTCCCGGATGCCGCCGAGCGGGAGGAGGGATTCCAGCGAATCCTGGAGGAGGCGGTCCGGGAGGAGATCGGTGTGGTGGTCCACGCCCCCCATCCACAATCCGCCCTCGGCCAGCGCCGCATGGTGAACGTCTGGATCCGGGACCGGAGCCCGGATTGGAGGCTGTCCATGGACATGGGCAACCTGGATCTGCCCCTCCTCCTGGGCTACAAGCTGCTCCGGGCCTGGAGGGGCCGCATGCGGCTGATCTCGGTGGTGGGAGAGGACGCGGATGTGGAGAACGCCCGGCGCTTCCTCGAGGCGGTGCTGGATCTGGGCCGGATCCCGGACACGCAGGTCCGGGTCCTGGCCGGGACCTTCGAC
>JARRPL010000141.1:0-7510 GCA_037382905.1 Gemmatimonadota bacterium | reverse complement strand
GCTCCCGGGGCCGCCCGGCGTCCCAGGTGGCGGAAGCGCTGCTGGGATCCACGGGGCCGGGCCTCCGGGGCCTCGCTCGGCTCTCCCTGGACGGCCTGGTCCGCCGGGAGGGAGGCGGTCCCGCCACGGCGGCCCGGGTGATCGCCGCCCTGGAACGGGGGCGGCGCGCCGCGGTGGAGGCCGGAGGGCCCCGGCCCCGCATCAAGGGGCCTGAAGACGTGTTCCGCCGAATGGGCCCGCGGATGAGGGACGGGGTCCAGGAGGAGTTCCGGACCCTTCTTCTCGACGCTCAGCACGGCGTGCTGCGGGAGGTGCTCGTGACCCGGGGAATCCTGGATGCCTCGTTGATCCATCCCCGGGAGGTCTTCCGGCCGGCGATCGAGGCGGGAGCGGCGGCCCTCATCCTGGTCCACAATCACCCGTCGGGGGATCCGACTCCATCCCCGGAAGATCGAGCCGTAACCCGCCAGCTGGTGGAGGCGGGCCGGACGCTGGGGGTGCCGGTGCTGGACCATGTCGTGATCGGCGACGGCTGTTGGCGGAGCATCACCGTCGCAGGGTAGGCGACAACGGGGGAGAGGATTCGGAGGCGGTCCGAGGGGCTGGCTCTTTCGAGGACCGTGGGTGTACCTTCGACCGCCGCGGTTCGGAATCAGGGCGCCCTCGGCGTCGGGCTCCGGTCCGGTCGTGTCTTCTCCGTCGAACACCCCATGGTGCCCCCCTCCAGCCACGCCGTCCTTTCGGATCTGTCGGCTCTGCCCACCGAGTTGGGCCGGGCGTTGGAGCCGTACGTCGATCGCCTCGACGTGGATGCGATCCGGCGGGCGTTCGAACTGGCCACCCAGGCCCACGACGGGCAGCGCAGAGCGTCGGGTGAGGAGTTCGTCACCCACACCGTCGAGGTCGCCACGATTCTGGCCGGCCTTCGGCTCGACACGGCCTCCATCGTCGCCGGGCTCGTTCACGACACCGTGGAGGATACCCACGTCACCCTCGGGGATCTGTCGGAGCGATTCGGCGACGAGGTGGCTGCGCTTGTCGACGGCGTCACCAAGATCGGAAAGGTCGAGTTCCGCTCCCACACCCACCAGCAGGTCGAGAACTACCGGAAGCTCCTCCTGTCCATGGCGGCGGATGCCCGGGTCATCCTCATCAAGCTGGCGGACCGGCTTCACAACATGCGGACGTTGGAGCACCTCCAACCCGGGAAGCGCCGTCGAATCGCACTGGAGACCCGGGAGATCTACGCTCCCCTGGCTCACCGGCTGGGGATCTTCTCCATCAAGTGGGAGCTGGAGGACCTCGCGTTCAAGTACCTCGAGCCGGAGGCCTACGAGAAGCTGACGCGGAAGATCGCCGAACGGCGTAAGGAGCGGGAGGAGCAGATCCGCGAGATGCAGGGCCCCCTCGAGGACGAGCTTCGCGACGCGGGGATTCCCGCCCGGGTGACCGGCCGGCCGAAGCACCTCTATTCCATCCACCGGAAGATGGAAAAGCGGGGGGTCCCGTACGAACAGATCTACGACTTGATGGCCATGCGGGTCATCACCGACAGCATTCCGAACTGTTATGCGGCTCTGGGGGCCATCCATTCCCGGTGGGCGCCAGTCCAGGAGCGGTTTCACGACTACATCGCGACGCCGAAGTCCAACATGTACCGGTCTCTCCATACCACGGTGGTGGGGCCCCACGGTCGACGGTACGAGATCCAGATCCGCACGGAGGAGATGCATCGTACGGCGGAATACGGGATCGCGGCGCATTGGCGCTACAAGGAGGGCTCGAGCGACAAGGACGAGGTCGACGAGGCCCTCATCTGGTTCCGCCAGGTGTTGGAGTGGCAGCAGGACGCCAGCGAGCCGGAGGAATTCATGGAGTTCCTCCGGATGGACCTCTTCCAGGGCGAGATCTTCGTCTTCACGCCCAAGGGCGAGGTGAAGCAGCTGCCCACCGGGGCCACCCCCATCGACTTCGCCTTCTCGGTCCACACCGAGGTGGGCTTCCACTGCGCCGGGGCCCGGGTGAATGGTCGGATCGCGCCCCTGTCCCGGGAGTTGAAGAACGGAGACACGGTGGAGATCCTCACCAATCCCAAGCAGTGGCCGAACCGGGATTGGCTCGCCTTCGTCAAGACGTCCCGGGCCCGCGGACGGATCCGCCAGTGGATCCGCAAGGAGGAATTCGACGCCGCCGTCCAGCTCGGTCGTGAGTTCCTGGATCGTCAGCTACGCCGGGCCCGCCTGGATCGGCCCGGCGACGAGATTCTCCAATCCGCTGCGGAAGCCCTGGGTTTCCAGGGCTTCGACCAGGTCCACGCCGCACTGGGGCGAGGCGACATCGGGCCGACGGCCGTCATTCAGAAGCTTCACCCCCAGCACGATCCGGCGGAGGTGACCCAGCGGAGCCCCACGGCGTTGCAGCGGCTGGCGGAGAAGCTCATCCGCACGAACAAGGGGGTGCGGATCCAGGGCATGGAGAACCTCCTGGTGCGGTATTCCCAGTGCTGCCAGCCCGTTCCCGGCGATCGGGTGGTGGGATACATCACCCGGGGCCGTGGCGTCTCCATTCATCGGATCGACTGCCCCAACATCCTCAACCTCCCGGATCCCGAACGGCGGATCGAGATCGAGTGGGCCGCCGAGAAGGGGGACCGCTTCATGGTCCGGATCCACATGCGGGGGAGCGATCGCCGGGGGCTTCTCTCGGATGTGGCGAAGGCCATCACGGATACGGGGACCAACATCCAGCACGCCGACATGCAGGCCGTGGAGGGGGGAATGAACGGCGAGTTCGCCGTGGAGGTCCACGACCTGCCCCACCTGCGCAAGGTGATCAAGGCCATCGGCCGGGTGAAGGGCGTCCTGAGCGTGGAGCGTCGGGAGAGCTTCCAGGAAGCCGACCTGAGCCTGTAGATGGCACGCTTCCAGTTGCAGGCGCCGTACGAACCCTCCGGGGACCAGCCCCGGGCCATCCAGGAGCTCTCGGAAGGGCTGGCCCGGGGAGATGCCCGGCAGGTCCTTCTCGGGGCCACGGGGACGGGGAAGACCTTCTCCATCGCCCACGTGATCCAGAATCACCGGCGACCGACGCTGGTGATGAGCCACAACAAGACGCTGGCGGCTCAGCTCTACGGGGAACTCAAGACCCTCTTTCCCCACAACGCCGTCGAGTACTTCATCAGTTACTACGACTACTATCAGCCCGAGGCGTACGTCCCTTCCACCGACACCTACATCGAGAAGGACGCGTCCATCAACGAGGATATCGAGCGGCTGCGTCTGCGGGCGACCTCCTCCCTCATGGAACGGGACGACGTGATCGTGGTGGCCTCCGTCTCCTGCATCTACGGCCTGGGCAATCCTTCCGACTACCGGTCGTTGATGCTCCATCTGTCCGTCGGAGACCAGAAGTCCCGCAAGGATATCCTCAAGGGGCTCGTGGACATTCAGTACCGGCGCAACGACTACGTCTTCGAGAGGGGCACCTTCCGGGTCCGGGGTGATACGGTGGAGATCTTTCCCGCCTACGAGGAGCAGGCCGTGCGGGTGGAGCTGTGGGGCGACGAGATCGAGCGTGTGACGCGCTTCGATCCCCTGACGGGGGATACGATCACGTCACTGGAGCGCGCCGCGATCTACCCTGCGAGCCACTACGTCACCCGGCGGCGAACCATCGAACAGATGGTCCCTCTCATTCGGGAGGAGCTGAGGGAGCACGTGGCACGCTTCCAGATGGACGGTCGACTGCTGGAAGCCCAGCGCATCGAGCAACGGACCAACTTCGACATCGAGATGATGCTGGAGATCGGGACCTGTCCGGGAATCGAGAACTACTCGCGCTACACCTCCATGAGGGCTCCTGGAGAACGACCGGCCTGTCTCCTGGATTACTTCCCGGAGGATTTCCTCATGGTTCTGGACGAGAGCCACGTCTCGGTTCCCCAGATCGGAGGGATGTACAACGGGGATCGCTCCCGGAAGTTGACCCTCGTGGAGCACGGTTTCCGGCTGCCTTCGGCGCTGGACAACCGGCCTCTGAAGTTCGAGGAGTGGGAGTCGCTCCTCCCTCAGGCCATCTTCGTCTCGGCGACGCCGGGGGAGTGGGAGGTCCGGGAGGCCGGCGGCGTCGTCGTGGAACAGATCATCCGGCCCACGGGCCTGGTGGACCCGGAGGTGCAGGTCCGGCCCGTGAAGGGGCAGGTGGACGACCTGCTGGCGGAGATCCGCGAGCGGGAGGCCCGGGGCGAGCGGGTGTTGGTCACCACCCTCACCAAGCGGATGGCGGAGGACCTCTCCGAGTACCTCCAGTCGGTGGGGGTGCGGGTCCGCTACATGCACTCCGACATCGATGCCATCGAGCGCATGGACATCCTGCGGATGCTTCGTCTCGGGCGGATCGACGTCTTGGTGGGAATCAACCTCCTCCGGGAGGGCCTCGACCTGCCGGAGGTCTCCCTCGTCGCCATCCTCGACGCCGACAAGGAGGGGTTCCTGCGGGATGCCCGGAGCCTGATCCAGACCATCGGACGGGCGGCGAGAAACGTCCACGGCCGGGCGGTCCTGTATGCCGACCGGATCACGGACTCCATGCGGCGCTGTCTGGACGAGACGGAGCGTCGACGTGAGATCCAGATGGAGTACAACCGGGAGCACGGGATCACGCCGACCACGATTCAGAAGAGCATCGAGGAGATCGAATTCTCCACCCGGGTCGCCGACGCCCGGGAGAAACCGCTGGCGGCGGTTGCGGAGCCCGGGAGGGATTACGCTTCCGAGGTGGACGCGGAGGCGTACGTGAAGATCCTCGAGAAGGAGATGGACGAGGCGGCGGCCGGCCTCGACTTCGAACGGGCGGCGCTGCTGCGGGATCAGCTCTTCGAGCTGAAGGCCAAGCTCTAGCCTCCGGACGCACCTCCATGCCTTTCCACGGCCCCCTCGATCCTTCCGGTGCTGGCCGGTCGGGACCCCCATGCTCCTGAAGGAAGAAGAGCTCCGTAGATTCGGCGAGACGCTCGGTCGCCAGGTGCACGGGCCTGTGTTCCTCGGCCTTCGAGGCGAACTGGGTGCGGGCAAGTCGGTGCTCGCCCGGGCGGTGGCCCGAGGCGCGGGGGTGGTGGGCAACCTCCCCTCACCCACCTTCAACCTCGTCTTCCGCTACCGGGGGAGGGGTGGTGTGACGGTGGTCCACATGGACCTGTACCGGATCTCCGATCCGGAGGAGGTCTGGGAGTTGGGATGGGAGGAGCTGGGACGCCCCGGCGAGATCGTGCTCGTGGAGTGGCCGGAGCGGGCCGAGCCCCACCTGCCGAAAGACCGGTGGGACGTCGTCTTGAGCACCGTCCGGGGGGAGCCGGGTCTTCGGCGGGTCGAACTGGGCCGGAGGGGCCATCCTCCCGAGCTGCCGTCCTTCCCCATGACCCTCGAGCCTCCCGGCGAGCGGGGTTCCCCGTGAGGGCCCGGGTCCTGGTCGCTCTGGAGACCTCGGGGCCCGTGGCCTCGGTGGGGGTGTCACGGAATGGGCGAGTCCTCGGGCGGGACTTCCTCCTCGAGCGCGACCGGCACGCTGCCGGGTTGCTCCCGGCCCTGGATGGGATCCTGGACCGCGTACGGGTCTCCCGGAGCGAGATCACGGGCGTCGTGGTGGGCACCGGACCGGGCTCGTTCACGGGGATACGGGTCGCGGCGGCGGCAGGGAAGGGGATTTCCCACGCGCTGGGGCTGCCCCTGGTGGGGATCTCGTCTCTCACCGCCGCGGTCCTGACGGAACAGGCCACCCCGGGCGGCCTCCCTGGTTGGCCGAACCTGCCGGGGGAGGGAGCTTCGACCGTGTCCTGGACCCCCCCGCCCGTACCGGAGCGGGTCGTCCTCTTCGACGCCCGAGGGGATCGCCTCTTCATGGCTGCCTTCCGGCTCGGAGACGGAGCCCCTGAAGTCCTCCACCCTCCCGCCTTTCGCCGACTCGCCGAGCTCCTGGAGGACCGAGCTCTGGCGGGAGCACTCCACTGCGGCGATGGAGCGCTTCGGCACGCGGCTCTCCTTCGAGGGCAGGGGCGCACGGTCCTGCCGGCCCCTCTGGGCTTCCCCTCCGCCGACGGTCTGTTGTACCGGATGACCCTGTCTCCCGAACCGACGCCCGTGCCGGATCATCTGGACTGGGAGCCGGACTACCTGCGGGCCACGGCGGCGGAACGGACCCGAAGGTCGTGATCCGGCCCATGGCGCCCAGGGACGTGGCGGCGGTGGCGACCCTGGAACGCGACGCGTTCACCACGCCCTGGACGGCCGCCACCTTTCGCCGCCTTCTGGACAGGCCCGGTGCCGAGCTCTGGGTGGTGGAGGAGAGGGGTCGGGTGGTGGCCTACGCGGTCCTGTGGTGCATCCTCGATCAGGGCGAGCTGGCCAACATCGCCGTGGAGCCCGGCGCTCGAGGGCAGGGGATCGGAGGTCGGCTGCTGGACCACCTTGTGGATGTGGCTCGGGAGCGCGGCGTCCACCGGCTCTTCCTGGAGGTGAGGGAGTCGAACGAGGCGGCTCACAGGCTCTACGATTCCCGGGGCTTCCGGCGCATCGGGACCCGCCGCGACTACTACGACAAGCCCCGGGAGGATGCCCGTGTCCTGGAGCTTCGGCTGGGCACAGGGGGCGTGGATCCGGGGTCTTGAAGAGGGCGAAAAAAGGGTTTGCAATGCCGATCCGAAGGGGTGTAACGTTCAAGAACAGATGTTTCTCGGCACCAACCCGAACCTCCTCAAGGACGGGACCCGGACATGAATCGGTCCTCTTCGTTCGCCGCCATCGTGCTGACCCTCTTCCTCGTGGCCGTGCCGCGGACCGCTACCGGGCAGGTCCTGGACGTTCCGGAGGCCGGCCAGCACGTCGTGGTCGTTGGAAACACCCTTTGGGACCTGGCCGCCACCTTCTACGGCGACCCCTTCCAATGGCCCCGGATCTACGAGGCGAATACCGACCGGATCGAGGATCCTCATTGGATCTACCCGGGTCAGATCTTCCTCATTCCCGACGGGGAAGGGAACCTCCACGAGGTGAGGGTCGTTGCGGGCGACCCGGGGCTCCAGCCTGGAGGGGTCGCCGATGCCGGGGGCCGCTCCTCCGGTTCGCCCCAGGTCGGCGAGCCGGAGCGGACCAAGTTCTGGCCCGACACCATGGCGGCCGTCCGCGCCCGGCAGGCGACCCTCCAGCAGTGGCAGGCGGTCCCGGAAGGCGTCTTCTACGCAGCTCCCTTCCTCGACTTCAGCGAAGGGGGAGACGCGCTGGGCCGGATCTCCGGCTTCGAAGGGCTCGAGGAGTCCGGCACACCCCGGGACGCCCTGGTGATGTACGATCGGGTTCTCCTGGAACTCGATGGGGACATGCCGGCCCCAGGGAGCCGTTTGCAGGCCTACAGTCTCTCGGATCCCAGGGAGACGATGTCCGGGCGGGTCGCCCGTCCCACCGGTGTGGTGACCGTCCTGCACCGTTCCCGAGACGGACGGATCGTAGCCCGGGTGGAG
>JARRPL010000140.1:0-10871 GCA_037382905.1 Gemmatimonadota bacterium | reverse complement strand
CGAGGCGATGAAGCTGATGAACGAGTTGGAGGCTGAAGTGGCCGGCACCGTGGCGGAGATCGTCGTGCAGAACGCCGATCCCGTGGAGTACGGCCAGCTTCTCTTCCGCATCGACCCGAGCTGACTCCACCCCGGGGGAGAGGGGTGGGGCCCGCATCCTCGAGCCGCGTCCGGCGCCCCTGGGGGGTCGGACGCGCTCTTTTCGGAGGAGCCGAGTGTTCAACAAGGTCCTGATCGCGAATCGCGGTGAGATCGCTCTCCGCATCGTTCGCGCCTGCCACGAGCTGGGAATCAAGACGGTCGCCGTCTATTCCGAGGCGGACCGGGAGTCCCTCCACGTCCGCTTCGCCGACGAGGATGTCTGCATCGGTCCCGCGCCGGGCAAAGACAGCTACCTCAACATTCCGCGGATCATCGCGGCCGCGGAGGTCACCGGAGTGGACGCCATCCATCCGGGGTACGGCTTCCTGGCGGAGAACGCCGAATTCAGCGAGATCTGCGGCCGCTCGGGGATCGTCTTCATCGGCCCCACGCCGGACCAGATCCGGGCCATGGGCGACAAGGCCACCGCTCGGAAGACCATGATGGAGGTGGGGGTACCGACGGTCCCGGGGTCCGCGGATGTCATCACCGATCCGGAGCAGGCCCTGGAGGTCGCCGGGACCATCGGATTTCCGGTCATGATCAAGGCCTCCGCCGGTGGCGGGGGAAAGGGGATGCGGGTTGCCCACGACGCCGCCTCCTTCCCCAGGCTCCTGCAGGGTGCGCAGAACGAGGCCGAGGCGGCCTTCGGCGACAACGGGGTCTACCTCGAGCGCTGCATCCTCCGGCCCAGACATGTGGAATTTCAGGTGTTCGGTGATCAGCACGGCCGGGTCATGCACCTCGGGGAGCGGGACTGCTCGATCCAGCGGAGGCATCAGAAGCTCATCGAGGAGGCGCCCTCCCCGGCCCTCACCCCCGAGCTCCGGGAAACCATGGGTCGGTCCGCCGTGCAGGCAGCCCAAGCCATCGACTACGTCGGAGCGGGCACGGTGGAGTTCCTCCTGGACGAGGACGGATCGTACTACTTCATCGAGATGAACACCCGCATCCAGGTCGAACACCCCGTGACGGAGGTGATCACCGGTCTCGATCTGGTGAAGGAGCAGATCCGGGTGGCTGCCGGTGAACCCCTCTCCTTTCCGGACGAGGTGCAGTTTCGTGGGCATGCCATCGAGTTCCGCATCAATGCCGAGGATCCGGAGCGGAACTTCGCCCCGTCCCCCGGCACCGTGACCACCTTCCACCCCCCGGGAGGACCTGGCGTGCGGCTCGACACCCACATCTACCAAGGGTACCGGGTTCCGCCCTTCTACGATTCACTCCTGGCCAAGCTCATCGTCAGTGGCAACACCCGCGAAGAGGCCTTGCTTCGTGCCCGTAATGCCCTGTCGCACCTGGTGATCGAGGGGGTCCACACCACGACCGCGTTTCTCCAGGAGGTGGTGCAGGACGCCGAGTTCCGGTCCGGGGAGGTGGATACCGGGTTCCTGCAGCGCTACTTCGAGCGACGGACGGAGACGGAGGAAGGATGAAGGTCGACGTGCGGTTCACCATCCCGGAGCTGGATGCCGGAGAACTCAACGGTGCGACGGCTGTGGTGGTGGATGTGGTGCGGGCCACCACCACCCTGACCACGGCCCTGGCCCGGGGTGCGGGGGCCGTCTTCCCGGCCGCCTCGGCGGAGGAGGCGATCCGGCTTCTCCAGTCGTTGGGTCGTGAGGACACCTTGCTGTGCGGGGAGCGCAAGGGACTCCGACCCGAGGGATACGATCTGGGCAACTCCCCGAGTGAGTTCACCGACGAGGTGGTGGCCGGCAAACGCCTCATCATGAACACGACGAACGGCACTCGCGCCCTCCGGGCGGTGGAGGATGCATCCCGGGTGGTGGCGGCGGCATTCGTCAATCTGGGAGCCGTCGCCGAGGCCATCGCGTCGGAAGAGCGGGTGCTGGTCGTGTGTGCCGGGCGCAATGACCGATTCGCCCTGGAGGACGCCGCATGCGCCGGCGCCCTTCTCCTTCGCCTTCGGGACAGCGGCGTCGAGCTGGACGCCGGGGATGCGGCCCGCTCGGCGATGACGCTGGCCGCCGAGCAACCGCTGGACCGGGCCTTCCTCGCCTCCACCCACGCGGGCCGGGCCCTGGCGGCGGTGGACCTGGAGGAGGATCTCGGCCCGTGCGCCGAGATGGACGTGCTGCCCGTGGTCCCCGTATTCCGAGATCGCATGGTGACCCTCCAGGAGACCCCGGGCGGCTGAGATGGCCACCGGCGGGCGCAAGAAGAAGCGGAAGACCGGAAAGGGCAGAGGCAAGAGCTCTCGCCAATCCTCGGACGGGCTGACCCTGCTCAGCCGGGAGCAGGAGCGGGACCTCCTGGGGATCTGCCTCTTGGTCCTGGCCCTCTTCGCCTTTCTGTCGCTCGTGCCGGTGGAGTGGTTCGGTGTACGGGGGACGGAGTGGTTCCCCTCCGGCAATCTGGTGGGCATGCTGGGCGGGAGTGTCCAGGGGCTGCTCCGGGCTCTCGCAGGAAACGGGGCGGTCCTGGTGCCCGTCCTGCTGGTGCTGGCGGGCCTGTGGGCCGGTGAGTGGATGTCCACCGAGCGGACGCTGCGTCTGCTGGTCCTGGACCTGGGTCTCATCGTGGCGGTCCCCGTGGCGGCGGAGATCTGGGTGGGGGCTGGCCGTGGGGGGTGGATCGGGACCGGTCTGGGCGCGCCTCTCCTCACGGGTATCGGTTGGCTCGGGGCGACGGTGGCGCTCCTGGCCTTTCTCGTGGCCCTGTCGGTGGGTACGCTCGGCTGGAACCCCGTGCGGACCTTGGCCGGAGGGGTCGCCCGGGGAAGCGAAGCGGCTCGGGAGGCCGCCCGGGAGGCCGCCGATCGACTCGCAGCCCGTGCCGCCGCCCAGTCCAGCGCCTCTGCCGGGGACGAACCTCTGCCCTCACACGAGTGGACGGGTCCGGAGGCCGTGGAGGAGGATGAGGAGGAGGAGCCCTCCATCCTCGAGGAGTTGGAGGCGGCGGAGTCACAGGCCCCGGTGCCGGTGAGCGAAGCCCGGGAAGATCTTCCCGACCCCGCCGATCCCCGGGACCTGAAGGGAGGCAGCCTGCCCCCCCGGGACCTCCTCACCCTGGAGGAGATGGAGAACCGGGCCCACATGGAGCGGGAGCTCGACGGCCTCGGCCAGGTGTTGGTGGAGAAGCTTCGGCTCCGGTCTTCACTCGTGCGAAAGGAGCTCTCCCGCTGGGGCTGGGAAAGGACCTGACCGGTCGCCCTTACGTGGCGGATCTGGCCAAGATGCCTCACCTCCTCATTGCCGGCGCCACGGGGGCAGGGAAGTCGGTCTGCATCAACACCATCATCACCAGCCTCGTCTTTCGCCACACGCCCGAGACGCTCCGGCTCCTCATGATCGATCCCAAGATGGTGGAGCTCTCGGCGTACGCGGATCTGCCCCACCTCAGACACCCGGTGGTCACGGACCCGAACGATGCCGCCGGCGTCCTCAAGTGGGCGGTCCTGGAGATGGAGCGGCGCTACCAGCTCCTGAAGGAGAACGGGGCCCGGTCCCTGGCGGAGTTCAACCGCAAGGTGCGGGACGGGGTCCCGGTACGACACTTCGAGGCGCAGGGAGCGGAGGGCGACCCGGACCGATTCCTCTACCGGGACGGGCCGCTGCCGTACCTGGTGGTGGTGGTGGATGAGCTGGCGGACCTCATGATGCAGGTGCAGAGCGAGGTCGAGCGTCCGCTGGCACAGCTGGCCCAGAAGGCCCGGGCCATCGGCATCCACCTCATCGTGGCCACGCAGCGTCCCTCGGTGAACGTGATCACCGGACTCATCAAGGCGAACTTCCCCACTCGCCTCGCCTTCCGGGTGGCGTCCAAGACCGACTCCCGTACCATCCTGGACATGAACGGGGCCGAGTCCCTCCTGGGAAATGGCGACATGCTCTTCCTCCCCCCCGGCCAGAGCGAGCCCGTGCGTATCCAGGGGGCATTCATCTCCACGGAGGATACCGAGTCCCTCCTGAGCTGGTACCGGGAGGTGGCGGAGGAGAGGGGACGGAGCGAGGACGACGGGAAGGCGGTCTATCCTTCCGAGGTGGATATCCTCGAAGAGCTCAGGGCCCAGGAGATGGAGGAGGCCTCGGCGGCGGCGGAGGCCATCAGCGGCGAATGGGACGACCTCTTCCGGGCGGCGGCGGAGGTGTGCATCCAGAATCAGGGAGGGTCCACCTCGCTCCTCCAGAGGAAGCTCAGCATCGGGTACGGGCGGGCCGCCCGGATCGTGGACCAACTGCACGACGCCGGGGTGGTGGGACCCCAGGACGGCTCCAAGCCCCGGGAGGTCCTGGTCT
The DNA here is from genome assembly GCA_037382905.1 of Gemmatimonadota bacterium. GTDB lineage: Bacteria > Gemmatimonadota > Gemmatimonadetes > Longimicrobiales > Gaopeijiaceae > Gaopeijia. Next base: position 6,468 of record JARRPL010000140.1, on the reverse strand, counting down.
CCCTCCAGGAGCTCGACCAGCTCTTCCCCGGGACATGATGCCCCATCCGCGCGGGTCTACGTCCCGGGAACGGGCCTCGCGACGCCCGAGTAGAACCTCCCCGGCCCCTGAATCCCCGCACCCCCCGTCCATGTCTCGTCTCTGCCCCTCTCTCCGACCCCTGTCTCGGCCCCGGAGCCCCACCCTCGTGGCCGCAGCGGTCGCCCTTCTGAGCCTCGGCGTTCCACTCGGGCTGTCGGGGCAGGAGGGCGCCATGGAGATCCTCGAGGATGCCTCGGCCCGGTACGGCGATGTCCAGGCGGTCTGTGCCCGCTTCGTCCAGACCCTCGAGGTGGTCCTCCTGGACCAGACGAACCGGGGTGAGGGTGAGCTCTGCCAGCGGAGCCCGAACCTCTTCTCCATGCGGTTCAGCGATCCGCCGGGCGACGCCGTGGTGGCCGACGGCGAATTCTTCTGGGTGTATTATCGAAGCATCAATCCGGAGCAGGTCCTCCGCCTTCCGCTGGATCCGTCCCGGGGCGGGCTGGACTTCTATCGGGAATTCCTGGATGGGCCGCGGGAGAAGTACGAGGCTCGACTCGAGGGAAGGGAGGAGGTGACGGGCCGGGAGACGGTCCGGGTGGCCCTCACCCCCCTGAGCCCGCGGGGCTACCAGTCCGCACGGGTCTGGATCGATCCGGCGCGAGCCGAGATTCGACAGGTGGAGGTGACCGAGGAGAACGGGTCCATCCGCACCGTGACGCTGGACGAGATCCGGATGGATCCCGACCTCGCCGCCGACGTTTTCCGGTTCGACGTGCCGGACGGCGTCTCCGTCGTGGCTCGCTGAGGCAGCCGGCCATGCGCTCCCGCGACCTTCCTGTCTTTCCCCTGGCCCCGGCGCCGGTTCGGCCCGACGTCTCGCCCCACGTCGGGGCGGCGGTTCCGTCTTCGGAGGAAGCCGGCTCCCTGGATGGCCCCCGGATTGCCCTGGTCACCCTGGGGTGCGACAAGAACACCGTGGATTCCGAGCGCATGATGGCCTCCCTGGTAGGTCACGGTGCCCGGGTCACCGGCGCTCTGGAGGGTGCCGAGGTCGTCATCGTGAACACCTGCGGCTTCATCGAGGCGGCGAAGGAACAGTCCATCGAGACCATCCTGGAGGCATGCGAACTCAAGGAGGACGGGGGCGTGAAGGCGGTGGTGGCGGTGGGATGCATGGTTCAGCGATACAAGGACGAACTCCAGCGCGAGATCCCCGAGGTGGACCTGTTCATGGGGCTGACGGAGTTGGAGGGCCTCATTCCCGAACTCCAGAGCCGGAAGCTGTTGCCGCCACCGGACCTCATCCCGGTCATGGAACAGCCGTTGCGGATCCTCTCCAACGACACGCCCTACACGTCGTTTCTCAAGATCAGCGAGGGTTGCGACCACACCTGTGCCTTCTGTGCCATCCCTCTCATGCGGGGTCTCCACCGGTCCCAGCCCCTGGAGGCGCTGGTGGCGGAGGCCCAGGCCCTCGGACGCGCCGGAGTGCGGGAGCTCAACGTGATCTCCCAGGACACCACGTGGTGGGGACGGGACCTGAAACGGAAGGACCGGGACGCGCCTCTGCTCCCCGAGTTGCTCCGGAACCTTCTGGAGCGGACCGAGGTGGACTGGTACCGCCTCTTCTACATGTACCCGTCGGGGATCACGCCGGAGCTCGTGGAGTTGATGGCCTCGAGTGCCCCTTCCAGAGGCCGCCCCAGGATCGTGCCCTACCTGGACGTTCCCCTCCAGCACGGGAGCGACCGGATGCTGCAGGCCATGCGCCGGCCGGAGCGGCGGGCTACGATTCGGGAGCGGATCGGGTGGTTGAGGGAGGCGATTCCCGGACTCACGCTCCGAACGACGGTGATCGTCGGGTTTCCCGGCGAGACGGAGGAGGACTTCGACGAGTTGGTCGAGCTCCTGGAGGAAATCCGATTCGACCGGGTGGGAGCGTTCCCGTATTCGGTGGAAGAGGGCACCCGGGCCGCGACGATGGACGGTCACGTGCCCGACTCTCTCAAGCGGGAACGCCTGGAGACGCTCATGGACGTCCAGCGGGGGATCTCGCTGGACCGAAACCTGGATCAGGTCGGAAGCCGCACGACGCTTCTGGTGGAGCGGCTCGTGGACGAGGACCCGGAGGTGGTAGCGGTCGGCCGGACCGAAGGACAGGCCTCCGACGTGGATGGGGTGACCCATCTCCTGGCGCTGGAGGGCGCGGTGCCGGGGGAGATCGTGGAGGCGGAGATCGTGGATGCCATGGAGTACGACCTCATCGGGAAGGTGGTGGCGAAGTGACGCGACGATCCGTGGGACGGAGCCTGTGGGGGCCGTGTGTGTTCCTGGCCCTGGCCCTGGGTGCCCGTGAAGCCGAGTCGCAGGGGCTCTCGGACTACGACTACGAGGATCTCTCGTTCCGGGGGATCGGATTGGATATCGGCTACAACTGGCCCGATCTCCTCGAGGAGTCCGAGGCGTTCGGGGTCAGGGTGGACCTGGGATATCTGGGGCCGGCGATCCGGATCCTTCCCCGAGTGGGCTACTGGTCGAGCCGGATGAAGCCAGGGGAGGTCCGGGCCTTCGAGGACCGGGTCGCGGAGCTGGTCGCGGATCAGAATCCCGACTCACCGCCGCCCCTGGTCGATCTGGGTACCATCGAATGGCGGGGGATCACGGTGGGTACCGACGCCCAGTTCGTGTGGCGGGTCCCTCGGGACGTGCTCACCTACCTCGGGGTCGGAGTCGCGGCCCACTTCAACAACGGATCCGGGGAGGCCGTGGACGACACCTTCGTCGAGGATCTCCTGGATTCCACCGTTGCGGGAGCCAACGTGCACGCGGGCCTCGAGGTCCCGCTGGGAAGAAGGCTCCGGGCCTACGGGGACGCCCGCTATGAACTCACCGGGGACGTGAGCTTCTTCGGCGTACGGGCAGGCCTGCAGGTGATGTTCCAGGATCCGGCACCGGGCGAAAGGGGGGCATCGTGACCGAGGGAAGACCGTTGAGAATCGGGATCGTGGGTACGGGGGCCGTGGCGCAGCTGGTCCACCTCCCCATCTGCACGGAGCGCACCGACGTGGAGGTGGTGGCCCTGGCGGATGCCGACACCGGAAAGGCCGGCGCGCTCGCGGAGCGGTTCGGCGTACCCCGGGTCGAGACCACCGAGGACCTTCTCCAGGACGACGAGCTCGACGGGGTGATCCTCTGCACCCCGAACCATCTCCACGAAGTCGAGGCGGTGACGGCACTCGAGGCCGGACGGCACGTGCTGGTGGAGCGGCCCATGGCCCTCACCCCGGACGGGTGTCAACGCATCGTGGAGACGGCCGAGGACCGGAATCGCATCGCCATGGTGGGGATGAGCCATCGGTTCCGGCCCGACGTCTCGGCGCTTCGGGGGTTCGTGCAGGGCAAGGAGCTGGGAGAGATCTACGCCGGCCGTGTGGCCTGGATGAACCGTTCCGTGCCCATGCGGCGGACGACGTGGCGTCAGAACCCCTCCGAAGCCGGCGGAGGTGCCCTCATGGATCTCGGTGTCCAGTGTCTGGATCTGATTCTGTGGATTCTGGGACAGCCCAGGGTCCGTCGGTTGACGGCGGTGGCCTATCACGGTGAGCCGGAGGTGGAGGACGCCGCCACCCTCCTCCTCGAGACCGAGACGGGTACGGCGCTGACGGTTGAAGTGAGCTGGGTGTTCTTCGCCCGGGAGGACCGACACTACGTCCGGGTCTCGGGCTCCGAGGGGGTGGGGCAGCTGCCGCCCCTGGAGATGTTCAAGCAGCTCGGGGGGCGGCCCATGGACGTGACCCCGGAGCAGAATCCGCCCCTCGGTCGTCGGAATCGCTACATGAGTGCGCATCGCCGGCAGCTGGACCACTTCTTCCGCAGCATCCGGGGGTTCGCCCCCTTGGAGCTGCCTCAGGAGCAGATCCGGGTGATGGAGCTCATCCAGGCAGCCTACACGTCCATGCGGACGGGCCAGGAGGTCCGGCTCTGAGGTCCGGGTCCGGGACGGCCGGGGACGCATGGAGGTGCCGTATCCGGGCCCTCGCCGCCAGTGTCTGGATCGTGGGGCTGACGTTCGGACCCTCGGAGGCCGTCGGTCAGACCGGGATGGAGTCCGGACCCACCTCCGCCCAGGAGGACCCCCTTACGGTATACCTGGTGACGGCAGAACCCGGGGAGGCCATCTGGGAGCGGTTCGGGCACAACGGGTTGTGGATCCACGACGACCGCACCGGAGAGGACGTGTTCTGGGAGTGGGGGCTCTTCAGCTTCTCCCAGAGGGGCTTCATTCCGCGACTCGCCCGGGGCACCATGCTGTACAGCATGGGGGGGCGGCCCCTCTCCCGGGCCCTGGCCGTCTATCGACGGCAGGACCGGAACGTCTGGGCCCAGGAGCTGGCGCTGACGCCGGATCAAGAACGATCCCTGGATCAGTTCGTCCGCAACAATGCCCTCCCTGAGAACCGGCAATACATCTACGACTACTACCGCGACAACTGCTCCACCCGCGTCCGGGACGCACTCGATCTGGTGCTGGGCGGACGACTCCGGGCCGAGTTCGCCGGGGAGGAGACGGGGCGCACCTGGCGCTGGCACACGCGCCGCCTCCTGCGCCCCGCTCCTCTGGCCGATGCGGGTCTACAGATCGTCCTCGGCAGTCCCGGCGACCGGGAGATCGACGCGTGGCAGGAGATGTTCCTGCCCATGAAGCTGCGGGAGCGTGTGGCCTCCGCAGTCGTTCCCCTGGAGAACGGGGATACGGTCCCCCTGGTTCGAGGGGAGATGCGACTGGTAGAGGGCATCGGGGGACCGGGTCCTCAGGAGCCCGCGCACCGATTTCCCTTCGCGGTCGTCCTGGGGGTCCTCCTGGGTCTCTGGACGGCCCTCCTGGGTTGGTGGGCGGCCCGGTCGACGCTCGGTCGGCGAGCCCTCGGTCTCTGGATGGTGGCGTGGGGTGGTGTCCTGGGCTCCATCGGGATGATCCTCGCAGTCGCCTGGCTGTTCACCGACCACGTCTTCTGGCGGTGGAACGAGAATCTGTTGATGGCCAACCCCGTCCTCCTGGCGGTGCCCTTCCTGGCCCTCCCGTTGTTGGCGGGGCGCGAACCTCCGCGGCGGCTTCTCGATCTGCTCCGCTGGGTGAGTTGGATCGCCCTGGCCGCCGTGGCCCTCAAACTGGTCCCGGGGATCTTCGTCCAGCAGAACTGGGGGATCGTCGCCGCTCTGGTGCCCAGCCACCTCATGATGGCCCGGGTGCTCCCGTTGCCCACGGCCGATCCCACGTGATTCTCCGGGACCTCGCTCCGGTCTCCCGAAGCTCCGGTCCCACCGCCGCCGCTCTCTTCTCGGCCGTGCTCCTGGCGGTGGCCTTCCTCCCGTCTCTTCCTGCACCCCTTCTCGTCTTCGTCGCCCTGGCCCCCTGGCTGGCGGCGCTGGCCCGGATGGAGAGACCGGCAGAGGGAGCCCGGGCGGGGGCCTGGTTCTTCACCCTCTTCTGGGCGTTGCATCTGGCGTGGATGCTCCCCCTCGCCCTTCGGATCCGCCACCCGTGGCCGTGGATGGCGTACGCCGGGCAGGTGGCCTCATTGGGGCTCCTGGGCGCCGCGGTCGGTGCCGGCATCGTGGCGCTTCGGAGGCGCCGGGTCGGACTCATCCCCGCCGCTGCCGTGTCGTGGGTGGCGGGGGAATGGGTCCGGGCCTCTCTGCTCGGACCCCTGGACTTTCCCTGGTCCGGCATCGCCTTGCCCCTCGCCCGGCTGCCCGTCCTCATCCAGCCGGCGGCCTGGGGGGGAGAGGCGCTGGTGGCTCTGGGTGTCGTAGCCGTGAACGGCGGGGTGGCCGAGGCGCTGGCCAGGCCCGGGCCGGCCGTCTCTTCCCCCCTCGGCATCCGGGCATGTCTCGGCGGCTCCATGGGTCGATCTGTTGCCCTGGTGGCGGCCTGGACGGCACTCGGGGCGGGTCGAATGGAATTCCTCCAGCACCGGATCGAACCGCGTGTGGAGGCGCTGGCCGTCCAGCCTGCGGTCGCCCTGGAGGTCAAGCGGGGACCCGACGCCTTCGAGGCGGCGGTGCTGTCGCTCCGTCAGGGACTGCGCACCGCCTCTGAGTTCCTGGGTTCTCGCCACCCGGGCCTCTCGGTGGTGGTCTTTCCGGAGACCCACCTCCCCGCCGTGGTGGGGCCGGGAGGGCAGCCCGCCGAGCCTCCGGAAGGCCGGGGCCTGAGGCCCATGGACCCCTCGATCCTGAGGGACATGATCGCATGGTCGGACGCGCACGGGGTGGATCTGCTCCTGGGCGCCTATCAACGGGGTGACGAGGGGGTGATGAACGCGGTCCTGCACCTGTCCCGGGATGGGCTGGAGGGGTCGTACGGAAAGGTGGGGCTGATCCCTGGCGTGGAGAGGGCGCCCGGGGGACTGGTGCCGGGTCCCGGCGCCCTGCCGCTGGAGG
>JARRPL010000139.1:0-7650 GCA_037382905.1 Gemmatimonadota bacterium | reverse complement strand
GCGCTCACCGTGACCTCCCGCCCGGAGGGATCGAAACCCCGGACCTCGACGGTCGCCGGGCGGGTGACCAGCTCCTCCAGACCCGGGATGGAGAGGCACCCCTCGGTGGCTTTGTCCGTCCTGGAGGAGGCGCGCACCACCTCCGGGTTGACCAGCACGTGCCGGCCCGCCTCGGGCTCCTCCTCGTCCCGGACATCCACCACCAGCACCCGGCGGGACACTCCGACCTGGGGGGCGGCGAGTCCAACGCCGTCGGCGTGGTACATGGTCTCGAACATCTCCTCCACGAGATCCTGAAGCTCCGTATCGAAGGACTCCACCGGCTCCGCCTCCTCCCGAAGGACGGGGTCGCCCAGGAGCACGATCCTGCGAACTGCCATTCGATCCTCCGCCAGCCTTACGCCGGGTCGTCCCCGAGGCGCTGCGCGACGCGGGCTCGTTGGACCTCGACGCGACTCTCGCCGGTCTCGAGGGTGAGACGATCCTCGCTGGCCTTCACGACCTTCCCGACGATCCCGCCGCTGGTGATGACCTCGTCGCCCTTCTTGATGGACTCGAGCATCGCCTTCTGTCGGTCCTGCTCCCGCTTCTGGGGCCGGATCAGGAGGAAGTAGAAGATGGCCACGAAGGCGACCATCTGCAGAAAGAACACCACCGCTGCATTGCCCCCTTCCCGGGGGACCATGGCAAGAAGTTCGGTCACGAGATCATCCGTATGAAGGTCGTTCGGGACAAGAGGGTTCAGACCCCCGCCATCCGGTACCGTTCCAGCCATTCCTGCGACCAGTGCCGGAAGCTCCCGTCCCGGATCCGCTCCCGAGCCGTCTCGGCGAGACGGATCAGGAAGCGGAGATTGTGGAGGGACACGAGCCGCTCCGCCAGCCGTTCGCCGGAGGTGATGAGATGTCGGAGGTAGGCCCGGTCCACCGTCGTGCAGGCGAGACAGTCGCAGCCGGGGTCCAGCGGCCTGCGATCCCGAGCGTAGCGGGCCGCCTTGAAGTTCACCTGGCCCTCGGACAGGGTCCAGGCGCTACCCCGGCGACCGTTTCGTGTGGGCGCCACGCAGTCGAAGAGGTCGCACCCCCGGGAGACGGCCTCCAGGAGATCCTCCGGGTACCCGACGCCCATCAGATACCGGGGGCGATCCCGTGGCAGCTCTCCGTCGAGGACCTCCAGAGACCGGTACATGTCGGGCTTCGCCTCTCCGACGCTCAGCCCTCCGATGGCGTAACCGTCCCACTCCCCCATGGCGCGGATCTGCCGGGCGTGGGTCCGGCGGAGGTCGTCGTAGACGTTGCCCTGCACGATGGGGAAGAGGGTCTGCACCAGAGGTGTCGAGGATTCGGCCTCCCGCCGCCGGAGCGCCTGGAAGCTCGTCCTGCACCGCTCGAGCCATGCCAGCGTGCGTTCGTTGGCCCGCTCCGCCTCCGCCCGGGTGGCTCCCCCGGGCGGGCACTCGTCGAACGCCATGACCACGTCGGCCCCCAGAGCCCGCTGGATCTCCATCACCGATTCGGGCGTGAAGAGGTGCCGCGAGCCGTCGATGTGGCTCTGGAACTCGACCCCCTCGTCCCGGATCTCACGGATTCCCGACAGCGAGAACACCTGGAAGCCCCCGGAGTCGGTGAGGATGGGACCGGGCCAGCGCATGAATTCGTGCAGCCCCCCGAGCTCCCGGACCCCCTCGGGTCCCGGCCGCAGATACAGGTGGTAGGTGTTGGCCAGAACCATGGTGGCTCCCACGTCCCGAACCTCGTCGGAGGTGAGACCCTTGAACGTCCCGAGGGTCCCCACCGGCATGAAGGCAGGCGTGGGGACCGGGCCGTGGGGCGTGTGGAACGTCCCGGCCCGGGCGGCGCCGTCGGTGGCTTCGAGGTCGAAGGCGAAGGGCTTCATGACCGGACAAGGTAACCCACCGGGAACGAGTCCGGGCCGCAAGCCGAAGCTTGCGCCGGACCCGGGGGGCGCGTCGGTTGATCCGACCCTGGACTCGAACGCTGGCGAGAACGATGGCCGCTCCGAAGAATCTCCCGCGGGTCACCTATTACGTTGCCGCCTCCCTCGACGGCTTCATCGCAGGTCCCGACGGCGGGCTCGAATGGTTGGAGCTGGCCGAGTGGCCAGGGGAGGACTATGGGTACGAGGCGTTCCTGACGACGGTGGACGCGCTGATCATGGGCCGCCGGACGTGGGAGTTCGTCGCCGCGCACCCCCCCTGGCCCTACGCCGACCGCCCGACCCGGGTATTCTCCGGCCGTCCACTGAGTCCTGCTCTTCCGGGGGTGACACGGGTGGAGGGGCACCCGGGCACGGTCGTCCGGGATCTCAGCGCCGACGGTCACGAGCACATCTGGCTCGTGGGTGGCGGCGGGCTCGCCGCGACGTTGGCCGGGGAGGGGTACCTCACGGACCTGATCCTCACCCTCGTCCCCTGCACCCTCGGCGGCGGGACCCTCCTCTTCGGGTCGGAAGGAGCACGGCAAAGCTGGACGCTGGTCCAGTCCCGGAGCTTCGAGAGTGGCGTCGTCCAGATCCACGTGCGACCCGGGCTCGGGGGTTCCCATGACGGCGCTGAAGCGGGTCCCCCCTCGCCGCCCGAACCCGGCAGGCCCGGCTAGGAGAAGAGCCCGGAGCTCAGATATCGGTCTCCGCGGTCGCACACGATGAAGACCACCACTCCCGCGTCCAGCTCCCGGGCCACGGTGAGGGCGGCGTGGAGGGCACCGCCACTGCTCATCCCCGCCAGGATCCCCTCCTCCCGGGCAAGGCGGCGCGTCATGGACCGGGCCTGCTCGGCGCTCACCTCGACGATCCGGTCGACACGCTCGGGTTCGTAGATCGCCGGCACCATCCCGGGAGACCAGCGCCGGATGCCTGGAATCCGCGAGCCCTCGGCGGGCTGGAGGCCGACGATGCGAATCGAGGGGTCACGCTCCTTCAGGTAGCGGGAGGTGCCCATGATGGTGCCGGTGGTCCCCATGGAGGAGACGAAATGGGTCACCCGTCCTCCCGTATCCCGCCACACCTCGGGTCCGGTGGTCCGGTAGTGCATCCGCCAGTTGTCCGGGTTGGAGAACTGGTCGAGCATGTGGTGGGAGCCGGTGGCGGCCATGGCCTCGGCCTGCAGACGGGCCTCTTCGATCCCGTCGGCTCGCACAACCCGGGCGCCGTAGGCCGCCATGGCGTGAACGCGTTCCACCGTGGCCTGTTCCGGAACGATGAGGGTCATGCGGAGCCCGAGCCGTCCGGCGGCCATGGCGAGGGCGATGCCGGTGTTGCCGCTGGTGGCCTCCACCAACCCGCCCCCGGGGGCGATGTCGCCCCGCTCCAGGGCCCCCCGGATCATGTTCCACGCCGGGCGGTCCTTCACGCTACCCCCGGGCCCGCTCCCCTCGAGCTTGGCGAAGAGGGCGACATCCGGAGCGATCCCCTCGAGGGCCGGAATGGATTCCAGCTTCAGCAGAGGGGTCGCCCCGATGAGGTCTTCGAACTTCATGGGTCAGGCTCTGGCGTAGGCGGGTCAGGGACGGGATCGCCCTCTGACCCCGCTCCCCCGCGCGGGGGTCCGAGCGCGGGGTCCGGATCCGGCGCCCGTGATCCGGCGTCCGTGCCGTCGAGCCTCCGCGCCCGGGTGGCCGGGAGCCGAAGACGGGTATCGGAAGCGCTCGACCTGCGGTCGCCTGTCCAGGGCGAGGTGGGGCGGAAGCCCCGGGTCGCCGGGAAGTCCCGAAGGGGTTTCTCGGCCCTTTGGATGCGGCCATGTTCTTGCAGGAAGTCGTTTCCCGCTCGACAGCTTCCCCCTCGAGAAGGCACCCGCCTGCCATGCCCCGGTCCCAGCCGTCCACGACTTCGAGCCCCCCGATGCCGGAGGGGACATCCAGGGCGTCCCTGCACCGGCGGACCCGGGCCCACCGGCCGGGGGAGTCCACCGACGATGTCTGAGCCTCTCTTCGTGTGTCACATCTGCGCGCCGGGCGAGGTCGGAGGGCTCGAACGCGTCGTCCAGGGACTGGCCCTGGGTCAACACCGGTCCGGGCTGCGGTCCGAGGTGATCTCGGTGATCGAGCCCGGTGAAGGACCCCACGCCTTCGCCGGGCCGCTCCGGGAGGGGGGCGTGCCGGTGCACGAGGTCCGGCTCCCGGGCCGGGCGGTCCTCGCGGAGCGGAGGGCGGTGCGAGACTTGCTGGAGGGCCTCTCCCCCGACGTCCTGCACGTCCATGGCTACCGACCGGACATTCTCCACGGGACGACGGCACGATCCCTGGGCATCCCCACCGTCTCCACGAGCCACGGAAGCACGAACTCCGGGGGAAAGACGGCCTTCTTCGAATGGCTTCAGACGCGCCTGATGCGCCGAGCGGGGGCCGTCGTCGCGGTCTCCACACCCATCGCCCGCAAGCTGGAGGGGAGCGGCGTGCCACCCCGGCTGATCCACGTCATCCCCAACGCCTGGGTCGGCGGCACCCCGTTCCTGAGCCGGGACGAGGCTCGGGAGGCTCTGGGCATCGAACCCGAGCGTCGGGTCGTGGCCTTCGTGGGTCGACTCTGGACCGAGAAGGGCCCCGACGTGTTCGTGGAAGCCCTGCTCCGGGTGTCGGACCCGTCGGTCCTGGCTCTGGTGATCGGCGACGGCTTCGAGCGGAGCCGTCTGGAAGCGAGGGTTCGGGAGGCCGGCCAGGAGGACAGGTTCCGCTTCATGGGCAGCGTCAACCCTGCAGCCCCCCTCTTCCGGGCCTTCGACCTTTTCGTCCTCAGTTCGCGGACGGAGGGTACGCCCATCGTGCTCTTCGAGGCGATGGCCTCGGGAGTCCCCACCGTCGTCACGCCGGTGGGGGGAGTCCCGGACGTGGTGGGCCAGGACGGGGCTCTCGTGGTTCCCAGTGAAGACCCCGAGGCCTTGGCCCGTGCGGTCCAGGCCTCGCTGGACGATCCCCGCACGGCCCAGGCCCGGGCCCGATCCGCGCTGGAGCGGCTGGAAGCCTTCGGCGCGGACCCCTGGTTGGAGCGCCATGAGCGGCTCTACCGCTCCCTCACTCGCGGTGGACCCGGGGCCGACGACTGACCGTCGGGAGTGGCGCGGCCCGTCGGGCTCCGTCCCGCGTGGCCGGCGCCGGGGGTCCCCCGATCCGTCCCGGCCGGCGACTAATCCTTCACCGGCGGGATCACCATGGCGTCGCCGTAGGAGTAGAAACGATAGTCCCGGGCCACCGCCTCGCGATACGCGGACATCGTCCGTGGGTACCCCGCGAGAGCGGCGACGAGCATGAGGAGGGTGGAGCGGGGCAGATGGAAGTTCGTCACGAGACCCTCCACCACCCTGAAGTCGTAGGGCGGGCGGATGAACAGATCGGTGGATCCCGGGCCGGATCGAAGACTCCCGTCAGGCTGGGCGGCAGCCTCGAGGGTCCGCATCGCCGTCGTGCCCACCGCCCACACCCGCCCGCCTCGGGCCCGTGCCCGCTGAACCGCACGCGCCGTCTCTACGGGGACGTCGTAGGACTCCCGGTGCATGACGTGCTCGGCGGGATCCTCCACCTCCACCGGTCGAAAGGTGCCCATCCCCACGTGGAGCGTCACCGGGGCCCGCGTCACGCCCAGGGCCGCGAGCTCCGAGAGCAGGCCCTCGGTGAAGTGCAGGCCGGCGGTGGGCGCCGCCACCGAGCCCGGCACCCGGGCGTAGACCGTCTGGTACCGCTCCCGGTCCTCCTCTTCCACCGCCCTTTGGATGTACGGCGGGAGCGGCACCTCCCCGTACCGGTCCAGCGCCTCTTCCCAGGGCAGCACCGTGTCGAGCCGCACGAGCCGGGTACCCCCGGGGAGGCCCTCCACGATCTCGATCTCCAGCTCGTCTCCCACCACCACCCGCCGGCCGGGTTTGAGCTTGCTCCCGGGTCGGACCAGCGCCTCCCACAGACCGTCGTCGCGACCGGCGGCCCCGTCCGGCGGCTGGCCCTCCCGTCCTTCGCTGCCGGGGGGCCGCCAGGGCTGGAGGAGGAGAATCTCCGCCCGGGCGCCGGAGGGCTTGCGACCCCGAAGACGCGCAGGGATCACGCGGCTCTCGTTCACCACCAGGACGTCGCCGGACCGAAACAGGTGCGGCAGATCGCTGAAGCGGAGGTGGCGGAATCCGGCATCGGCTCCGTGCCTCTCCTCGACGGGTGCCCGGGACCGGTCCACCACGAGCAGCCGGCTCTCGTCCCGAACCGGGGAGGGGTGATCGGCGATGCGGCCCTCCGGGAGGTCGTAGTCGTAGTCCCCGACCCGGGTACCGTCGGGGACCCGGGCCGGCGGTTCGACCGACCGGGGACCCGGCGAGGCGGACACCCTACCCCTCCTCCTCACCGAACAGCGTCGCCTGGCCCGCCTGGAAGCGATCCGTCTCGGCGGGTGGACGGGGCGGCGCGAACCCGAAGCGCTCATAGGCCCTTCCGGTGGCGACGCGGCCCCGGGGCGATCGCATGAGGAATCCTTCCTGGATCAGGAAGGGTTCGTAGACCTCCTCGAGGGTGGCGGTGTCCTCCCCCAGCGCCACCGCCAGCGAGCTGAGCCCTACGGGACCCCCGTCGAACTTCTCGATGAGGGTGAGGAGGATGCGGCCATCCATCTCGTCCAGCCCGTATTCGTCCACGTCGAGAAGCTCCAGGGCCGCCCGGGCCACCTCCCGATCGATGCGGCCGTCGGCGCGGACCTGGGCGTAGTCCCGGACCCGGCGGAGAAGCCGGTTCGCCACTCGAGGCGTCCCACGGGATCGGGTGGCGATCTCCTCGGCCCCGTCGGCCGTCGTCTCCACGTCGAGGATCTCGGCGGACCGCCGCACGATGGTCTTGAGCTCCGAGGGAGGATAGAAGTTCAGCCTCTGAACGATCCCGAAGCGGGCCCGCATGGGGGCGGTGAGAAGCCCGAACCTCGTGGTGGCCCCCACCAGCGTGAACCGCTCGATGGCCATGGTCATGGTCTGGGCCCGGGGACCGTCGGACAGACGGATGTCCACCTGCCAGTCCTCCATGGCGGGGTAGAGGAACTCCTCGATGATGGGCCGCAGCCGATGGATCTCGTCGATGAAGAGGATGTCCCCTTCCCTCTGGTTGGTGAGAATGCCCACCAGGTCCGCCGGCTTCTCCAGCACCGGCCCCGACGTGGTCTTGATGTTCACACCGAGCTCCCGGGCCATGAGGCTGGCCAGGGTCGTCTTCCCCAGTCCCGGGGGGCCGTGGAACAGGAGGTGGTCCAAGGGCTCCCGCCGCTGAAGGGCTGCCTGCACGGCAATGGAGAGGGCCTCCCGGACCTTGTCCTGCCCGATGAACTCGGCGAGACGCTGGGGGCGAAGGGAACTCTCGATGGGTTCCTCGTCCCCGAGGGCCTCCGGCGTCGTGATCTCGGTGCGTTCGGTCATGGGGAGAATGTATCCGCGCCCCCCGGCGCCTGTCGCCCCCTCCCCGGTGCCAGCGGACCGGGATGTCCCTAGCTTTGACGGATCCCCGAACCCGCCCCCTCGACCCGCGACCCACGCCGGTCCCCATGGCCCGCATTCTCATCACCGACGGCGAGCAGCGGTCGGCTCTGGCCGCCACCCGGTCCCTCGGCCGGGCCGGACACCAGGTCATCGTGGCCTCCGCGGAGCCCCGACCGCTGGCGGGCGCGTCCCGTCAC
>JARRPL010000138.1:0-7686 GCA_037382905.1 Gemmatimonadota bacterium | reverse complement strand
GACACGCCCTGGTGGCCAACTGGTACATGCGGAACGACGACCCCATGAACCGGTCGTCCCAGAACATCCCGGAGCTCTACCAGGAGTACGCGGGTCACGACAACAACCGGGACTTCTACATGGCCAACCTGGCCGAGACGCAGAACATGAACCGGGTCATGTACACCGAGTGGTATCCCCAGGTGGTGTACAACCACCATCAGACGGGGCCCGCCGGCACCATCATGTTCGCGCCGCCCTTCCGGGATCCCATGAACCACTATCTCGATCCCATCCTCAAGACGTCGCTGGATCAGGTGGGCTCGGCCATGCACCAGCGCTTCGTGGTGGAGGGGAAGGGGGGGACCACCATGCGGTCCGGCGCCTCCTATTCCACCTGGTGGAACGGAGGGCTGCGCACGACCCCGTACTTCAAGAATCAGATCGGCCTCCTCACCGAGACCATCGGACATCCGAACCCCGTCACCGTCCCCTTCCTCCCCCGCAAGCAGATCTCCCAGGCCGACCTCCCCCTTCCGGTGGAGCCGGGCATCTGGCACTTCAAGCAGTCCATCGACTACTCCCAGACCGCGAACCGGGCGGTGCTGGACTATGCGTCGAGAAATTCGGAGCACCTTCTGTTCAACATGTGGCGCATGGGGATGAACCACATCGAGCGAGGGAGCTCGGACCACTGGACGGTGCTGCCCTTCGAGATCGATGACGCGGTCCAGTCCCTACAGGGTCGGGGAGACCACGACGACTACGAGCGCCTGCTGAAGGACCCGGAGGACCGGGATCCCCGCGGTTTCATCGTGCCCTCGGACCAGCCCGACGTTCAGACGGCCCGGAAGTTCATCAATACACTCCTCATGAACGGCGTCGAGGTGCACCGGGCCACCCGGGACTTCTCGGTGGCGGGGACCTCCTATCCCGCCGGCTCCTTCGTCGTCCGCACGGACCAGGCCTTCCGGGCGCAGGCCATGGACATGTTCGAGCCCCAGCAGCATCCGAACGACTTCGCCTATCCCGGGGCGCCGCCCACGGCACCGTACGACAACGCAGGCTGGACGCTGGCGTGGCAGATGGGGGTCGAGTTCGACCGGATCCTGGACGACTTCAGCGGCCCGTTCCAGCAGATCGATGCGTTCCGTCTCGACCCCGAGCCCGCCGTGGTGGCCGGGGCGGGCAACCCCGCCGGATACCTGGTGGACGGTCGGGCCAACGACGCCTTCGTTCTGGTGAATCGTGCCTTGGCGGAGGGGGTCCGGGTCTTCCGACTCACTGCCCCCGTGTCCGCACAGGGGCGAGAGTGGCCCGCGGGAGCCTTCTACTTCGACGGCTCCGGCGCCCGGGACATTCTGGCGGCCGGAGCCCGGGACACCGGGATTCCGGTGGTGGGGGTCGCCTCTCGGCCGGGTGGGGAGGCCCAGGCGCTGCGGCCGCTCCGTATCGGGCTCTGGGACCGGTACGGCGGATCCATGCCGTCGGGCTGGACACGCTTCGTCCTGGATCAATTCGAGTTCGACTACGAGGTGGTCTATCCGCCGGAGCTGGATTCCGAGCCCCTCTCGGAGCGCTTCGACGTCCTCCTCTTTCCCGACGGGGCCGTGCCGGGGATGGACGGCGAGGACGGTGGGTGGCGGCGGGGAGCCGACGAGGATGACGCCGGCACCATTCCCGCCGACCTGAGGGCCCGCATGGGTTCGGTCACCGCCGAGACCACGGTGCCCCGCATCCTCCAGTTCGTCCGGGACGGTGGAACGGTGATCGCGGTCGGAAGCTCCACGAGCCTGGCGTATCATGCCGGGCTGCCGGTCTCGGACTGGCTGGTGGACGACGAAGGTGAGCCTCTGAGCCGTGAGCAGTACTTCACGCCGGGGTCGGTGCACGAGCTCAAGGCTGAGCACGTCTCTCCCGTGATGCTGGGCATCGAGGACCGGATCAACGTGATGCACAGCCACAGCCCCGTCTTCCGGGTGGAGGACGACGACGCCGTCCGTGTGCTGGCATGGTACGACTCTCCGACGCCGCTTCGGAGCGGTTGGGCATGGGGTCAGGAGCGGCTGGAGGGAGGCGCGGCGATGCTCGAGGCGCGGCTGGGCGAGGGAAGCCTGTACCTCTTCGGGCCCAAGGTGACCTTCCGGGGTCAGTCCCACATGACGTTCCCGCTGGTCTTCAACGGGATGTATACCGGGACCTCCGAAACGGTGCGCCTCGACGGCATTTCCTGACACGGGACAAGGGGGGTGCGGGTCCGGGTGTGCCCCGGGTCCGCATCCCTCGTCCGACCCTTCCGCTCTTCGCCAACCCTCCGCACCCGCCTCCTCATGCGTCCCACGACATCCGTCCGTATTCCGGCTCTCCGGCCCCGTCGCACCTGCCGACGGGTACCGCCCCTCGTGGCTGCTCTGGGCCTCCTGGTCTTCAGCGCCCCCGCCGCTGCCCAGGAGTGGGTCCCGGTGGCCCCGGGTTTCCCTCGGACCGCCGCCGAGGAGTCCGGGTTTCAGCGCCACACCCGGCACGACGAGATGTGGGAGTACCTGGAGGCCCTACGGGATGCGTCCACCGAGATGCGGCTGGGGATCTACGGTGAGACCCGCCAGGGACGGCGCCTTCCGTACGCCGTCTTCTCACGGCCCCTGGTGAGTGAGCCGTGGGAGGCCTGGACGCTGGATCGGCCCATCCTGGTTCTGGCCGCCAATGTCCACGGCGACGAGCGGACCTTCCGGGAGGGTCTGCTGGTGCTCATGCGGGACATGGCCACACCGGGGACCGAGGCCAACGCCCTGCTGGACGACCTCGTCGTGGTGGTGGCTCCCCAGATCAACCCCGATGGCTTCGAGGCCAGCGAGGAGGGGCAGCGGGGCAACGCCTGGGGCATCGATCTCAACCGGGACTACGTGAAGCTCGAGCACCCCTCCATACGGGGGTATGTCGGCCGCCTCATCGGGGAATTCCGGCCCCATCTGTTCGTGGACGGTCACAACGGAGGGTCCTATCCGTACAACCTGAACTACCAGTGCACGAGCGCCTTCGACCCGGCCCCGTCGCTCACGGCCGTCTGCGACGACGGTATCTTCCCCGCCATCGACGCCCGTCTCGCCGACGAGGGGTACCGCTCCTGGTACTACCGGAACGGGGACGAGAACGAATGGCGCACCGGGGGGTGGCAGGCACGAATCGGTCGCAATTACGGGGGCTTCGCCAACAGTGTGGCGATCCTCTTCGAGGCCCCAGGGGCACAGACCCTGGCCGACGGCGCCCGGGCGGGCTATCTGGGCTACCTGGCGGTGATGGGCTGGTCTTCGGATCATGCCGACCAGCTCATGTCCACGGTACGCCAGGCCCGGATCGAGACGCTGGAGATGGGACAGGAGCCCGCCAGCCGGGTCGCGGTTCAGCAGGACTACGAGGCGGAGGACGAACCGGTCACCTACGACATCGTGGCCGGGACCCCGGAGGAGGTCAGGGCTGCGCGGGAAGCAGGCGAGGCACCGGAGATCCGGACCATCACTGACGGCCGCTTGATGAAGAAGCCGGTTGCGACGCGCCTCCGGGATCGACCGTACGCCTACCTCCTGCCCCGGGACGCCGAGGATGCGGTGGAGCTCCTCCGGCGCCACGGTATCACGGTGGAGCGGCTACTGGAGCCCCGGGAGCTTCCGGTCCAGGCGTACACGGTGTCGGCCGTCACCTTCGAGGAGGCCTACAACCACGAGGCCGCCGCCCGCGTGGAGGTCGGCGATGTGATCGAGGTCACCCGGGAGTTTCCCGCCGGGACCTACATGGTCCCTACAGGCCAGATGCTGGGCCGTCTGGTGAGCCACATGCTGGAGGTGGAGACCGACGACAACGTGGTCTACTGGAACACGATGGACGCCTGGCTCCCCCGCCCCGGCGCCGAAACCGACGGCGAGGGGAGCCCGGCTCTGGTCCCCATCTTCAAGATCATGCGTCCGGTGGCGCTCCCCACCGTCATGGTGGAGGAACGCTGATCCCCGACTCGCCGGGTCGTCACTGACCCAGCGTTCGCCCCAGGTAGGCCTTCAGTCGCTGCCAGGCATCCAGCGCCGGAGCGCTGCGTACCTCCGGGTCTCCGTCCACCCGGAGCCAGAAGCCGTGGTTCACGTCGTCGTAGATGTGGAGGTCGTTCTCGATTCCCGCCGCGTCCAGGGCTTGCCGGAAACGCTCCACGGACTCCGGAGCCGGGCCCTGATCGAGTCGGGCGAAGGTCCCGTAGACCTCGTGATCCATCCCCTGGAGGACGTCGGGATCCTCGACGAGCCGACCGTAGAAGATCGCCGTAGCCTCGTGGTTCTCACCATCGAGACCGAAGGAGAGGGCCACGCCACCGCCGTAGCACCACCCCATGGCCCCGACCCGACCCGTGACGTCGTCCCGGCTCTTCAGGTAGCGTACCGCGGCGTTCAGGTTCGGGATCACCCGGGACTCGGCTTCTGCCATGAGCGCCCGGTTCTCGTCCGGATTCTCGCCCACCTGACCCTGGAAGAGGTCCGCCGCAAGCGTGACGTACCCCTCGGCGGCGAAGTCGTCCGCCACCTGACGAACCCGGTCCGTCAACCCGTTCCACTCGTGGATGATGACGAGGGCCGGGCAGGGCCCCTCCCCCGACGGGACCGCGAGGTACCCGGTGGTCAGGGAGTCGTCGTCGAGGTAGCGGAGCGGCTCACCCCGGAGCGGCCCCCCATCCCCCACGATGGCAGGGGGGAGTTCCCCGGGGGCCGTCGCCTCTCCGGGTACGGCGGCGGGCACGGCCTCGGTTCCGGACGGGGAGGCGTCGTCGGGCGTGTCGGTGGCGTCCTGGGCGGGTCCGCAGGCGGCGGCGAGGGCCAGGAGGAGCACGGGGGCAGCGCGAAGAATCATGGTCCCGGGGACTCGAGGAGCGAGGGTGTGAACACTCCCCCCCAAGGACCCGGGGCCCCCTGGCGAGGTTCCGAAAGCTCCGGGAACAACAGCGCCCGCCGGGGGTCGGCTTCTACACTGCGCGCGGTTGATTTCGGGCCTGGAATCTCCGATCCTTCCAGGCTGTTGCAGGGGGCTCCGGTCCCTGACGCCTCCCGACCCTTCATCGAACCTCCCGCCCCTCCGCTCCGTGAGCGCTTCCGCCTCCCTCTCGTCCGACCGCCCCGGTCCTCTCGGCCGCGCCTTCCGGGCCTTCGGACGAGGTTCGGAGCTGGTGCTGGATCATGCCGGGTCGCTGGGCGTGCTCACCTGGGAGGTCTTCCTGTCGGTCGTCCGCCTCCGCTTCCCCATGCGGGAGTTCGTCCGACAGCTCTACGTCATGGGGGTGGAGAGCCTCCCCATCGTGTTCATCACGGGGGCGTTGGCGGGGATCGTCACGAGTCAGCAGGGCGGCTACCAGATGACGGGAGCGATCCCTCAGTACGTCCTGGGCAGCCTGGTGGTGCAGACTGTGGTCCTGGAGATGGGGCCGGTCCTCACGGCCATCGTGCTGGTGGGGCGCGTGGGCGCCCGCATCACCGCTGAACTGGGGACCATGAAGGTGTCGGAGCAGATCGATGCCTACCACTCCCTGGGGCGGGATCCGGTGAGGCTTCTGGCCACGCCCCGGATCCTGGCCGGGATCGTGGCCATGCCCCTCCTGGTGGGGTTCGCCAACGCCGTGGGGATCCTGGCGGGGATGGTCGCGGCCCGGCTGGACGCAGGGCTCGGATTCAGCTCCTTCTTCTACGGGGCGCGCCTCTTCTGGCACTCCTGGGACCTCTTCTACTCCCTTTTGAAGTCGGTGGTCTTCGGGTTCAGCATCCCCCTCATTTCGGTACACATGGGGTTCCGGACCCGGGGGGGCGCGGAGGGGGTCGGCCGGACCACCACCGACGCCGTCATGTTCTTGACCCTCACGATCCTGATCCTGGACGCCATGTTCCCGCCCCTCCTCCTCAACTGATCTGCGCGTGATCGAGTACCGCCAGGTCTACAAGGCCTTCGATCGGCCGGTCCTGTCCGGGGTGGACCTCAAGGTGGAGACGGGGGAGATGTTCGCCTTGTTCGGTCCTTCGGGAACGGGCAAGAGCGTACTGCTCAAGACCACCATCGATCTCATCACTCCGGACCGGGGCGACGTGATCATCGACGGGGAGTCGGTCTACTTCGGTCCCGACGGTGCCCTGGAGCGGGTTCGGCGGCGAGTCGGATACGTCTTTCAGAATGCGGCGCTCTTCGACTCCATGAACGTCTACGAGAACGTCTGCATGGGAATTCCGGAGGATGTCCTGGCACGGCAGGACCACATGGTGACGAGCCGGGCGGTCTGGCAGGCGTTGGAGTTGGTGAACCTCGAGCCCGCCGAGGTTCTGGACCAGATCCCCTCGGAGCTGTCCGGCGGGATGCGGAAGCGGGTGGGGATCGCACGGGCCATCGTGGGGCGGCCGGCCATCCTCCTCTGGGACGAGCCCACCACCGGGCTCGACCCCGTGAACACGGCGGCGGTGGAGAGGCTCATCACCACCCTGTCCCAGGAACTCGAGACCACCTCGCTGGTGGTCACCCACGACATCGAAGGAGGCCTGGAGATGTGTGACCGGGTCGCCATGCTCAAAGACGGGACCCTGCGTTTCTGCGGGGCGCCTGCGGAGTTCAGGACCAGCGACGATCCCGTGGTCCAGGCCTTCGTCGACCGCAATGCCGCCGTCCGGGCCCTGGATATGGACGATATACTATGACGCCGACGAACCCGGGCTCCGGCCCCAGCGATGCCGAGATCCGAGCTGCGACGCCCCGGGACCGGGGGGCGAGCCACATCCGTGTGGGCATCTTCGTGCTCCTGGGCCTCGTCTCCTTCATCACGGTCCTGTTCCTCCTCACCGAGCCGGCCATGTTCCGAGGCCGGTACAACCTCATCACCCAGTTGAGCGATGCCGGGGGGGTGAGGCGAGGCGATCCCGTGCAGATGCGGGGGGTCATCATCGGTCGGGTGTCGAGCTTCGAGATGACGCCGGATCGACGGGTCAACGTGGGCCTCGAGCTGTACGACGAATGGCGCATTCCCGAGGGATCCGTCGCGGTGCTGGCGGAGTCGGGGCTCTTTGGCGGCCGGACAGTGGAGGTTCAGCCCGGCGACGGGCCCGGCTTCCTCGCCGCCGGCGATACCATCCTGGGTGAGGACCCCGGCGGGGGTCTCATGGAGAATGCAGGGGTCCTGGGAGAACAGGCCACCAACCTCATGGCCCGGATGGAGACCCTCCTGGACAGCAGCACCGTCGCGTCCGTTCAGGGAACCACCCAGGAGGTCCTGGTCCTGGCCCGGGAGTTCCGGGCCACGGTGGAAGAGCAGCGACAGGAGTTGAGTCAGCTGACCCGGAGCCTCAACCGGACCGCGTCGGGTCTCGAGGGCGCCGCCGATGCGGGCTCCGACGTGGCGAGCGCCGCCGCCCGGGCCGATTCGCTCCTGGCGGAGCTCACGCTGACCCAGGGGCGCCTGGACGACGTGCTGGCGAACCTCGATACCGTCATCGGTCGGGTCGCCCGGGGGGAGGGCACCCTTGGACGCCTCTCCCAGGACGAGACGCTCTACACCAACATGGACCAGACCCTGGTGAGTCTCAATCAGCTCCTGGTGGATCTGCGGGAGAACCCCGGACGCTACCTGACCGTCGAGATCTTCTGAGGCCGCGGCACCGGAATCGTACCAGGAGGGACGGGCCGCCGCAGGCGTCTGAATAC
>JARRPL010000137.1:0-13203 GCA_037382905.1 Gemmatimonadota bacterium | reverse complement strand
TAGAACGCCTCCTCGTCCAGCTCCATCAGCTCCAGGGAACCCTCCTCCACCACCCGCCGGTCCAGGGCCACCTCCGGGAGTACCTCCCGGGCGTAGAAGCGGGCCGCCGCCCCCTTCCCCCGGTAGAAGCCCCGGTCCTCTTCGGTCAGCCCGTCGGCCGCCAGCCGCTCCAGCGCCACGGCGGCGTTCCGGACCAGGAGCCACCCCACCACCAGTCTGCCCAGGGCGTAGAGAACGCGGTTGCCCTGGAAGCCGGTGTGATAGACCGACTCGGCATTCTTCGCCAGGAGAGCGGCGAACATGGCGCGGGCCTCGCCCAGCGCCTTCCCCAGCCGCTTCCGGGGTTCCGCCAGCGCCTCCCCTCCCGGGCCGTCGTTCCCGAGCGCCGCCTGGGCCTCGATGAGGGCCGCCAGTCGTCCCAGCGTCTCGCCTCCGTCCCGGGCGACCTTGCGGAAGACCAAGTCCAGCGCCTGGATGTGGGTGGTGCCTTCGTAGAGGGAGTCGATCTTCTGGTCCCGGACGTACTGCTCCATGGGGTAGTCCTGGACGAAGCCCGAACCACCCAGCGTCTGGAGGCTCAGGGCGAGCATCTCGTAGACGATCTCCGAGGTGAAGCCTTTGACGATGGGGAGGAGGAGGTCGTTGAGCCGGTCCAGCTCCTTGGCGTCGGGCGCACCGTGTCCACCCTCGAGCTCCACCTGGTCCTGGATGTGACTCGTGTAGTAGCAGAGCGCCCTGAGACCCTCGGCGTAACTCTTCTGGAGCATGAGCATGCGTCTGACATCGGGGTGCTCGATGATGCGCACCCGGGGGGAGGTCTTGTCGGCCCACTTCGCCAGGTCCGGGCCCTGGACGCGCTCCTTGGCGTACTCCAGGGCGTTCAGGTAGGCCGTCGACAGCGTGGACATGCTCTTGAAGCCGATGGACATCCGGGCCTGCTCGATGAGGGCGAACATCTGCCGGATGCCGTCGTGCTTCTCCCCCATGAGGAAGCCCCGGGCGGGCTCGGCCTCCCCGAAGTTCATGACGCAGGTGGCGCTCCCCTTGATCCCCATCTTCTTCTCGATGGAGCCGCACACCACGCCGTTCCTCTCCCCCAGGCTGCCGTCCTCGTTGACCCAGAACTTGGGGACGATGAAGAGGGACAGGCCCTTGGTCCCGGGGCCGGCGCCCTCGGGGCGGGCCAGGACGAGGTGGACGATGTTGTCGGGGTAATCGTAATCCCCGTTGGTGATCCAGATCTTGGTCCCCTCCAAGGCCCAGGTGCCGTCCCCCAGATCCCGGGCGCTGGTCGTGGCCTCCCCGACGTCGCTCCCGGCCTGGGGCTCGGAGAGCTGCATGGTGCCACCCCACCCGTTCTCCAGCATGGGGCCCACGAAGCGCTTGCGCTGCTCCTCGGTCCCCAGGGCGTCGATGACCCGGGCGATGAAGGTGCCGAAGGTGTAGAACATGGCCATGGGCGCCGCGCCGGCCATCATCTCGAAGGCGGCCCACCCCACGCTCGGCGGCATCCCGATCCCGTCCCACTCGTCCCGGGCCTCCAGGTACTGCCACCCCCCCTCGTAGATCTTGTCGAGCATCTCGTGGACTTCGGGCTGCAAGTGGACATTGCCGTCGTCGTCCAGCGCCAGGGGGATCCGGTCCGACGGCTCGAAGGCCTTGGCGATCTCCCGGGTCGAGAGCTCCTCGATGGCCGCCAGGGCATCTCGGGCCGTCTCCTCGTCCAGGTGTTCGAAGCGGCCGTGTCCCAGGACCTGGGTGCCTACGCCGTTGACCTCGAAGAGGTTGAAGAAGGTGTCCCGGAGGTTGCTCTTGTAGTGGTGGGGAGTGCTCACGGTCGGCAGGGCTGGGGGGATGGTTCGCGGGGGCTCCTGGCACGGGGCTTCCCGGACCGGATCTCCCTGCTGAAGCCTATCGTCCGAAGGCCCAGGACGGAATCGGTCCCGGGGAACGAAGGCCGGCTCGACGGGCATCGCTGGATCCGGAGCGGTCCGGGCTGCAGGTTGGGTCGCGAGGGACGCGGCGATCCACGTCGACCCCCACCGGCCCGATCCTTGGAGCGTCGCCATGACCCGGCTCACTCGTTCGGTCCTGCTCCTCACCGTCCCGATCCATCTGGCCGTCGCCTGCGCCGATTCGGGCGGGGATGGCCGGAACGGCGCCCCGGCCACACGCCCCCTCGACCTCGTCCCTGGCGCGGCCGACGACGAATGGCGCCACTACGCCAACGACGCCGGCGGCTCGAAGTACTCCCCCCTTCGGCACATCGACACCACCAACGTCGGCGCCCTCGAGGTGGCGTGGACGGCCCGCACCCGGGACTTCCCTCCGGAGCTCTTCGAGGAGGTGGCCCACGAGGGGGTGGAGATCCCCGAGGACGACCGGGCCCAGGGCGCCTGCGGCGCCTGCCACGGCTCCGACATCAAATTCGAGACGACGCCCCTCATGGTGGACGGGACCCTCTACCTGTCCACGCCCATCAGCCGGGTCCTGGCCCTGGACCCGGGCACGGGGGAGGAGCGCTGGTCCTTCGACCCCGGGGTCGACCTGGAGCAGAGCTACTCCGAGGACCTGATCAGCCGGGGGGTCTCGACCTGGCTCGACCCCGCCGCCGCCCCGGATCGCTCCGGGACCTGCACCCGGCGGATCTTCGTCGCCACCATGGACGCCCGCCTGATCGCCCTGGACGGCGCCACCGGCCGGAAGTGCCGGGACTTCGGCGACGAGGGAACCATCGACCTCGACCTGGACGTCGCCCTGGACGGGCGCACGGTGGACGTGGGCGACTACCAGGTGACCTCGCCCCCGGCGGTGATCCACGACGTGGTCGTGGTCGGCTCCGCCATCGGCGACAACCGCCGGAAGGACGTGGAGTCGGGGGTCGTGCGAGCCTACGACGCCCGCACCGGCGAGCTCCGGTGGTCCTTCGACCCGATCCCCCGGGGTCCGGCCCACCCGGGGGCGGAGGGGTGGAGCGCGGCGGCAATGGCGTCCACGGGAGCGGCCAACGTGTGGTCCATCATCTCCGCGGACCCGGAGCGGGACCTGGTCTTCCTCCCCACCGGGAGCGCGGCGCCGGACTTCTACGGGGGGGAGCGCCCCGGCCGCAACGACTACGCCAACTCCGTGGTGGCACTCCGGGCCTCCACCGGAGAGGTCGTGTGGTCCTTCCAGGTAGTCCACCACGACCTGTGGGACTACGACGTGCCGGCCCAGCCCCTCCTCCTGGAGCTCGACCGGGGGGGCGAGGCGGTCCCGGCGGTGGTGGTGGGGACCAAGATGGGTCACATCTTCGTCCTCCACCGGGAGACGGGAGAGCCCCTCTTCCCCGTGGAGGAGCGCCCCGTGCCCGCCAGCGACATCCCCGGTGAGGAAGCCTGGCCGACCCAACCCTTCCCTACCCTCCCCGCGCCCCTCCACAGCGCCTCCCTGATCCCCGACGACGCCTTCGGTATCGACGACGAGGACCGGGATTTCTGCCGGGAGTGGATCCAGGCGCTGCGCTACCATTCGGGATCGACGACGAGGACCGGGCCTTCTGCCGGGAGTGGATCGAGGGGCTGCGCTACGAGGGGATCTTCACGCCGCCCTCCCTTCAGGGGACGATCATCTGGCCCGGCTTCGGCGGGGGGATGAACTGGGACGGGATGGCCTGGGACCCGGAGCGGCAGATGCTCGTGGTCCCCATCAAGCGGCTCGCGATGTTCGTGCAGCTCCACGAGCGAGCGGACTTCGAGTCCCGCCTCGACGAGCCCGGTGCAGGAGACGAGGGGCTCGAGTTTGCCCGGCAGAGCGGGACGCCCTACGGCATGACCCGCATGCCCATGCTCTCGCCCAAGGGGATCCCCTGCACGCCCCCGCCGTGGTCGAAGCTGGTGGGTGTGGATCTGAGCGGCGGGACGGTGGCGTGGGAGCGGCCCCTTGGCGGCCTGCCCGAGGCCCCGCCGGAGTGGGGGTCCGTGAGCTTCGGCGGACCCCTGGCCACCGGGGGTGGCGTGACCTTCATCGCCGGGGGGCAGGACGACCACATCCGAGCCTACGCCACCGCCTCGGGCGAGGTGTTGTGGGAGGCGAAGCTCCCCGCCGGAGGACAGGCGGCACCCATGACGTACCGCCATCGGGGCCGTCAGTACGTGGTCATCGCCGCCGGGGGTCGCGGGGGCATCGGGACGCCGGGGGACTACATCGTGGCCTTCGCGCTGCCCGAGGAAGGCTGAGGGGGAGGCCTCGCGGGTCCCGGGTCCATATTCGAGCGGTGCCCCGGGCCGCGCCCGCCCGGGATCCCCATCCACGGTGCCGTTCGCGTCCATTCCGGGACCCCCTCACCAGTCCGGGGTTTAGGGATCAGCATCCGAGTTCGCCGACCCTCCCATGGGCTCCTCCCGCTCCCCCGCTCCACCCCCGGACATGACCCCAGGCACCCTCCCCGCCCACCCGGCCGCCCGAAGTCTCCCGACCGTCCTCGCCCGCTCGACCCTCCTTGCCGTGGCGCTGGCCGCCCCGGGAGGTGTGACGGCCCAGGACACCCCCACCCTCCCCGTCCCGGACACGACCGAGACCCGGCTGATCTACGCCGTGGGAGCCGACCTCTCGTTCCTGAAGTTCGCCGAGGAGGAACAGGGGATCCGCTTCAAGGACGGCGGCGTGGAGCGTCCGGGCCTCGAGATCTTCCGGGACCACGGCTACGACTGGATCCGGCTGCGCCTTTTCCACACCCCGGACCGCCTCCCCAACGACCTGGACTACACCATCGCCCTGGCCCGGGAGGCCAAGGCGATGGGGTACCGATTCCTCCTGGACTACCACTACGCCGACCACTGGGCGGACCCCCAGCAGCAGTGGGCACCGGCGGCGTGGGACACCGACGACATCGAAGTCCTCGCCGATTCGGTCTACCACTACACCCGGGCCACCATCCAGGCCTTCCGGGACTCCGGAGCCATGCCGGACATGGTCCAGATCGGCAACGAGGTCCGGAACGGGATGATCTGGCCCCTGGGCCGCCTCCCGGACCACTGGGACAACTTCGCCCGCCTCTTCAAGGCCGGGGTGGACGGGGTGGACGCGGGACGGGGTCAGGCCCCCCGGCCCCTGATCATGCTCCACTACGACAACGGCGCCGACACCGAGGGGACCAAGGCCTTCTACGATCGGTTCCACGACTACGACATCCCCTACGACGTGATCGGCCTGTCGTACTACCCGTGGTGGCACGGCACCCTGGTCGAGCTCCGGGACAACTTCCTCTCGGTCCTGGAGAGCTACCCGGACAAGGACGTGATCCTGGTGGAGGTCGGCTACCGGCCCCACGAGTACGAGGAGGGGGAGCTGCCTCCCTTCCCCGAGGACGCTCCCGGGGGGCCCCGGGCCGCCTTCCTGGAGGCGGTGAACGAGACGCTGCTCGGGCTGTCGGATCGACGGGTCAAGGGGATCTTCTGGTGGGAGCCCGCCAGCGCTTGCGACCGCGACTATTTCGACGCGGACTGCAACGCCCGGCCGGTGATGAAGGTCTTCGACCGCTTCAAGCGGAACGACTGAGGGGGGCTCGGACGGTGTCGACGAGAAGCCTGGCGACAGGCCTCCTCCTCTCCCTCCCCCTGGTCGGGTGCGAGGCCGCGGCGAGCGCCGGCGGCCCTCCGACGTCCGACGTGGACTCCGCGGGCGTCGCCGTCGACCACGGCGCCCCGGTCACGGACCGTGTCCGTTTCCCCCGGCCCGACTCCCTCCGGGGGCTCTTCGTGAGCCCCAACACCTCACTCTCTCCGGAGCGCCTCGACCGGCTCTTCGCCCTGGCCCGCACCACCGAGATCAACGCCCTGGTGATCGACGTGAAGCGGGAGAGCGGGCACGTGAGCCACGACTCCGGGGTGCCCCGGGCCCGGGAGGTGGGGGCGGTGGATCCCCGCCGGGTGATCGACATGAAGGCCTTCCTGGACCGGGTGGAGGCCGAGGGGCTCTACCCGATCGCCCGGATCGTCATCGTGAAGGACTCCCTCCTGGGGCGGGCCCACCCCGAACTGGCGGTGCAGGACACCGCCGGCGGGGTCTGGGTCGACTCCCGGGGGCAGGTCTGGCTCAACCTCCACCAGCGAGCCGTGTGGAGGTACGCGGTGGATCTGGCCGAGGAGGCGGCCCGGATGGGCTTCCCGGAGATCCAGTGGGACTACGTACGCTTTCCCGACGGCCGGCCGTCTGACATGGACCGAGCCCACTTCCCGGGGGACGCCGAGGCGACCCGCACCGAGACGGTCCGGGCCTTCCTGGCCTACGCCCGCCAACGCCTGGACGCCCTGGACCTGGATGTCCACATGACCGCCGACGTCTTCGGCGCCATCATCAACTTCCGCCGCATCGCCTCCATCGGGCAGGAGTGGGAGCGGGTCGTCGACCTGGTGGACGCAGTGCACCCCATGATCTACCCGAGCCACTACTCCGAGGGTTGGTTCGGCGTGGACGATCCCAACGCCTACCCCTACGAGATCGTCCTCGGGGCCCTGGAGGCAGCGGCGGAGCGGAACACCGGGATCGACGGAGCGGGAGAGGTCCGTCCCTGGCTCCAGGCCTTCGACCAGGGGGAACCAGAGTACGGGGCGGCGGAGGTGCGGGCCCAGATCCAGGCCACCTACGATGCCGGATTCACCGGGTGGATCCTGTGGAATCATTCGAGCGTCTACCCCGCAGGAGCCCTGCGTCCGAACGAGGGCTTCTCCCAGGAGCCACGGGTCCGGGTGGGGGGTGAGGTGGTGCCGGTGCCCGAGCGGGAGGCAGCCCGGGAGCGGGGCGCCGCGCGACGCCGCGCACTCGCCGATTCGGTGGCGCCGATGGGGCGCTGACCCTCTGGTTCCGACGTCGGGGCCCCGTTACCCTCGCCGGATCGCAACGTGACACCCTCCACGCCCACCCGCCGACGCCCCCACCCATGACCGACGCCACCTGGCCGGGACTCGGCGACGACGAGATCGGCGCGCTGGGGACCGGCCCGCCGGCCATGCTTCGGACCGAACGCTACCGGGGGACGGGCCAGGAGTGCGGCCTGGAGCGCCTCGAGCTCCGGGACCAGGAGACCGTGCGCCTCCTCTACGACCACCTCCGGGGGATCTACGACGTCTGGCGCCGGGACCCGACCGCCCCCGACTGGGAGGCGATCGCGATCCGCACGCTGGCCCTATCCGAGTCGGGCTTGATGGGGCGGGTCGGGGCGATGGGCTCCGGCCTCGGGAGCGCCGGGGAGTCCGAAGTCGCCTCCGGCGCCGACGATCCAGGGACGGAGGGCCAGGAGGAAGAGGCGGTGGTACAGCGGGTGCTCCACGACCTCCGGGGGGGCGCGGCAACGGCGGTCCTGGCCGAAGCCGAGCTCCTGGAACCGGGTCTGCGGTCGGCCCTGAAACGGGGCGTGGTGGGCTCCGAGGGCCTGGAAGCCGTCGTCCTCCTGGCCCGGGACCAGGCCAAGATGATGCGGAACGCCCTCGTGGACCTGGACCCCGAGGAGCGGTCCCGGGACACCGTGGAGAACCCCCATCGGATCGACGACCTGGTGGAGCGCTGGGCCGACGTCCGCTACCGGACGCTGGACGGGCTCGTCCACGTGCGGGCCGATCGGGACGAGCCGGGGCTCCTCTCCTCGTGCTGCCTCGAGTTCGGGGCCGTGGACCGGATCACCTACAACCTCGTCAACAACGCCGCTCGGCACTCCCCCGATGGCCAAATCGCCCTTCAGGCGCGCCGGGCAGGAGGAGCGAGCGTGCTCATCGCCGTGACCAACCGCGTGGACGAGGAGCACGGGCGGTGGTTGACCGCAAGTCTCCGGGAGGACCCGGGGGCGCTGTTCCGGTGGGGCTCGACCCGGAGGGGCGTGGGAGCCGGGGGCGGGGCGGGCCTTGGCCTGGGGATCGTCGCCGAATTCGTGGCGGCAGCCTTCGGGGTGCCCTCGGTCGCCGAGGCCCTGGAGGGCGGCCACCTGGGAGCGACGCTCCTGGGGGACCGCCTCTCGGTCTGGTTCCACTGGCCGGCGTACCAGCCCGGGGGCGGAGGATAGAAGCCGGGGGGCGGGTCGGCCGCCCGCTACTCCTCCAGGACGATCTGGTCCGGCTCGGCTCCCAGGGCCTTCAGGTTCTCCGAGACGGACTCCACGAAGCCCGGGGGCCCGCACACGTAGAAGAGCCCCGAGCGGTCCCGGATCTCGTCCGCCAGGAAGTCCCGGTCGAAGCGTCGATCGTCGTACCCGGGAGCGCTTTCGGCAGTACAGGAGAGGTGGCACCGGTCCCCCAGAAGGTACCGGAGCTCCCGCTCACAGATGACGTCGGCAGGGGTGGAGTTGCTGAAGTAGAGACGGCTGTCCCCGAGCTCGCCGGCTCGATACCGGTCGCGGAGGATGGCCAGGAAGGGCGTTACCCCGGCACCGCCGGCCAGGAAGGTGCCCGGTCCGCGCCACTGGATCGTCCCGAAGGGCTCCGACATGTGGAGGCGGGCGCCGGGCTCCAGGCGGTGGAGCCTTTCCGTCATACCCTCGTGCTCCGGATACGACTTGATGGTGAACTCCAGGACCGGCTCGTCCGGGAGACTCGTGGGGGTGAAGGGTCGGCCTTCGTCCCGCCACCCGTCCTGGTCGAGGGCGATCTCGACCCCCTGCCCCGGCTCGAACTCGAGATCCCGGGGTCGCGTGATCACGTACTGGCGAACGTCGTGGGTGATGAACCGGGTATGCAGCAGCTCGACCTCGTGCTCCATCGGGCCTCCGAGGCTGGTGGAGTGGCGGTGGCGAATCCATCCCTAGGTATGGTGCGGCGGCCCGGGCGTTCCACGGGAAGAGGGCCCGGGGGTGGGGCGATTCCCGTGATCGCCGCCGACCTGGAGCCCTGGCCGGCCCGGCCGCGCAGGGTTCCCGTCACCGCCCGGGGCGCAGCTCCAGCCGCTCGCCCGTGACCGACTCCACCTCCTCCCGACTGTAGAAGACCGGGTGGAAGCGGTCCGCCGCCCAAAGCTCGAAGAGATCGGCGTAGTGGGGGTGGTCCGGGTGCCCTCCCTGCCCGGGGTTGTTCATCCCCAGGGTCGCGTCCCAATCCCCGGTATCCACCAGGATCCGGAAGGAGGCGCCGGAGGTCTGGTTGTCGCCACCTCCGGTCTGGTTGAGTGTGAAGCCGTACCCACCCCGGGGGAGTGGCCCCACCTCGAGGCGATCCCGCCAGTCGTCGTTCACCGCTCCGCTGAGGGGGTGTCGCAGGCGGACGTGTTTGTAGCCCTCCTGGCCATAGACCCAACCCTCTGGATCGGGGCCGAAGCGCTCGCTCAGCTCCGCGACGGCCTCGCCCAGGGCCTCGAGGAGGAGGGCGTCCCGACCCGCCACCGGATCCGACCCGAAGTCCCCGTCGGGAGACTGGAGCCAACCGATGGCCTGAGGGAGTTCCACCCCGCTGATCCAGCGGCGCGTCCCGGGAGGGATTTTGAGCTCCTCCACGGCGGTCCAGAGGGCGTCCTCCCAGGCCCGGTAGATCCCCGCCTCCACGGACTCCTTCGCCATGCGGAAGTCCCAGTCCGTCAGGCGGCTCCGAGCCTCCTCCACGGTGGGTTCCTCGGCCGCCAGTGGCTCCAGGAGGGGCACGAGCGTCCGGGCGGGAATCGAGAGCTCGTCGGTCTGGAGTTCTGCCATGTCCCGCAGGGTGAACCGGCGGCCGCTTTCCAGGACCTCCACCGCCCTGAGCCATCGATACGGGGCCGACCACTCGAAGCCCACGGCGTCCATGTGAGGGTAGCCGTCGGGGATGAGGTCGTTGTTCGCGGTGGCGAAGTAGCCCTCCGGGGGGTTCACCACGTGGGGCTTGTCCTCGATGGGCAGGTAGCCCTCCCACTCGTAGCGGCCGTCCCCGGGGACAGGGACGAGCCCCGAGTGGGTCCGGCGGATCGGTGCGATCCCCACGGACTGCCAGCCGATCGTCCCGTCCCGGCCCGCCCAGACCATGTTCTCCCCGGGGATGTTGGACCAGGTGCAGGCCTCCCGGAACTCCTCCCAGGTGGTGGCCTGATCCATGCGCAGGGAGGCCAGGTACGGTGCCCCCCCGGGTTCCCGCCAGGCGGCCCGGACGGCGTAGCCGATGCCCGCTTCCTCGTCCCGGTAGACGACGGGGCCGTGGCGCGTGTAGCGATGCGTCACGACCTCCGGATCCCGGCCCCGGACGGGGATGGTATCCACGACTCGGGTCATCGCCTCCCAGGCGCCCTGGAAGCGGTAACGCTCCGGATCGTCGGGATCGAGCTCGTAGACGTACAGATCCTCCGAGTCGGTGGCGAAGACCGTGAGGCCCCACGCGCCGTGGCCGTTGTGGCCGATGGAAACCCCGGGGAGGACGGGCTCTCCACCCCCGACCACGTTCCAGCCGGGGCCCACCAGGTGAACCCAGTACCGGAGCGAGGGGGCGGCCTGGACCCGGTGCGGGTCGTTGGCCATGAGCGGGAAGCCGCTGGCGGAGCGCCGGCCCGCCACCACCCAGTTGTTGCTCCCCAGGTCGCCGGGATCGACAGGGTCCAATCCGGGGGCGGCTGCGGGGTCACCCACCACCCCGGCGGCCCCGGGGACGCCCACCCGGGCGAACCGCGCCGCTTCGGCGGCGGCCAGGTCCAGGCGCGCCGCCGAGGCTTCTCCCCCATCCCCGCCCCGACGGTACTCCGGCGCCACGTCCCCGGGCTGGAAGTCGATCCCGCCCCGGAAGGCCTGGTAGAGGTGCAGGATGTCGTGCTCCATGAGGTGCTCGCCGTCGATGGCGGGGTCCAGCTCCAAAGCCGGTTCTCCGGGCCCGAAGCCCCCCAGCTCCCGGACGGTCTCGGCCCCCACCGCCGCTACCGCGCGCCCGTACCGGAGTTCGGCGCCGATGTTGGAGAGGAGACCCTGGTGCCGGGAGATTACGACCTCCGGCGTCCAGAACCCCGGCTCGATCCCCAGCATCCGGAACTCCACCGACAGGAGGGACGGGTCGTCCAGCGCCGCCTGCACGTAGGCGTTCACCCCCTCGACGAAGGCGCCGATGATCTCCGGACCCCGGGGGTGATAGTGCCGGAGCTCCGTCTCCAGATCGCCACGGTAGCGGAAGAGCCGGACGCCGATGTCCCGGTCCAGCTCCCGCTCCCCGAGGATCTCCGCCACGGTGCCTGTGGCCTGCCGGCGCCAGATCTCGAACTGGAAGAGGCGGTCCGTGCTCGGTCTCTGCGTAGATGTGCGCGATCCCCCATCGGTCCTTGAGGATCTCCACGGGCTGGTCGAGGCCGGACAACTCCAGGACCGTCGCTTCGGGGAGGGCCGTGGGTGCAGCGACCTGGGCCGCAAGGCGCGTCGACGGGTCCGGAAGCGCCAGGCCCGGGAGGAGGACCAGGAGACCGAGGACTGGACGAACCCGGGCCGAAGGGAAGCAGGCGGAACGGAAGCGCGACATGGGTCCTCCAGGGTTGGGGTGTCGGGCGGAGGGTAGCGCGTGCCGGCCGCGGCGGCGAGAGGTCCGGTTGTACGGAACTGGCGCTCCGGTCGCGCACGACCCGGGGGAGGCCCATACTGGCGCACCCCATCCCCTACCCCCGAGATCACGCACCGAGGATCCATGGGCACCGACAAGCGCTGGGACGGCTATCGCTCCTTCTCCTACCTCGAGCCCGGGGCCGACTACCGGGCCTTCGATCTGTGTGCCGAGCTCGGGCGGGCCCCCGCCCACCCCGTCCCTCTGGACGAAGCCCAGGAGGCCCGGGTCCGGGATCTGGCGGAGCGCTCCGTCTTCGTCTCGATGCATGAGCATCTGGGCGTCGTCCCCCGAGACATCGCCCAGACGCCGGAGTACGTGCGCCACGGTCGCATGGCCACCGCCTTCGAGGGGCTGGCCGCATCCTGGTGGGACTGCGTCTTCGACAACCTCATGGACGGGATCTGCCGCATCCACTCCCACTCCGGGTGGCAGTGGGACGACCTGGCCCACCAGGACTTCGTCATCCCCTGCCGCGGCGTTGCCGACGTGCACCGGGCGCACCGGGAGGGGACGGGCGCCTGGGTCGCCACCATGGAGGGCGCGGCCATGATCGAGCACGACCTGGACCGGATCGACCTCCTCCACGGCTTCGGGCTGCGCTCCCTGGGCGTCACCTACTCCGAGTCCAACGCCCTGGGGAACGGCCTCAAGGAGGATCGGGACGGGGGGCTGACCAAGTTCGGACGCCGGGCGGTGGAACGGATGAACAAGGTTGGGCTCCTCATCGACGCCTCCCACTGCGGCGACCAGACCGCGCTGGACACGGTGGAGTGGAGCGAGAAGCCCATCGTCCTCTCCCACGTCGGGGCCCAGGCGCTGTGGAACATCCCCCGCCTCGTCCCGGACCGGCTCATGGAGGCGGTGGCGGCCAAGGGCGGGGTCATCGGCATCGAGGCGGCGCCCCACACCACCCTCACGGAGCGACACCCCGTCCACACCCTGGACTCCTTCATGGAGCACTTCGAGTACGTGAAGGCCCTGGTGGGCATCGACCACGTGGGCTTCGGGCCCGACACGGTCTACGGCGACCACGTGGGGCTGCACCACACCTACGTCTCCGCCCTGTCACTGAAGGACTCCAAGCGCTCCGCCGACCCGTAGCAGACCTTCGACGAGGTGGAGTACGTGGCGGGGATCGAGAATCCCACCGAGGGCTCCACCAACCTCGTCCGCTGGCTGGTGAAGGCGGGCTACTCCGACGAGGACATCGGAAAGGTCATGGGGGGGAACGCCCTCCGGGTGATGGAGCAGGCCTGGTCGTGACGCCCCGACTCGGCGGGTCGGGCCGGGGAGAGGGGGGAGGGGACCTTCCCCGAAGACCCCGGAACCGCTGGCCGATCCCGGCCCTCCCCTTCTCCACGGCCGCCGGATGCGCACTCCTCGCCGCGGCGGCGGTGGCGGGACCCGGACTCGCCCAGGAGCCGGCGGATCCTCTCCGGTCCATCACCTCGGCCCGGATGAGCGCCCGGGTCGAGCCGGACCGGGAGGACGTCGAGGTCCGGATCGAGTACCGCCTTCGCGGAGGGACCGATGCCCCGACGGAACCGGTGCGGGTCCACCTCCTCGGGGTCGGAGGGGTCCGTGTGGACGGTTTCCAGAGCGAGCTCCCCGACGCCCCCGGCGGACCATCGACGGGGGCCGGCCCCCGCACGCCCCACCCCCTGAGCGCCGAAGGGGAGGCGCTCCTTGGCGGCCTGGTGGA
>JARRPL010000136.1:0-7749 GCA_037382905.1 Gemmatimonadota bacterium | reverse complement strand
CCGCCGTCCTCAGTCGAAGTGGGCCCGGTTCTTCTCGATGTAGTTGGTCCACTCCTGGGGGACATCGGTGTCGGGGAAGATCGCCTGCACCGGGCATTCGGGCTCACAGGCCCCACAGTCGATGCACTCGTCGGGGTGGATGTAGAACTGATCGTCCCCCTCGTAGATGCAATCGACCGGGCAGACCTCGACGCAACTGGCGTCCTTGGTATCGATGCACGGCTCGGTGATGATGTAGGTCACTTGGGAACTCCTCCCGACGGATTGCGTCTGATTGGACTCCGCAGGCACTGCGGAGACTGATTATCGACCGATCCTCAGGGTGGGGCAAGAGGATTTGTCACCTTCCGGGCGGTCGCGGCGTATAGTGTTTACCCGATGACCGGTTTTCGTGCAACTCCGCCTATTCCCGGCCTCCCCCTGGCGAGGCTGACGACGCCGTGCCTGGCTCTTCTGAGTCTTCTCGTTCTGGCATGGCCCGGCGCGGTGTACGCCCAGGGCGCCCCCACGGGACGCGTGGTGGGCACCGTCGTGGACAGCACCACCATGCAACCCCTGGCCGACGCGGCGGTGGTTCTGTGGGATACGCGGCATCGGACGGTGTCGGATTCGCTGGGGCGCTTCGCCATCGACAGCGTCGCCCCGGGCACCTACTCCGCCGTCTTCTTTCATACCCGCCTGGGAATCCTGGGGGTTTCGGCGGGGCCGCGGCCGGTGGAGGTCCACTCCGGCCGGACCGCGGGGGTGGAACTGGCAATCCCCTCGTCCCACACCATCGAGGCGGCCCAATGCGCCTTCGCGGAGGTTCAGGGTGGGACGGTGGTGGGCCAGGTCACCGACCCGGCGTCGGGCACGGGCCTGCCGACGGTCCGGGTACGATTCTCCTGGACGGAGGAGGACGGGGAGCGCGAGGCGAGAGAGGTCCGGAGCGACGCCACCGGGTGGTACAGGGTCTGTGACCTGCCTCGGGCGCGGACGGTGGCTGTCGCCGCCTCCTTCCTGGACCGCCTGAGCCCCCGCAGGGAGATCGTGGTGCAGAAGGATCCGGTGGCCCTGGACCTCGCCCTCACCCCCCTCGAGTTGTCCGACGTCCGCGGCCGTCTGGTGGACGCCGAGTCGGGGGACGGGATCGGCGGTGCCGCCGTGGGCCTCGTCAACACGGGATTTCTTGTGGTGTCGGAGCCGGACGGCGACTTCCACTTCAACGACGTGCTCCCGGGAGAGTACCGCCTCCAGGCGGAGCACCTGGCGTACGGAGTGCGGCAGGAGGGCGTGAACGTGGCGTCCGGCGCCGAGGTCAGGCTGGAGATGGCCTTGTCGCAGCGCCCCATCGAACTCCCCCCCATCCGGGTGGAGGTGGCCTCCACCGACATCATGGACATGGCCATGGGGGGCACGGTGATCTCGTCCGAGGAGTTGGATGCCGTGCGGGACCGGTCCAGGGACGTCCTCGACCTGCTGCGGAACCAGGGGATGGCCGGGCTAGTGATCAAGCGACAGGCCGGAGAGTTCTGCGTGGGCTTCGTACCGGGTCAGTCCCGGATGTTCCGGACAGGGAGCTGCGTACCGGCGGTGGTGTTCGTGGACAACGTGCGGGCGTCCGTGCCCCGCATGGCGGTGGATCTACCCGCCGAGGTGGTGGAGCGGGTGGTCCTCTACCGTCCCGTGGAGGCCGGAAACCTCTTCGGCCTCGGGGGCGGCAACGGCGTCATCATGATCTTCACCAAGCGCTAGGTCCCCCCGGCGTCCAGTCCCTCGACCCGCCGGACCCACCAGCCCAGCCGTCGCTCCAGCGCAGGATCGACCCGGCCCGCCACGGGGACCAGCACCCGAGCGGCGGTCTCCCCTCGAGCCCGTATCGTTTCGGGTGAGGCCCACGCCCTCAGGTGCCGGAGCTGATCCAGGTATTCCGCCAGCGCCACCACGGCGATGGGATCCCGGGCCGTGACCAGCGCCTCCGTCAGGCCTTCGTCGTCCTTCGGGAGGGGGATGGCCCGGGCCAAGGTGAGCGCCTCGTCCAGCCGGGGGTCCGAAGCGCCGGGAACCGTCTCGGGGCTCCAGGCGAGTTCCGGAGCTTCCGTCTCGGCGAACACCGCTGCCGCCAACGTCACGGGATCGGTGATGCCGGCGTCGTCCATCAGGATCAGGGCCGTCCGACCCGGGTGCAGGAACCGGGGGTCGTGGTCGTCGTCGAGGCGCGCCTGCCGAGGCTGCATCGCCCACCGGAAGGCCTCCGTGACGAGCCCTGGGTCGGAGACGCCCCTCCGTACCGCCGTGCGGTGCAGACGGCCCGCCATCTGTGTCGCCCGCTCCCCGGAAAAGACCGGCATGATCAGTCGGGCCGAAGGTGCCGTCGGAAGTGGTGGCGGGTCGCGGCGGCGGCGACCTCCAGCTCCGGGGTCGGTCCCGGGAAGGGATGCCGGGCCCCGAAGGTGTGCCCTGCGCCGTCCACCACCAGCAGACGACTCCCCCGTCCGGCTCGAGCCAGGACCTTGGCCTCTCCCACCTCCACGGTCTCGTCCCGGTTTCCGTGAACGATGAGCCAGGGAGCCCTCACCCGCCCGGCCGCTGCAGCCACGTCCAGCTCTCGCGGGTGGGCCTCCAGATCCTCCAGCAGGGTCACATCCAGCGGCATCTGCTGTCCGGTGCGGGAGTTCAGGACGAAGATGCGCCCCGTCTCCCGCCACTCGTCCCGGACCGCCGCGTCCCACCGGTCCAGGTCCGCAACGGCGCTCCACGTGACCAGGGCATCCACCTCCGTCCCGTGCCCCGCCTGGAGGATGGCGCCCGCACCGCCGCGGCTGTGGCCCAACAGGCCGACCCGATCCGGCGGGCGAGGCAGGAGGTCGTCCCTCACCGCCGTCAGGACCCGGGCCAGGTCCTGCTGTTCGCGGGTGTACGTATTGGCGGCGAAGGCATCCAACTCCGAAAAGCGGTGGGGCTCGTCGCCGATGCCCGATCCAGTGAGGTTGAAGGAGACCACGCTGTGGCGGTCCGCCGCGAGCTTCTCCGCCAACCAGGGGAAGAAGGCCCAGTCCTTGTAGCCCTTGAAACCGTGGACCAGCACCACCGCCGTCCGAGGCGGCGGGCCTTCGGGGATCCGGAACGTCCCCCGAAGCAGCCCGTGGGGCTGGGAGAGGGTGAAGTCCCGAACGATCACTCCCCGGTCATCGTGCCCAGGCGACGTCGTCCACCCCGCTCCGGTGATTCTCCAGACGGGCGAGGGTGAAGAGAAGGTCGCTCAACCGGTTCAGGTAGACCACGATGGCTTCCTCCACCGGTTCGAGGGTGGCGAGGTGGACCACCGCCCGCTCGGCCCGCCGACAGACGGTCCGGGCGACGTGGAGGGCGGACGCGCCGGGGGCCCCTCCCGGGATGATGAAGTTCTTCAGGGTGGTGAGCTCGTGGTCCGCCTCGTCGATCCACCGCTCCATCTCCCCCACCCGCTCCACCGGCAGCTCCGGCAGATGGGCGTGGCGGGTCTCGTCGTCCCGGGGCACCGAAGCCAGGTCGGCCCCGATGGCGAAGAGGTCGTGCTGGACGCCCTCGAGCCACCCCCGGATCTGCGGGTCGGACACCGTGGAGACGGCCCAGCCCACATGGGCGTTGAGTTCGTCCACCGACCCGTATGCCGCCACGCGGGAGTGATCCTTGGAGACCCGTCCACCCCCGAACAGACCGGTATCTCCGGCGTCTCCCGTGCGCGTGTAGATCCTCATCTCAGCCTTGTCAGGTTCTTGATCTTCTGAGCGGTGTCCAGAAGGCCTCCGACCTTCTCACCCACCTCGGCGTCGGGCTCCGGCGGGAGCAGGAGCTCCCGGATGTCCAGCAGGACCTCGAGATTCACCTGGTCCCGCTGGAAGCCGAAGTCCAGCTCGGCCATCGTGGCAGCGTCGTCCCGCTCCCGAGCGGCCTGGAACGCCTCGCGATAGACCCGCTCCAGCGAATCGAGGATCTGCTTTCGGTCCCGCACCGCGCCTCCCGCTAGCGTTGTGTTCGGCACTACCCCCCCTATGTTGGTTGTTCCTGGGGGCAACGCGCGAGAGGGGGGCGAATGGACACGCACGATCCGGAGCTGAAAGAGAAGGCCAACACCCTGTACTGGGAGTCGGACGAGAGCGTGAACGAGATCGCCGACGCCCTGGAGCTCTCCAAGGGCTCTCTATACGCCCTGGTGGAGGCGAGGCCGACCGACCAGCCGTGCCCCGAGTGTGGGGCGACGCTCGAGTTTCCGAACCGCACGGCCCGGGACAAGGGACTCGTCACCTGCCCCGAATGCGAGCTGGAGGAGGAGTTGGCGCTGGTACGGGCCGCCGCCCTCGAAGACTCGGGTCTACTCGTCGGTGAGGAGCAGGAGGCCGCCGTGCCGGCGCGGGTGGCCGTGGCGGCGGGGCTGATCGGACTGGCTCTGGGCATCCTCATCGGGCGGGGATCCCGGGACGGCTGATCTTGCCCACCAACGTCCGGGACCCCCGGTCCATCATCACGCCCGACGCCTTCGGCATCGACGAGGGACTGCTCGGGACTCCTCTCGGTCGACCCTGGCCCCGCCTCTGGGCCCTCCTGATCGACATCACGGTGATCGGGATCCTGAACGTCCTTACCTCGGGTCTGGGCGTGTTCATCTGGGGCGCGGTGGGACTCTTCCTCGTCCAGATGGCGTGGCGGTCGTCGAGCGGAACCACGAGCCAGCTCACGGCACGCCTCTTTCGAGGCGCCACCGGATGTCTCGGCGGCCTCGTTCTGATGGTCGTGGGAGTCGTGGCCACGGCGAACGTCCTGTCCCGCAACGACGACGACTTCTCCTCCATCACACCGGCGACGGCGGTTCGAACCATCTCGGCCCTTGGTGCGCTGGACGATCTTCGATCGAGGCTCCAGGAGGCGGAGACGGAGGAGGAGGCCCGGGAGATCCTGACCGTCACGCTGGAGATCCTGGCGGATCTGGATCTGGAAGACGAGGCCCAGGCCGAGGCGCTCGAGGAGTTGATCCCCCCCGGCGTCGACTTCACGGGAGACCGTCAGGCCTTCATCAGCGCCCTCGTGGAGGGAGAGGGGTCGACGCAGGAAGCGGCCGCCGACGTCCCGCCCCCCGTCTCGGAGGCGCTCCGAGCCCAGGTCGATTCACTCCCGCTGGAGACGGTGCTGAGCCGCTATTCCGCCGGCCTGGCAGAGGGTCGGAGTGCGTCGAGCGACGCGGACCTCCGGGCTCTCCAGGGGAGGATCGTCGGCACTCTGGCTTCCGATACCCTCGAGGCCCTCGCAGACGCCCTCGGAGAGGAGCGGGCCGACCGGGAGCGGGCCGAGCGCCGGGCGGAGGAAGCCGTGGACGAACTGGCCCGGCGGGACTCCGGGTTCGTCCCCCTGCTCCGTGACATCTGGGACCAGGCCGGCTCGGCGCTGGGTCTCTGGAGCATCTACTTCACCGGGGTGATGACCCTCTCCAACTGCTTCACCGTGGGTAAGCGGATCATGGGTCTGCGGGTCGTGCGACTGGACGGCGAGCCTATGAACTGGTGGGCCTCGTTCGAGCGCGCCGGGGGATATGTGGCGGGAATCGCCACCGGCCTTCTCGGGTTCGCACAGATCTTCTGGGATCCGAACCGCCAGTGCGTGCACGACAAGATCGGCCGAACCGTGGTGGTGGTCGCCGGGGCGTCGCCGACGCCCGGGGCCGTGGAGTCGAGCTGGCGAGAGACGGGAAAGGGCGACTGACCGTTGGACGTCACCATCAGCTACCCCCTGGCCTTCCTCGCGGGGCTCGTCTCCTTCCTGTCGCCGTGCGTCCTCCCGGTGGTCCCGGGCTACGTCACCTTCGTGTCGGGGGTCACGCTGGAGGACCTGGAGAGCGGCGACGTACCCGGCGCCCGCCGTCAGGCGGCCCTCCACGCCGTCCTGTTCGGACTGGGCTTCGGGGTCGTCTTCATGACGTTGGGTGCCACCGCATCCGCCTTCGGTCAGGCTCTGACGCCGTGGTTGCCGGTCGTTACCAGGGTCGGCGGCGTGGTGGTCCTCGCCTTCGGACTCCACCTGCTGGGGTTGTTTCGTTGGACCGGACTGGCCCGGGAACGACGGTTCCATTTCGCCCGGAAGCCCACCGGATGGCTGGGGTCCTTTGCCGTCGGAGTCGCGTTCGGGGCCGGCTGGACCCCGTGCATCGGTCCGGTCCTGGGGTCCATCCTCTTCTTCGCGGGTATGGAGACCACGGTCACCGAGGCGATACTGCTATTGGGGACCTATGGACTGGGGTTGGCCGTACCTTTCGTGGGATCCGCGGTGCTCCTGAACTGGTTCCTCGTAGGAACGCGCCACATCCGGCGCTATCTGGTCTGGATCGAGCGGGGCGCCGGACTGGTCCTGGTCATCCTCGGCGTCCTCATGGTATCGGGCCACTTCGCAACCCTGTCGGCCTTTCTGGCGGACATGGGTCAGATCATCACACTGGAGTCGTCATGACCCTCCTTCTCCGGCAGCGGGCCGCGTCCGTCCTCCTCTTCGTCTCCGCGGCGCTCGTGGGATGCGGCGACGACACCTCGGGGCCCCCGGTGGCGGACACCCAGGCCCAGGCCACGGGAGGCGACCTGGTCTCCGCAGCCCAGTCGGGCACGCTGGAGTCCACCCAAGGCATGAGCACCGCACCCCCCGGTTCCGGTGGAGCGGC
This sequence comes from Gemmatimonadota bacterium, assembly GCA_037382905.1. Lineage (GTDB taxonomy): Bacteria > Gemmatimonadota > Gemmatimonadetes > Longimicrobiales > Gaopeijiaceae > Gaopeijia. The sequence continues at coordinate 1,088 of JARRPL010000136.1, read as the reverse complement.
TCCGGATCAGTCCCTGGACATCGCTTCGCTCGGATACAACGAGGGGCCCGCCGACGCACCCGTGCGGGTCCTGGAGTTCAGCGATTTCGGATGCGGGTACTGCCGGCGCTTCCACGAGGAGAGCTATCCGGCCCTGGTGGAGGAGTACATGGAGGCCGGGAAGGTGGAGTGGAAGTACGTGCCCATCATCCTGGGCATGTTCCCGAATGCCATGGAGGCGGCCCGGGCGGGAGAGTGCGCTGGAGAGCAGGGGGCCTTCCCACGGATGCGGGATCTTCTCTTCGAGCGTCAATCCGACTGGAAGGGCTCCAACGACCCCGAGCCCATGTTGGAGGGGTATGCCCGGGAGTTGGATCTGGACGTGGTGCGCTTTCGCCAGTGTGTGAACGAGCGGTGGCGAGACCAACGCATCCAGGCGGGAACACAGCTGTCGCGTCAGGTAGGCGTCCGAGGCACGCCCACCTTCTTCGTGGTGGGCTACGCCCCCATCCCCGGTGCGATCCCGCTGGATCTCTTCCGGGCCGCTCTGGACACCGTCTACGCCCAGTCCATGCGGGAGCCGGAGGGGGGGTGAAGGGAGACCGGCCCCGGTCCTCCCTCCTGCTGGCGGGTGTCCTGGTGTCCGCCGTCCAGGCCTGTGCCCCCACCGCCACCGGGAACCTGGCCTGCACTGCAGGTGCAGGACTGATCCTCGAGTCCCAGGAGCTTCCGGAGAGCAGCGGCGTTGTCTGGAGCCGGAGTGACGCCGGGGTCTTCTGGACCGTCAACGACGGTCCGGACGGGACGCTCTTCGCCTTCGATACCCTGGGTGTGGAGGTGGCTCGGATCGCCACCACGGGATACGAGCTCGAGGACGTGGAGGCGATGGCGGCGGGTCCGTGCGGAGACCAGCGCTGCCTCTACCTGGCCGACACGGGAGACAACGGAGAGCGGCGGGAAACCGTGGCGCTGCACCGGGTCCTGGAGCCGAATCCCGTGGCCGGGACCGAACCGGTGGCGCGGACCCGGTTCCTCATCCGATATCCCGACGGACCTCGGGACGTGGAGGCCCTCTTCGTGCTCCCGGACGGGGGCCTCCACCTTCTGAG
>JARRPL010000135.1:0-7771 GCA_037382905.1 Gemmatimonadota bacterium | reverse complement strand
ACCAGTCGCCGCCGGGGGACGCCTCGGTGAGCTCGGCGTTCAGATACCGGGGCGCGAGCACCGCCTCCGCCACCGAGGCGGGCGGCCGGACCCACTCCTGTGCCGCCAGGATCGCCTGGGGATCCCAGTCTCCATCCTGGGCCGACGACCCCGTGGGCCCCAGGAGCAGGGCCGCGGTCAGAGTCAGGCCGAGGGAGCGAAGTCCGATTCGTTGGGCTGGCGCGAGGGTCATCCAGGCCTCCAGAAGGGTCCGGGAAGGGGATTCAGACGGGTCATGGGAGGAGGACACGGAGCGTCGTCGTTCCGTTGGCTCCACCCTTCCGAACAGTCCAATACCGAAACGGGACCACCGTGGATCCAATGCCGGTACCGGAGGTACAGCAACGTCTGTCTTCCGGACCCTCGATTCGCTTCCAACCGCTCCCGAGCCATGTCGCCACCGCCTCCCTCCCGCGTGCCCCGAGTCGCCATCGTCGGCGCCGGTTTCGCCGGTCTGTGGGCGGCCCAGGGACTGGCGTCCCGCCACGACCTCGACGTCACCCTCCTGGACAAGCACAACTACCACACCTTCTACCCCCTTCTCTATCAGGTGGCGGCGGCGGAGCTGGGCCCCACGGAGATCGCCTACCCCGTACGATCCATCCTCCGGGATGCCGGCTGTGTCCGGTTCCGTATGGCCGAGGTGCTGGGGCTGGACAAGGAGCGCCGCATCCTGAAGACCAGCGACGGTGAGGTGCCCTATGACGTGCTGGTGCTGGCTCTCGGAAGCGTCCCGGCGTTCTTCGGGGTTCCCGGGGCCGAGGAGCACGCCTTCCGCCTGCGGGTCATGGATGACGCGCTCCCCCTGCGTCGGGCCGTCCTGTCCCGCTTCGAGAAGGCCACCTTCGAGCCGGACCCGGCGCGTCGCGCACAGCTGCTGACCTTCGTCATCGTGGGAGGCGGTCCCACCGGCGTCGAGTACGCCGGGGCCCTCGCAGAGCTGGTCCACGGACCCATCCTCCGGGACTATCCCAACATTCCGGAGCATGAGATCCGGATCGTCCTGGTGGAGGCCATCGATCGGGTCCTCCCGGCCATGAAGGCGAATCTCAGCCGATACGCCCTGGATCGTCTCGAGCGGCGGCGGGTGGAGGTCCAGCTCAACACCATGGTGACCCGGATCCGGCCCGACGGTGTGGACTTCAAGGATCACCCGTCCATCGCGTCCGACACCGTGGTCTGGACCGCCGGGATCCAGGGCGATCCCGCGGCGGGTCGGTGGGGGTTGGAGGTGGACCGGTCCGGGCGGGTCGTCGTGGAGCCCACGCTGCAGGTGCCCGGGCACCCGGAGATCTTCGTAGCGGGGGATCTGGCGGCGGCCCGGGACGAGACGGGCGAGCTGCTCCCGCAGGTGGCGCCGGCGGCGGTGCAGCAGGGAGAGTTCCTGTCGGATGCGGTGCGGCGCCACCTGGCCGGCGAGGAGGTCCCGGACTTCCGGTACAAGGATCCGGGAATGCTGGCCGTGGTGGGCCGGAGCCACGCCGTGGCCCAGGTGTTCGGAGGGACCTTCACCGGCTTCGTGGCCTGGATCCTCTGGGCCCTGATCCACGTGGCCAAGCTGGTAGGGTTCCGGAATCGCGTGCTGGTCCTCGTGAACTGGGCCTGGAACTACATCTTCTACAAGCGGGCCGTGCGCCTCATCCTCCCGGTGGCCGGTGGGGTCGAAGAGACGGTGGAGAGCGGCCCCGGCGGCCACCCGGCGGACTCCTGAACGCTCCATGAGCGATCTGCTGGCGGCCCGCTCCCAGATGGCCTTCTCCCTGGCGTTCCACATCATCTTCGCCGCCGTGGGCATCGGCCTCCCGGTTCTCATCCTCATCTCCCAGGGGATGTGGTTCCGGACCCGGAATCACGTCTACCTGCAGCTGACCCGGGCCTGGGCCAAGGGGCTGGCCCTGCTCTTCGCCGTGGGGGCCGTCTCCGGCACCGTCCTCTCCTTCGAGCTGGGTCTCCTGTGGCCCGAGTTCATGCGCGTGGCGGGGCCCGTCATCGGGATGCCCTTCTCCCTGGAGGGCCTGGCCTTCTTCACCGAAGCCATCTTCCTGGGGATCTTCCTCTACGGTTGGGACCGGATCTCGGAGCGGGCCCACTTCGCCGCCGCCGTGGTGGTGGCGGTGAGCGGGGCACTCTCGGCCCTCTTCGTCCTGAGCGTCAACGGGTGGATGAACGCACCGGCGGGCTACCTCCCCGGCGAGGGTGCCGGTGCCATCGACCCGATCGCCGCCATGACGAACCCCTTCTGGATCGCCAACACGATCCACATGGTCCTGGCGGCCTACATCTGCACCGCGTTCGGCGCCGCCACCATCCACGCCTGGCGCCTCCTGCGGGATCCCGACAGCCCGTTCCACAGAGCCGCCCTCCGGATCTGCGTCGGCTTCGGTGCGGTGGTGGCGCTCTTGCAGCCGTTGAGCGGCGACGTGACCGCCCGGGTGGTGGCGGAGCGTCAGCCGGCGAAGCTGGCGGCCATGGAGGCCCACTTCGAGACCGGGCCCTGCGCGCCGCTTCTCCTGGGGGGGATTCCCGACGCAGCCACCGGCGAGGTGCGGTTCGGCCTGGAGATCCCGTGCGGTCTGAGCCTCCTGGTGGCTCGCGACCCCGATGCCGTCGTGACGGGGCTCGATCAGATCCCCGAGGATGAGCGCCCCCCGGTGCTCCCGGTGCACCTCGCCTTCCAGATCATGGTGGGGATCGGGACGTTCCTGGCGGCGCTGGGTGCCTGGGCGCTCTTCCGGATGGTCCGTCGCAAGCCCCTGTGGTCCGTGCGCCCCCTCCTCCTGGCGCTGGTTGCGGCGGGACCGCTGGCCTTTCTGGCCATGGAGGCGGGGTGGGTGGTGACGGAGGTGGGGCGTCAGCCCTGGATCATCTACGGGATGATGCGGACGGCCGACGCCGTGACGCCCATGCCGGGCCTCGTGGTGCCCTTCACCGTCTTCACGGCCCTCTACCTCCTCCTTGCGGTGATCGTGGTGAAGCTCCTCATCCGTCTGGCCCGGACGGAGGGGACCGACGTCTCCGGGTCGGCCACGGAGGCTCCCGGAAGCCCGGGGCACGAGGGCGCCGCCCCACCGGCATCCGCCGCGGAGACGGGTTGAGCCCGGAGCTCGTGGTGGCCGGGGCGATCCTGGCCTGTCTGGTGATCTATGCCCTTCTGGGCGGGGCCGACTTCGGAGGTGGAGTCTGGGACCTCCTGGCCTCGGGTCCTCGGTCCCAGGCCCAAAGGGAGACCATCGCCGGCGCCATCGGCCCCATCTGGGAGGCGAATCACGTCTGGATGATCTTCGCGGTGGTCCTCCTCTTCACGGGGTTCCCGCCGGCCTTCTCCACCATCATGACGGCGCTCCACGTCCCGGTGACGCTCATGCTCGTGGGGATCGTCCTCCGGGGGTCGTCCTTCGTCTTCCGGAAGATGGCGCCGGGCGACGAGGGGGAGGACTCCACATGGCAGCTGGTCTTCGCCGGGAGCAGCATCGTGACCCCGGTCATGCTCGGGGTGGTCCTGGGCGCCGTCTCCACCCGGGCCATCGGCTACGAGGATGGACGGGTCACCGGCGGATTCGTCCGGCCCTGGTTGGCGCCCTTCCCCTGGGTGGTGGGGATCTTCGCCCTGGCCCTCTTCGCCTTCCTGGCGGCGGTCTACCTCACCCTGGAGACCGACGACGCGGCGCTGGCAGACGACTTCCGCAGGCGGGGCCTCTGGAGCGGGGGGGTGGTAGCCGCCCTGGGCCTGGTGGTCCTGGTGCTGGCTCCCGGGGCGGCGCCCGATCTGGCGATGCAGCTGGCCGGCCGTCCAGCGGGGCTCGTCCTGCTCGGCGCGGGAGGGCTGGCGCTCCTGGCTGCGCTCCTGGCGCTGCGGGCCCGCCGCTTCGGAGCGGCGCGCATCCTCACCGGCGCACTGGTGGTGGCGGTGATCGGGGGGTGGGGGCGGGGGATGGATCCCTGGCTCGTGGCCGGCGCCCTCACGATCCAGGGGAGTGCCGCTCCGGAGGTAACGCTCAACCTGCTCATGGGGGTGCTGGCGGTGGGGACGCTGGTCCTCGTCCCGGCCTTGGTCTACCTCTACCTGACCTTCAAGCGGGACGTGCTCTTTCCTCCAAGATGAGCCCGATGTCGGAGCTTCGCCGGCTCCGGAATCAGAAGCGGGCCAGCTCGATGATCCCGTCCAGGACGTCCGGGGTCTGAGGCAGGATGACCGCTTCCAGCTGCGGTGAGTAGGCCACCCAGACGTCCTTGGCGCCGATCCGCTTCACCGGCCCGTCGAGCCAGGGGAAGCACTCGTCGGCGATCCGCGCCGCGATCTCCGCCCCGACTCCGTACGTGATGGCGTCCTCGTGGACCACGAGGGCCTTTCCGGTCTTCCGCACCGACGCTCCCACCCGGTCCATATCCAGGGGGGCCAGGGTCCGGAGATCGATCACCTCCACGGAGATGCCATGCTCCGATTCGGCCCGTTTGGCCGCGTCGAGGCTGCGCTTCACCAGAGCGCCGCACGTCACCAGCGTGACGTCGGATCCCTCCTGGACCACCTTCGCCTTCCCGAAGGGGATCATGAAGTCCGGACCGGGATCGCGGCCCTTGTTGTGGACCTGGCGATACAGGTGCTTGTGCTCCAGGAACAGGACCGGATCCTCGCACCGGATCGCGGTGCGCAGGAGGCCGTTGGCGTCCTCTGCGGTGGCGGGGATGACCACCCGGAGCCCCGGGGTGTGGGTGAAGAGGGTGGCGCCGGTCTGGGAGTGGTAGATCCCTCCCCCCTTCAGGTACCCCCCGTAGGTGGTCCGCACCACCACCGGGGCGCTGAAGGCACCGTCGGACCGATACCGCATGGTGGCCAGCTCATTCCGGAGCTGCTGCATGGCGGGCCAGATGTAGTCGAAGAACTGGATCTCCACCACGGGGCGGATCCCTCGCACCGCCATCCCGATGGCCCGTCCCACGATGTTCGCCTCGGCCAGGGGGGAGTTGAAGACCCGGTCGCCGCCGAAACGGGCCTGCAGCCCGTGGGTCACCTTGAAGACGCCACCCTTGCCCTTCACCTCCTCCAGCGCCTCCTCGCGGGAGGCGTCCGCCACATCCTCGCCGAAGATCACGATGCTCGGGTCCCGCGCCATCTCGTCCCGCATGCAGGCGTTCAGAAGATCCACCATGGTGAGGAGCTTGTCCTCTTCGTACCGGGGGTCGTCCTCGGTGTCGAAGTCGGCGCCCGTGGGATCGCCCTCGTGGGCGTAGAGGTTCCGAAGCGCCGTGCCCTGATCCGGCTGGGGGCGCTCGAGAGCCTCGTCCGCCGCCTGGGCCACCTCGGCCCGGGCATCCTCCGCCATCCGATCCAGCTCCTCCTCGCTGGCCATTCCCTCATCCAGGAGGAGCTGCCGAATCCGGTTCAGGCAGTCCTTCTCCTGCTGGGCCTCGAGCTCCGACGGCGGCCGGTACATCCGTTCGTCGTCGGACATGGAGTGGGAGTAGGGGCGGGTACAGTGGGCGTGGAGCAGGGCGGGACCCTTCCCCTCCCGACACCACGCCACCAGCTCGCCGGCGGATCGGTAGACGTCCACCACGTCGGTCCCGTCACACTCCTGGATGAGGAGATCCGGGAAGCCGGTGAGGAGTCGGGAGACGTTCCCGCCTGCGGTCTGCACCTCCACCGGGACGGAGATGGCGTACTCGTTGTCCTCCACGATGAAGAGGACGGGGAGCTTGAGATTGCACGCCGTATTGAGCGCCTCCCAGAACTCCCCCTCCGAGGTGGTGCCGTCGCCCGTGGTGCAGACGACGATCCCGTCCTCCTGGAACCCGGTGACATGCTCCTGGAGTCCCTCTACCCGACGGGCCCGGTATTCCGCCTCGGCGGAGCCCACGGCCTGGAGGAACTGGGTTCCGGTGGGCGACGAGGTGCTGGCGATGTTGAACCGGGGATCGGCGAAGTGCCCGGGCATCTGGCGACCCCCCGAGGCCGGGTCGTCCTCCGCCGCCACCGCCTGCAGGAGGTGGTCCAACGGCGTCTGCCCGAGGGCGAGGGCGAAGGACCGATCCCTGTAGTAGAAGTAGTACCAGTCCTTTCCCGGCCGGGTGTGTTCCGCGACGGCCACGCCGATGGCCTCGTGGCCGGCGCTGGAGATCTGAAAGAAGATCTTGGTCTGCCGCTTGAGGCTGATCTCCCGGTCGTCGATGTACCGGGCGGTGAGCATGGTGCGGTAGAATCGGAGAAGCCGGTCGGCATCCAGACCGGCCAGATCCCGGGTCTGAGTCTCCTCTCGGGTCTCGGTGGCCATGGCGGAGGGGTACAGTGGGCGTGGGACGGGTGCGGAAGCCCGCCCGTCGGACCCGCAAAAGTAGCCCAACCCTGCACACGGGCCAACCGAGGGGGAGCTGGATTCAGGCCCGCTGGAGCTCGTCCTCCGCGAAATCCCGGGCCCGGGATTCACCGTCCAGCAGGACGGCGTAGTGACCGGGCCGGTACTCGTCGGTACCCACCACGGTCCCGTCGCGTCCGACGAGCTCCGGATTCATGGGAAGACGCCCGGCCCGGACCGTGACCCGGGTACCCGCGGGGAAGAGTGCGGCGCGCAGCGTCATCGACAGGACCTCCTTGAATAATCGTTGTAAACGGCGGTCACCACGCCCTAACTTTAGCGAAGCAACCAGATGTTTCCCAACCGGACGCTCGGCACTCCATGACACGAACCATCCTGGCCCTGGCTCTTCGCCGCCCCTGGCGCATCCCCGCACTTCTGGGCATGGCCTGGGCCTTCCGGGCGAGAGGCTGGTATCGGCGGGCCCCCTTCCTGCCGCTCCCGCCCCGGGACTACCTCCGATGGCGCACCGAGACGGCCTACGGTGATCCCGATGCCGTGCCCCCTCTGGAGGAGTTCGACGGATTCGTGGTCTGGAGTTCCCGCATGCGACGCTGGATGAAGAGGTAGACCCATGGGCAAGATCTTCCTGGGCCTCGTGCTGGCTCTCGGCGTCGCCCTGTACGTCGATTCCAGCCGGGCCGTCATCGTCGAGAGGACCAAGCCGCTCCTCGACCCCTACTTCGTCATGGCCACCAAGTCGGAGATGGAGAAGATCGCCGAGGACCTCCAGCTCTACGAGCGGGAGAACTTCGGTCGGTTGCCGGACCGGCGGCGGTTCGACGAATGGGTGGAACGGCAGTACGCCGGGGGAGCGAACGTGGACTCCTGGGGCAGCCCCTACGAATACACCCTGGCCCGGGACAGCTTCTACCTGAGGAGCCCGGGACCCGATAGACTACGGGTCACCGAGGACGATATCGTCGACGGCCGACCCCGTACCGGGACCGGCACGAACTAAGGGGCCGACACCATGGGGGAGCCAGGGACGATCGTGGTCCAGCTCCTCGATGCCTACGGTCCCTGGGCCCTCTTCGCCCTCGCCGTCCTCGAGACCTCGTTCGTCACCGGTCTCGTGGTGCCCTCGGGTACCGCCGCCGCCTTCGTCGCCGCGGTGGGCACGGGGGGTCCGGAGGAGTGGGGCCTCATCACCGCCTCCATCGTCGCCGGTGGATGGATCGGGGACTGGGTGGGGTATGGCATCGGAAGGGCCGCGGGACCCGGGCTCCTGGAGGGCCGGGGGTGGGTCGGGCGGCTTTTCCGTCGGCATCACGAGTCGGCGGGTCGCTTCCTCGGCCATCACCCCTTCTATTCCGACACCGTGGCGCGCCTCGTGTAATTCGTTCGTACCCTCTTGACCATGATTGCCGGTGTGTCGGTAC
>JARRPL010000134.1:0-9018 GCA_037382905.1 Gemmatimonadota bacterium | reverse complement strand
TGCAGTCGGGTCGGGCCCCGGACTTCCTGGAGGAGGTCCCCCTCCCGGCATCCCTGGAGGAGCGGTGTGGCCTCTGGCGGGTGGCGGAGGGGTAGACTACGAAGGTCCCCCCGTCAGCGAGTCCCCAGCGACCAGACGATCATGAAGATCAGGAGGCCCGCGACCACGAGGGTCGTCGCCCCCGGGTTCCTGACCGCCGCGTCCACGACCTGGCCGGCCTCGTTGCCGAGGGTGCGAGCCATCTGACCGAGGCGCGCTCCCAGACTCGCACCGGAACCCGAGGTAACGCCGTATTCGGCAATGGCCTGCACCAAGGGCATCATGGCACCACCAGCCTGTGTTCACGAATGATCCGGTTCAGCGTCGGGCGGGAGATTCCCAGTCGACGGGCGGCTTCGCTCTTGTTTCCGTCGGCGTCCACCAGAACCCGCTGGACGTACTGGCTCTCCACCTGGGCCCGGACCTCCGAGAGCTTGAAGCCCTCGTCCGGGGCGGTGTGATCCCCGACCCCGGGTCCCGAGGCGTCACCACCCACGTCCCGGAGGGTGAGGGCCAGGCCGCGGCTCATGACCACGGCCCGGGTCACCACGTTCTCCAGCTCCCGTACATTCCCCGGCCAATCCCGCTCGCCGAGATGTTGCATGACCTCCGACGGCACCACGGGAGGCGTCACCCCCGCGTTGGCCGCCGCTTTCGCCAGGAGGAACCGGACCAGGAGGGGGATGTCCGACCGCCGCTCCCGGAGGGAGGGGACGGGGATCTCGATGACGTTCAGCCGGAAGAAGAGATCCTGGCGGAAGCTCCCCTCCTGGACCATCTGGTCCAGACTCCGGTGCGTGGCGGCGATGATCCGCGCGTCCGTCGCCCTCGGGCGATCGGCTCCCACGGGATAGAACTCCCGTTCCTGGAGCACCCGCAGGAGCTTGGCCTGGAAGGCCAGGGGCGTGTCGCCGATCTCGTCGAGAAAGAGGGTGCCGCCGGCGGCGGCTTCGAACCGACCCCGTCGGTCCCCCACGGCGCCGGTGAAGGCTCCCCGGACATGTCCGAACAGCTCGGATTCCAGGAGATCGGCAGGAAGGGCGGCGCAGTTCACCCCCACGAAGGGCGCCTCCGCCGACGGAGACGATCGGTGGATCGCCCGGGCCACCAGTTCCTTGCCGGTCCCCGTCTCTCCCCGGATCAGGACGGCCGCATCCGTGGCGGCCACGGCCCCGATGGCCTTGTAGACCCGGACCATGCAGCGGGCGATGACCTCCTCCGTCTCATCCAGATCCAACGGTTTGATGAGATAGTCCGAGGCGCCGCTCCGCATGGCCCGGATGGCTCCGTCCACATCGACGTGACCGGTGAAGATGATCACCGGGATGTCCGGCCGATGCGTCCGGAGATGACTCAGCAGTTCGAAGCCCGACAGCCCGGGCATCTGCACGTCGGTCAGGATCAGGTGCGGCTCGAAGCTGGCGATCTCGTCCAGCGCCGCGGCACCCGTCTCCATGGCCGTGACGTCATACCCGATCTCGCTCAGGTGCTCCGCCAGCGTCTCCCGGAGCGCCCGTTCGTCGTCCACCACCATGATGCGGGCCGTGGTCATGATCCCCGCCTCCCGGTTCGTTGCGGAGGCACCACACTTCTACGGCGCCAGCGCCGCGCCTGGGAGGGCACCGCGTCCCCGGACGCCTGAAGCCACATGGAGGGATCGACTTTGGGCTGCGCCATGGCTCTCGGGATCGGGAGGGATGGGACCGCGCGGACGGTACTCTCCGTGAACAAGGGTCGTGCCATCAGCGTCGTCGCCGACGTTCCTGCGGCTCCCGCCGTTGGTGAGAAGCCCTTGAGGATAGGCGTGGCTCACCGGGGTGGACAAGGTTCACCTGCCGACGAGACCACGGCGCGTAGGAGGTTTCCCCACGGAATCCGACCTTCCGGTCCCGACGGTGTCGGAGCGGCGCGGATGGTAGACTCGTACAGGTTCCGGCCCCCGGGTGGTCCGGAGCGGCAGAGGACCAGGAGGGAGCATGACCGTGCCCACCGCCGAGCGCCCGCAGTCGAGGGGACGGGCGCCCCCGCAGAGCCTGGAGCCCCCCGGGGAGGGAGCGCCTGCGGTCTTCCGCGCCCGGGGGCTGACCAAGGTCTATCGGATGGGCGAAGTGGAGGTCCGGGCCCTGGAATCCACCGATCTGGACCTGCGACGGGGGGAGCTGGTGGTCATCCTCGGGCCCTCCGGGAGCGGAAAGTCCACCCTGCTGAACATCCTGGGGGGTCTCGACGTGCCCAGCGCCGGGGAGGTGACCTTCCAGGATCACAGGCTGACCGATGCCGACGCCTCGGCCCTCACCCGCTTCCGTCGTGAGCACGTGGGGTTCGTCTTCCAGTTCTTCAACCTCCTCCCGAGCCTGACGGCGCTGGAGAACGTCCGTCTGGTCACCGAGATCTCGCCGGACCCCATGGATCCGGCGGAGGCACTCCGGCTCGTGGGGCTCGAAGGTCGCATGGACCACTTCCCCTCCCAGCTCTCCGGGGGGGAGCAACAGCGGGTGGCCATCGCCCGGGCCATCGCCAAACAGCCCGATGTGCTCCTCTGCGACGAGCCCACGGGGTCGCTGGACTACGAGACGGGGAAGCGGATCCTGGAGGTGCTGGACGAGGTGAACCGCGAGACGGACACCCTCACCGTCCTGGTCACCCACAACTCCGCAATCGCGAAGATGGCGGACCGCGTGCTCCGGATGCGGAGCGGACGGATCGTGGCATCCGAGGCCCAGGCCCAGCGGCTTTCGCCGTCGGAGATCGAGTGGTGATGGCATGCGAACCCTGGATCTCAAGGTCATCCGAGACGCCCTCCATCTGAAGGGACAGCTGCTGGCGGTGACGGTGCTGGTGGCGTGCGGCGTGGCGGTCTTCATCATGCTCCGCTCCATGTACGGCTACCTGAACGGCAGTCAGGAAGGGTACTACAGCGACTACGGGTTCGGAGAGGTGTTCGCCCACGCGACGCGGGTCCCGGCGGCCGTGGAGGACGAACTGGCCGCCGTCCCGGGCGTGGATCGCCTCTACACCCGTATCGTCCGGGACGTGCTCCTGGACGTGCCGGGTCTCACGGAGCCGGCCACGGGACGGCTGGTCTCCCTCCCGGATCACGGGGCGCCGATCCTGAACCGGCTCCACCTCCGGAGCGGCCGCATGGTGGAGCCCGGGCGCCGGGATCAGGTCGTGGTGAGCGACGCGTTCGCCCGGGCGAACGGACTCGTGCCCGGGGATTCCTTCGGAGCCGTTCTCAACGGGCGGTGGCAGCGGCTCACCGTCGTGGGGACCGCCATCTCTCCCGAGTTCATCTACGAGGTGAGCGGAGTAGGCACCGTCTTCCCGGACAACCGGCGCTTCGGTGCCATGTGGATGAGCCGGGGAGCCATGGCGGCGGCCTTCGAGATGGAGGGAGCCTTCAACGACGTGGTGGCGACCCTCGGGCCCGGCGTCCTGGAACGGGCCGTCGTGACCCACTTCGACCGGCTCCTGGACCCCTACGGAGGGTCGGGCGCCTACGGGCGGGATCACCACCTCTCCCACATCTTCGTGACGTCCGAGATCGAGGAGACTCAGGTCACGGCCTCGTTCTTCCCGGCCCTCTTCCTCCTGGTCACGGCCTTTCTGCTGCACACCACCCTTCTCCGCCTGGTCCGGATGGAGCGGGAGGAGATCGGCCTGATGAAGGCCTTTGGATTCGGCCCGTGGACGGTGGCGCTACACTACGTGAAGCTCGCCCTGGTGCCGGTGGGGGCCGGGACGATCCTGGGCACCGGGCTGGGGATCTGGTTCGCCTATTCCATGGCGGGCCTCTACGCCCGGTTCTACCAGTTCCCGGAGGTGGCCTTCCACCTGGATCACGGCGTGGTGGCGTGGGCCTGGGCCATCGCCGGCTTCACGGGCGTGGCCGGCGCCCTGGCAGCGGCCCGGAACGTCGCCCGGCTCGCCCCGGCGGTGGCCATGGCGCCGCCCGTCCCGCCGGCCTTCCATCGCACCGCGCTGGAGGGCAGTCGGGTGTGGGAGGCCCTGACCCCTGCGGGTCGGATGATCGGCAGGAACGTCACCCGGGCGGGGTGGAAGTCGGCCATCACCGCCGCCGGGGTCGCCCTCTCCCTGGCGGTGCTGGTCTCGCTCCTCTCCATGTTCGACGCCATCGACGTGGTGGCGGACCTCCAGTTCAACCACGTCTACCGGGAGGATGTGGCCGTCTACTTCGAGACGCCCCGCTCCCGGGAGGCCCTGCACGAGCTGGCCCATCTCCCTGGCGTCCTCTCCCTGGAGCCGATTCGGATGGCTCCGGTCCGACTCGTCCACGGACACCGGGAGCGGAGGTCGTCCCTCCTGGGACTCCCCCCGGGAGGAGAGCTCCGGCGGATCGTGGACGCCGACTTCAACGTGCAGCAACCGCCGCCGGAGGGCCTTCTGGTGAGCGGGATGCTGGCGGATCGGCTGGACGTCCGGGCGGGAGACACGCTGCGGGTGGAGGTGACGGAGGGGAAGCGACCGGTGCGGGATCTTGTGGTGGCGGGCCGGGTCGACGAGCTCATGGGCGGGGACGTGTACCTGGAGGCGGCGACCCTCTACCGCATCCTGGGGGAGTCGGGGACGGTGTCCGGTGCGTGGCTCAAGGTGGACGCCCAGGCCCGGGACCAGCTCTACACCGAGCTGAAGGCGCTGCCGGGCGTGGCCTCGGTGATCATCAAGGAGACGCTGGTCGAGGCCTTCAACGACACCATCGAGGAGAGCTTCATGATCGCCCTGACGGGCACGCTCGCCCTGGGTGCCGCCCTGGTGATGGCCATCGTCTACAACCAGGCCCGGGTGGCCCTCTCGGAGCGGGGCCGTGAGCTGGCCAGCCTCAGGGTGCTGGGCTTCTCGCGACGGGAGGTGGCACGGATGCTCCTGGGTGAGCAGGCCCTACTGGTGGCCGTTGCCCTCCCCTTCGGCCTCGTCCTGGGCTGGAGCCTGGTCTGGCTCATGATGCTCCAGTTCGAATCGGACCTGTTCCGCCTCCCCCTGGTGGCCCACCCGTCCACCTACGTGAAGGCGGTGGCCGTCGTGTTGGTGGCAGCCGCCCTTTCGGCATTCCTGGTCCGGCGCCGACTGGACCGGATCGACCTCATCGCCGTGCTCAAGACGCGGGAGTAGTCCCCTCATGAAGATCCAACGCAAGCACGTCCTCGTCGCCGCCGGTGTGGTTCTCGTCGGAGCAGTGGCCTTCTGGGCGCTCCGTCCCGAGGCGGTATCGGTGCAGACGGGGGTGGTGGACCGGGGTCCCCTCCGGGTGACGGTGGACGAGGATGGCGAGACCAGGGTGCGGGATCGATACCTCGTGTCGGCACCCGTGACGGGGCGGATGGAACGGCTCACCTGCGAAGCCGGGGACTCGGTGACCGAGGGCGAGGTCCTGGCCCGGATCTTTCCCCTGCCCCTGGACACCCGCAGCGGACGAGCGGCGGCGGAGCGCCTGGACGTGGCGGAGGCCAACGCGAACGCGGCCCGGGCCCGGGAGGAGCTGGCGGAAGCGCAGTGGTCGGAGGCCCGCCGCGCCCTGGAGCGGCTGGAGCGGGTCGCGGCACAGGTCCCCGGCGCCGTGACGGCGCAGAGACTCGACCGGGCCAGCACCGCCGAGCGGTCGGCGAACCTCGCCGTGGAGGAGGCCCGCGCAGGCGTGACGGCCGCCGCTCACGAGCTGGAGGCGGCGCGGGCCGCCCTTCTGGGCTCGGGGGAGGTCAAAGGGGAGCCGACCCGGGTTCGTGCCCCGGCGTCGGGACGGATCCTGAGGGTCTACGAGGAGTGCGAACGGGTGGTGACCGCCGGGGCCCCGATCGTGGAGGTGGGAGATCCTGGAGCCCTCGAGGTGGTGGTGGACGTCCTCACGGAGGACGCCGCCCTGCTGCGTCCCGGCGCTCCGGCGTACGTGGTCCCGGGACCGTCCGCCGACAGCCTGGCGGGCGTCATCGACCGGATCTCCCCCTCCGCCTTCACGAAGGTCTCCCCCCTGGGCGTCGAGGAGCAGCGGGTCGATGTGGTGGTCCGCTTCCAGGACGACGGCGTGGTCCTGGGCGACCGCTACCGGGTGGCTGTCGCCCTGGTGGCGTGGGAAGGGCTCGACGTACTCCGGGTCCCGGTGAGCGCCCTCTTCCGGGCTGGGGACGACTGGGCGGTCTTCGTGGTGGACGCGGGCCGGGCCCACCGGCGGGTCCTGACCATCGGAGAGCGGAATCGCCGATCCGCGGCGGTGGAGGACGGGCTCCGGGAGGGGGACGAGGTCGTGATCTATCCGTCGGACGCGGTGGAGGACGGGATCCGGGTGCGGCGGGAGGGCTGACGCCAGTCGCAGGACCCGGAGGAGCCGCATGGGCGTGCAGGGCGGTGGGTCCGGTCGTGCTCATCCGGCCAGCAGGGGGTCCAACGCCTCCAGGGCCTCCTCCACGCTCCGGGCCTGCCTCCAGCTCCGCTCGACCTCCACGGGCCGCGGGCCGGGCGCGCTCCCAGGGCCCCCTTCCACCTCGTCGGCCAGAGCCTCTCGGGGCCATCCCAGGAGGAGAACCGGGCGTCGATACCGTGCGGCGAGGCGGAGCTCGCTTCGGGTGCCTGCGCCCCCGGGCAGGGCCACGACCACACCCCCGGAGAGAACCACCAGGTGGTTGCGGGATCCGGGCCCGTCCCCCGTCTCCCCACGTTCCGCGAGGTGGGTCCGGATGGCGATCTCGACCCAGGGGTTGGGATAGCCGTCCGCCGCCTCGCCCGGGCGGTCCGGATGGGCCGGGAGGATGCCGATGCAGCGGCCGGCTCGCTCCGGGACCCCTGTGAAGGATCGGCAGACGCCCGCCATGACGCCCCTGCCGCCGCCGGTGATCAGGTCTACGTCGCGTCGGGCCAGCGCGCTTCCCAATGGCTCCGTGAGATCGGGACGATCCCGGGTTCCGGACCCGATGACGGAGACGGTCGGGAGAGAGGACCGGCCTCGGAGGCGATTCACCGACCCGGGGGCGAGGGTGCGACGGAGAGGGGCCATGAAGGGGGTCCTCGAGGCTCGGGGGATCTCCAAAAGAGAGGAGGGGTCCACACGCCGGGCAAGCACGCCCCATCCCCCTCGAGCCTGGTGTCCTTTGGAGCGAACCCAGCGGTCCATCTTCCTGTTCTGGGTGCCCCTGGCGGCGACCTGGCTCATGATGGCGGCCGAGGGGCCCTTCCTGGCGGCGGTCATCGCCCGCCTCGCAGACCCCGCCTACAACCTGGCCGCCTACGGCGTCGCCTATGCCTTCGCCATCCTGGTGGAGGCCCCGGTCATCATGCTCATGAGCGCCTCCACGGCCCTGGCCCGGGACGGGGTGGCCTACCGGCGCCTTCGGAACTTCACCTGGGGCCTCAACGCCCTGGCCACGCTCCTCCTCATCGCCGTGCTGGTGCCGGCGGTGCACCGGGGCGTCATGGAGGGGTTGGTGGGGCTTCCGGAGCCCGTGGCGGAGCTGACCTACGGCGCGTTCTGGCTCTTCCTGCCGTGGCCCGCGGCCATCGGGTACCGGCGTTTCCTTCACGGTCTCCTGATCCGGACCGGCCGGACCCGCCTGGTGGCCTACGGAACCGTGATCCGTCTGCTGACCATGTCGGCGGTGGCCCTCAGCCTCTATCTCGGCGCCGGCTGGCCCGGGGCCTGGGTCGGTGCGGCGGCCCTGTCCGCCGGGGTGATGGCGGAGGCGTTGGCGGCCCAGTGGATGGCCCGGGGCACGGTGCGGGAGCTGAGAGAGGTCCCGGAGGGGGGCGCCCAGGACTCGAGCCGGGGGAAGCCGGCACCGAGCTACCGGGCCATCGCCCGCTTCTACTATCCCCTGGCCCTCACCTCCCTCATCGGGCTCACGGTTCAGCCTCTCCTGACCTTCTTCATGGGCCGGGCGCCCTTCCCCCTGGAGTCGTTGGCGGTCTTCCCGGTGGTGCACGCCCTCTCCTTCATCTTCCGGAGTCTGGGGCTCAGCTTCCAGGAGGCGGCCATCGCGTTGCTGGGGGACGGGCACGAACATGTGGCGCCGGTGGCGCGCTTCGCCTGGATCCTCGGGCTCGGGTCCTCTGCGGCCCTCGCCCTCGTGGCCTTCACGCCGCTGGCGGATCTCTGGTTCGTGCGGATCTCGGGGTTGGAGCCCGGGCTCGCCCGATTCGCCATCACACCGGCTCGGATCCTGGTGCCGCTGCCGGCGCTGAGCGTCTGGCTCTCCTACCAGCGGGCCGTCCTGGTCCAGGCCCATCGTACGGGACCCATCACCCTGGCCACCGCCACCGAGGTCGTCCTCATCGCCGCCACCTTTGCCGTGGCCGGTTGGGGGCTCGGGTGGATCGGGGTCACGGCGGCCTTCGCCGCCTTCCTGGTGGGCCGGACCGGGGCCAACGTCTTCCTGGTCCCGCCGGTGAAGGCGGCCCTGGACCGCAGCTTGGCCCGGTCGGATTGATGCGGCGGCGTACCCTCCTTCTTTCGGTGGTGGCGCTGGCCGGGCTTGCGGGTGTCGCGGTCCTGGGGCCCCGGGTTCCGGTGGAGGTGGAGGCGCCCCGGGTGACGGTACCGACGGGCTCCCCCTCGGGGTTGGAGGACTGGGTCCGGCGCCGGGAGGCGGCCTTCGACGACATCGTCCCGGGAGCGGAGAAGCGGGTGGTCTGGGCGAACCCGGAGGACCCGGGCCCGACCCCCCTGGTCGTGGTCTACCTGCACGGCTTCTCCGCCACCCGCCAGGAGGTGTCGCCTCTGCCGGAGCGTCTGGCGGACTCGTTGGGGGCCAACCTGTTCCTGACCCGCCTGACGGGGCACGGCCGGGGTCCCGAGCCCATGGGGGAGGCCACCCTGGGATCCTGGCTCGGCGACGTGGCCGAGGCGTTGGCGGTGGCCCGGGAGCTCGGCGACCAGGTGGTCCTCGTGGGCACCTCCACCGGCGCCACCCTGGCCCTCTGGGCGGCGGCCCGCCTCGGCCTGCGGGAGCGGATCGCCGCCCTCCTGCTCATCTCTCC
>JARRPL010000133.1:0-13145 GCA_037382905.1 Gemmatimonadota bacterium | reverse complement strand
GATCGTCGTAATCGCCGCCGTCAGCGTCGTCTTCCCGTGATCCACGTGGCCGATCGTCCCCACGTTCACGTGCGGCTTCGTCCGCTCGAACTTCGCCTTTCCCATCGCTCGTTCCTCTTCGTTTTGTTGAGGCACCGGACCGCTGAGGGGCCGGCTGATTCGTGTGCGTACATCACTCGGCTGCGCGCCCCCGAGCAGGGCAAGCTCCGACCGGGATTTGAACCCGGGACCTCTCCCTTACCAAGGGAGTGCTCTACCACTGAGCTATCGGAGCGACGGCTTGCGACAAAACCATCGCCTGTTCCGTCAGAGCGGGAGACGGGACTCGAACCCGCGACCCTCAGCTTGGAAGGCTGATGCTCTAGCCAACTGAGCTACTCCCGCATCTCCACCGCGCCTGAGCGCGGGAAGTGGTGGGGGAAGGATTCGAACCTTCGAAGGCTAAGCCAGCAGATTTACAGTCTGCCCCGTTTGACCGCTTCGGTACCCCACCTCGATCCGAGCGTGCGACGGCCTCTCAGGACCGCCGAACAAGCAAAGAGCCACCGACCCATGGCAGGTGGCGTCTCGGAGCGAGCTTTCAAAGGTATACGTGGTCTCAGGGGTCATCAAGGGGGTGTCCACATCGACAGGCGAACGGAGGGGGTCGGACCCGCCGACCCCTCCGAAACACCTTCCTCGCCGGGGCTGACCCTCGACGACCGCCCCGTTACGGGCGGATTTCGAAGGTCACGTCCCCGGACGAAACCGGAGCCGGGTCCACGGTGCTGGCCTGGATCGTCACGGTGCTGGAACCGCCATCCGCTTCGATGACGTCCAGCGCCTCCTCCCCACCGTCGCCCAGGAGGGTCGAGGCCGTGATCACGACGTCGTGACCCCCGTCGTCCTCCTCCTCCATCTCGACGGCGGTGTTTCCGTTCCCGGCGAACTCGGACGCCGTGATGGCCATCGCGATGTCGCCGACGCCGTTCTCGGTGACCTGGAGTCCCTGGCCGTCGTTGCCGGAGCCGGTCACCCGGTCGAGCCGGACCTCCACCGAGCCCTCACCCTCCTCGTCGATGCGGAGACCGTCGTCCTCGGTGTTGTCGGAGAAGGTGCTGCTCCGGATCGACCCCAGGACGCCGCCCACACCGAACTCCTCGAAGCGCGCGCCCCGGCTGTCCAGCGAGCCGTCGGCGGTCACGTCCACGAGGTCGAGGATGATGTCTCCGGCCCCGGTGGGGTCGTCCTCGCTCTCCGTGATCTTGATGTTCTCGTCCACGTTGCCGGTGCTCACGATGTTCCGGGCCTCGAAGAGGACATCGCCACTCCCGTTCTCGTCCAGGTCGATCCCCTCGTCGATGTTGTCGTTCACGTCGACGTTGCGCATGGCCAGGCCCACGCCGCCCGGGCCTGCCTCGTCGATGTCGAACCCGTCCTCGACATCCGCCGGGAACTGGGGCTGGAATCCATTCCCGTCGAAGGCGGAGCGGGACACCGAGCCTGCGGCGCTGCCCTCGCCCGTCTCGTCGAGCTCGATCCCGTCACCGGCGTTCCCCGTGAAGACGGCACCGACGATGTCGAAGGTGAGGTCACCCAGGCCCCCTTCGTTGAAACGCATCCCGTCGAAGTCGGCCCAGGGGCAACCGGCCTCCTCGGGCAGAGGGCGGCAGCTCTGCGCCCCGTCCTCGGCGAAGCCCGTGTTGGTCACCGTGACGTTCCGGAGCTTGAGGTGGAGCGAGGCGTCCGAACCGATGGGGTCCGGGGCCGCCTGCGAACCTCCGGCCTGGTCCTCCACCCACATCCCGGCGAGTCCCTGACCGTCGAAGCCGACGTCGCTGAAATCGAACTCCACGGTGCCGGAGGCGTCGTCGGTAGGCTCGAAGTAGATCCCGTGTCCGGTCTGGCCCTCGAAGCGGACGTTGCGGATCGTCAGGTTCGGCTCCCCGAGGACCTGCAACCCGTCGCCCACCGTCTCCTCGCCGACCCGCTGATTGGAAAGGCTCGGTGGGGCGATGGCGTTCGTCGGACCCACGATCCGTGCACCCTGACGCCCGATGAGGGTGAGGTCGGCGTCGCCGACGTAGGTGAGCGGGTCGCTGAGGACGATCTCGCCCTGGACGATGATCGTCCCGCCGGACGCGGCGGCGGCGTCGAGGGCGGCCTGCAGCGAGACCGCGTCGGTCGCGGGGGGCGCCACGAGACCTTCGGCGACCGGGGCGTCCAGATCGGTGGCCGGCTCCACCGGGGAGTCGGAACAGCCCGCCCAGACGACGGCCAGGGCGAGGGAGGAGAGGCGAAGGAGGGAACGGCGCATGAAGAACACTCCGTGACGTGAGTTGGTGGCGACTCTTCTTGAGAAAGACCTCAACCTGAGCCCCCGCGACGTAACAGGCCGTCCCGTTCCGCCACGATTGCGTCACCATCGCGTATAGGCCACGCGACGCCGGTACCCGAACCTCACATCCCGCCGGAAAAGCTGGCGAAGGGACTCGAACCCCCAACCTGCTGATTACAAATCAGCTGCTCTACCAGTTGAGCTACGCCAGCGAGGAGGAGAAGCTAGCGGACCCGATGCCGGCGCTTCAAGACGGGCGCGACGCCCCTCCCACACCTAGAATGGAATCATGCCCGAACTCCGCCCCGTCCGTGCCCGGTACCGACTCCTCCTCTCCCCCGGAGAGGACGGAGACGAACGGGCATCCGCCATTGCCCGGGACCAGTCGCTGGAGGTCCCGTCGGGGGCGGCGACCCCGGAGATCGAAGCCCGCCTCCTGGGCCGGGTGCGGGAGGTCAGCCCGGAGACGCCGACCCCGGACGCCGGCTCCGCCCTCCACCCGACGCGCGTGGAGGTGGACTATCCGGCCGGGTTGTTCGACGGGAGCCCGACCCAGTTCCTGAATGTCGTGTGGGGCAACGTCTCCCTCATGGAACGAGTGCGACTCGAGGACCTCGACGTCCCGGACTGGTGCCTGAGGACCTTTCCGGGACCGGGCCAGGGGATCCCCGGCCTCCGTCGACGGCTGGACGCCCATGACCGCCCTCTGGTGAGCAGCGCCCTGAAGCCGGTGGGACTCGGGACCCGGGAGTTGGCGAGACTGGCCCGCACCCTGACCCGGGCCGGCGTCGACGTCATCAAGGACGATCACGGGCTGGCGGACCAAGGGACGGCTCCCTTCCGGGAGCGGGTGCAGCGGGTGGCCGAAGCCGTCGGCGAGGAGAACGGGAAGTGTGGCGGACGAACCCTCTACTTTCCCAACGTGACGGCGCCGGCGGGGGAGATGGAGGACCGGGCCCGCCGGGCGCGAGAGGCGGGGTGCGGCGGGGTGTTGGTGTGCCCGGGCCTCACGGGCCTCGACGCGCTTCCGCGGCTACGGGAGGCGGTGCCCTCCCTGGCCCTCATGGCCCACCCCTCCCATGCCGACAGTGCACCCGGTGCCCGTCGCGGAATCGCCCCGCCCCTCCTCATGGGTACGCTGTGGCGTCTGGCGGGAGCCGACTGCGTGATCTACGTGAATGCCAGGGGCCGATTCGCGTGGCCCCTCGAGACGTGCCTGGCCATCAATCGACGGGCCCGGGAGCCCCTGGGAGGGCATCTCCCGGCGTTCCCTGTGCCGGCGGGCGGCATCCAGGCCTCCGAGGTCTCCGCGTGGTTCGATGCCTACGGGGCCGACACCCTTCTCCTCATCGGTGGGAGCATTCTGGAGGCCGCCGACGTGGAAGGGGCGGCACGGGCCGTGGTGGAAGCCGCCCACGCAGCGACGGATCCGGGTACCGGGGGCCGCGACTGATGGTGGGGGGCCCGGGGGAGGTGCGCACGATCTGGGAGGAGCATGGGGGGATCCACATCCTGGACCAGACGGCGCTGCCCTATCGAGTGGAGACGCTGGAGCTGAGCTCCCTGGATGTCGCGGCGGCGGCCATCCGCACCATGCAGGTCCGGGGGGCGCCTCTTATCGGCGCCACGGCCGCGTGGGGCCTCGCCCTGGCGGCCCGGGAGGATCCATCGGACGCCGGACTCGAGGCGGCCCGGAAGACCCTCGTCGCCACACGGCCCACGGCGGTGAACCTCCGATGGGCCGTGGATCGATGCCTATCCCGCATCCTGGGGCTCCCTGAGGAGGACCGCGCCGAGGCAGCCGTCCAGGCGGCCCGGGAACTCTGCGAGACGGACGTGGACACCAACCGGCAGCTGGGACGGCACGCACTCCGGCTCCTTCGAGCCCGGGCCCGGGAGGTGGACGTTTCCGCCGAACGCCCGCTCCACCTCCTGACCCACTGCAACGCGGGCCGATTGGCCACGGTGGGCTGGGGAACCGCCACCTCCGGGATCTACCAGGCGCATCAGGAGGGGCTTCCGATCCATGTGTGGGTGGACGAGACCCGGCCACGGAGGCAGGGCGCCCGGCTCACGGCATGGGAACTGGGCCAGGCCGGCGTTCCTCATACGGTGGTTCCGGACGTGGCGGCGGGGCATCTGCTGGCCACGGGCCGGGTGGACCTCGTGGTGGTGGGGACCGACCGGACGACCGGACAGGGAGACGTAGCCAACAAGATCGGCACGTACGGCGTCGCCCTGGCGGCCCGGGACAACGGGGTGCCGTTCTACGTGGCGGCCCCCGGCTCCAGCATCGACTTCGGGATGGAGGACGGCACCCACATCCCCATCGAGGAGCGGGGGGAGGAGGAGGTGACGTGGATCACGGGAGAAACGGGCGACGGGTCGCTGGCGGCCGTCCAACTCCTGCCCCAGGGATCCCCGGTTGCCAACTGGGCCTTCGACGTGACACCGGCGCGCCTCATCACCGGCATCATCACCGAACGGGGGGTGGCCAAGGCGTCACGAGAGAGTCTGGCCGCCCTCTTCCCCGACGCCGGGATGGAGGACTGACCCACCCGCCCCCTCAAGGCGACCTCGCCTCAGCCCGACACCTTCCAGCGCGTGCCCTGGGCCGTGTCCTCCAGCACCACGCCGCGCGCCGTCAGCGCGTCGCGGATTTCATCGGCGCGCCCCCAGTCCTTCGACGCCCGGGCCTCGGCACGCTGCTGGATCATCTCCTCCACCCATGCCGAAAGCTCGTCGTCGGGCGCTCCCTCATCCCGGAGGGCGAGCTCCAGCAAGCCCAACACCTGGTCCATGGCGGCCAGGGCCTCCCGTGCGGCGTTCAGCTCGTCGGGACCCGCCACGCCCCCCGAGGCGTCGAGAGCCGCGTTGCCTTCCTTCAGGAAGACGAAGACGGCGGCCAGGGCTTCGGACGAGTTCAGGTCATCGTCCAACGCCGCGTCGAAGCTCCGGAGGGCCCGGGCGGCGAGCGGCTCCAGGCCGGAGGAGACAGCCGGATCCCCGGCCGTCTCCTGGTGCAGACGCCGGTGGAAGGCGACCAGCCGTTCCACCGCCCGGGCGGAGCCCTCCAATCCATCGAAGGTGAAGTTGAGCTCCCGGCGATACTGGGCCGAGATGAGGAGGTGCCGGATGGCTGCCGGGGAGTGCCCCCGATCCAGGAGATCCTCCACGGTGAAGACGTTCCCCAACGACTTGGACATCTTCTGGCCTTCGACCCGCAGATGCTTGGTGTGCAGCCAGAACCGGGCGAAGGGCTTTCCCGTGGCCCCCTCGGACTGGGCGATCTCGTTCTCGTGATGGGGAAAGAGCAGGTCCTCCCCTCCCAGGTGGATGTCCAGCGTCTCCCCGAGACACGAGATGCTGAGAACCGAGCACTCCAGATGCCAGCCCGGGCGACCGGGACCCCAGGGCGAGTCCCACACCGCGCCCACATCCCGGTCCACCTCCCGGGACGCCTTCCAGAGCACGAAATCCCGGACATCGTCCTTGTCGTACTCGTCGGCATCGATGCGAGATCGCCCCGTCTCGCCGTCGGCCCGGTTGCCGGAAAGCCGACCGTATCCGGGAAAGGCGGAGATCCGGTAGTAGACGGACCCGTCGTCGGCCCGATACGCCAGCCCGGCGGCTTCGAGACGCTCGATCCAGGCCACCATCTCGTCCACGTGCTCGGTGGCGCGAGGAATCTGGTCGAAGGGCCGGATTCCCAGGGTCTCCAGGTCCGCCAGGAAGGCCTCACCGTGGGGGCGGGTGAAGTCTCGGAGGGGAACACCCTCCCTGGCCGCCCCGTCGATGGTCTTGTCGTCGACGTCCGTGAAGTTCACGGCGAAGCGAACATCCCAACCCTTCCGCTCCAGCACCCGGTGCAGGAAATCGTAGACCATGAAGGTGCGGAAATTCCCGATGTGGGCGCGGGCGTAGATCGTCGGACCACACCCATAGACCCGGGCCACCGACCCGTCGGCGGGCTCGAAGGACTCGAGGGATCGGCTCAGGCTGTTGTAGAGCTGCAGTGTCATGGGTTCAACGGAGGACTCGAAGTTCGGCGATCAGGAGATCCGGCCCGACGGGCCGGAATGCGACGAAGATGACGTAGGGAACGGTCTCTCCTGTGTCCACCGTGACGGGGACCCAACGGAACTCGGCGAACCCGCCCTCTCCGGCGCCGTCGCCGTCCCGAAGCCGGACCGTCTCGGGCTCCGCCGGGACGTATCGGTCGAAGAGGCGAGCCAGGGTGGCTGCGGCCTGCCTCGGCGGCACACCCAGATGGCCGGCCCCCTCCACGTCCAGGCGGACCACCGAAGTCATCAGACTCTGGAGTCCCCCGACGTCTTCCCGGGCCCAGGCCGACACGAACCGGCTCGCCGTGGACCCCACCTGCTGGGCTCGGATGGACTCCGGGGGCCAGGCAGCGAGCAAGAGGAGCCATACGAGGACCGGAGTCCCCCGGGGGAGGGCCCGCCAGCCGTCCGTGCGTCTCACCCTCTCCCCTCCAGCGCGGCACGCATGGCGGCGCGCACCCGACGGGCCGCCTCCGCGGGATCCGGCGCCCTGGTGATGGCCCGCCCCACCACGAGATGCGAGGCGCCGGCCTCCACCGCGGCCTCGGGGGTGGCGACCCGGTTCTGGTCGTGGTGTTCCGTTCCAGAAGGCCGGATCCCGGGAGTCACCACGAGGGCCTCCGGACCCAGGGCAGTGCGGAGTTCCCCGGCCTCCAGGGGCGAAGCGACCACACCGTGGATGCCCAGACTCCGAGCAAGACGCGCCAGTCGGAGCACCTCGCTCCGAACCGACCCCACCGGACGGTCCCAGACCGTCTCGATCTCGTCGGGGGAGAGGGAGGTCAGGACCGTGACCGCCAGGAGTCGCGTCCCTGTTCCCGCCTGCGCCACGGCGGCTTCGATCATGCGGGCGCCCCCCTGGGCGTGGACCGTCAGGAGTTCGACCCCGAGGTCGGACGCCGCCGCCACGGTGGCCGCTACGGTGTTGGGGATGTCCATGAGCTTGAGGTCCAGGAAGATCCGCTTCCCTCGATCCTGCAGAGCGGTGACCACCGACGGGCCCTCCCGGGTGAAGAGCTCCAGCCCGACCTTGTAGAAATCGGCCTCCCCCCCGAGGCGATCCACCAGCTCCAGCGCCCGTTCCCGGGACGGGACGTCCAGCGCGACGATGAGCTCGCTCACGGCACCACCTCCGCCGTCGGTCCCGCGGTCCCCGGAGCCCCGTCGGCTGCACGTCTCGCCCCCCGCCCCGCCCGCTCCGACACGATCGCCCGAGGCCAGCCTCTGCGGGTCAACTCCCTCGCCACTCCCTCGGGTTGCCGGGGAGCGGCGAAGGTCGCGGTCCCCATCTGGACCAGCGAGGCGCCGGCCCCGCTCCCAAGACGGGACTTCCGTCCTCACGGAGTACGCGGCCTGGAAGGGTGTTCACCAGGGTGACCCCATCGGCACCGGCGGACTCCGCCCGTCGGGCGTGGGCGCCGATCCGGGGATCGTTGGGGGCCAGCTTCACCCACAGGGGCCGGTCCGTGACGGATCGGCAGGCTTCCACGACGCCGGCCAACGCATCTCCGTCCATGGCAAAGGGCAACCCGCCTCGACGGGTGTCGTTGGGGCAGGAGAGGTTGAGCTCGAAGCCCACGAATCCATCCGACGCGTCGAGGTGGCCCACCACCGTCGGATACTCCTCCGGGTGATGCCCCGCCACGCTCACCCAGACACGAGCCCGACGCAGGTGCCTGGCGAGCCAGGGAAGGTGATCCCGACGCACGGCCTCCATCCCCGGGTTCGCCAGACCGATGGAGTTGAGCATTCCGGCGCCGAACTCCGTCACTCTGGGAGCCGGATTGCCCCGCCGGGGCTCCCGGGTGACGGACTTGGTGACGATCCCCCCCAGGGCTTCGAGCTCCACCACCTCCGCCAGCTCCCGACCGAACCCACACGTGCCGGCCGCAAGGAGAACCGGATTCTGGAAGGCGGTCCCGAAGAGGTGGATGGGTTCGGGCACGCTCAGCCCCCGTTGGCTCGAGTTCGGACCAGCACGTCTCGACGACGCGCCTCCCGGCGGGCCCACACGCGAGCCGAATCCAGACGGGGCTGGAGGGCTGCGTCGAGGCGCACCAGCGTATCCCCGGGAAGATAGCGATTTCGCGCCCACGTAACGTACGGGTCATCCATACCCTGGACGAGTTCCGCCACGGGCCACCGCACCTCAGGATCGTCGGCGAGAGCAAGGGCCGCCAACGCTGCCTTGCCCCGCCACGCCCCCGCCGCCGGTTCCAGCGCCGCCGCCTGGTAGAGCCGCCGGGCCAGGCCCGGCGACCCCAGCACGTCCTGAGCCATCTCGGCTGCTACGAAACGTGCCGCAAAACGGTCCTCCCTCCGGCCCGCCAGGAGCTCCACCGTGCGGAGATCCTCCAGGAGCTGTACCGCAGCGCTGTCTCCGGATGCGGGGAGGAGCAGGTCCCGCACCTCCCCCAGGGCCGCGGGATCGTCCAGTCGACGGAGTCGAATTCGGGCCAGACCCAGGAGAGCCGGTGCGGCCCCTGGGCCGGCCCGGCGTGCCATCCAGCCCAGCTCACTCTCCACCGCGAGGGTCTCGGCGGCCGCCAGGAGCAGGTCGGCTCGCAGGAGGAGGAGCGAGTCCCTGGGTGCGGGGGCCCAGGCTGCCGTCCGGGCCGGCGCGAGGAGCGAGGCGGCGGTGGCGGGGCCTCGGGTACGGTGTTCCACCTCCACCAGGGCCGCCATGGAGTCGGCCCAGATGCTCGCCTCCGCCTCCTCCACGAGGCCCGCCACCGCACGGGTGCTTCGAGCCGCGTCACCGGCCACGATGGCCCAGCGCAGTCGTTCGAGCTGTGTCGGCACCCTCAGTCGCTCGTCCAACTCCACCGCCCGCTCCAGGTCCCACCAACCCTGGTCCACACGACCCTGAGCCAGGAGCACCCGTGCGCGCCACACGTGCGCTTCCGCCCTCAGTTCGCCCGGCGGGAGCTCTCCCAGAACCTGATTCAGCACTCGGAGTGCCGCCGGGTGCTCCCCCGCCTCCGCCCGCGCCGCCCCCAGGAACACCCGAGCCTCCAACGCCACCTCGGCGGCGGGGTCCCGGCGAAGCACGGTCTCCAACGCTGCCCGGGCCTCCTCCGGTTGCTGGAGCCGCACATGATTCCGCCCCACCAGCAGGAGGGACGCGGAGGCCCACTCTCCTACGGTGTCCTGCCGGAAGGCCTTCCCGGCGCCCTCGAGTGACGCGCGGTAGGCACTCTCGGCCGCCTCAGCCCGGCCCGCAAGCCGGGCCCGATCCCCGGCCTCGTGCAGTGTGCGGGCGTTGTAGAGGGTATTGAGGTAGACGCAACCCGTGAGGAACAGCGCCCCCACCAGAAGCCGGGTCACCGGCTGGACGTGGTGGCCGAGCCCGGGGGATAGCGGTCGAAGAAGTCCCGTACGGCTACGGCAGTGGCCTCGGCGACGGCCTCCTGGAACTCCTTCCGGCTCAACGCCTGTTCCTCGGTGGGATTGGTGATGAATCCGAGCTCGATGAGCACCGAAGGCATCATGGCGTTCGTGAGGACCGCCAGGGGGGCCTGTTTGACGCCTCGGTCCGGCCCCGGGTGCACGTCGGCGAGGGCGTCCTGGACCCCGCTGGCCAGCTCGTGGGACCAGTGCTGGAAGTCCAGATTCAAGAGCTCCCCGATGATGAAGCCCAGCTCGGACGTGTCGGGACCGCCACGGCCCTGCTCCAGCTCCGTTGCGCTGTTCTCCAGCGCCGCCACCCGCGCCTCGTGCTCGGTTCGGGCCTCGGAGAGGAAATACGTCTCCACGCCTCGGACCGACCGGATGTTCCAGGAGTTGGCGTGAATCGAGATGAAGACGCCGGGCCGGTCTCTCCTGAGACGCGTGGCAATCTCGCCCCGCTCCCAGATGGGGATGAAGGAGTCGTCGTCCCGGGTGAGATGCACTTCCAACGACGGATCCTCCCGGAGGTCTTCCGCCAGGGCCAGGGCCACCGCCAGGGCAACGTCCTTCTCGCGGGTCCGCCGGGGGCCCATGGCCCCGGGATCGCGACCTCCGTGGCCCGGGTCGATCACCACGACCCGGGTCCCGTCGTCCATGGAGACCGATCCGGCGGTGGCGGGAGCGGCGAGACGACCTCTGAACGAGGGCTCCCCCGCCTCGGCAGGTCCGGATCCGGCACCCAGAAGCCCGGGGTCGCGGAGCTCCAGGACACGGGGGTCGACGGCGCGGTACCGCCCCGGAAGCCGATCCGGAAGGAGATCCGTGAAGAGTTGAAGGGGCAGGAACAGCTCGTTGTCGGTCTCGTAGGGCGGATGGGCGAGTTGGGCCCACTCCCCCTGGAGCTGTACGAAGGGCATTCCCGCTCGGAAGGCCAGTCGGGTCCCGTCGGGGAGGGCGGCGACCCAGCCATCACCGGCCCGGCGCAACTCCCAGCCCGTGGTCGCGAGGGCTTCCGCCGAGACCGCCGGGTGGCCCCGGTGGCGAACCAGCCGATGGGTGAACTCCCCGGAATCCCGGGATCGGATCCGGAACGCATCGTCCCCCTGGAGGGCCTGGACACCCACCGGGAACATCACCGACAGAAGAACCAGCCCGATGAGTGAAACCGACGTCCCCCTCACGAGTGGGCTCTCATGGCACGCCGTGCCTCCCGCTCCTGGGTCTGCCGCTTGAGCTTCTCACGCTTGTCGTGGAGCTGGCGCCCCCGGGCGAGAGCCAGAGTCATCTTGGCGCGACCTCGGCGGAAGTAGATGTCGAGAGGGACGAGGGTGAACCCCTTCTCCTCCACCTTGCCGATGAGCTTGCGGATCTCGGCACGGTTCAAGAGGAGCTTTCGCTTCCGCACCGGATCCTCGTTGTATCGGTTCGCCTGCTCGTAGGGGCTGATGTGGAAGGAGTTCAGGAAGACCTCGCCGCTGTCGATGGTGGCATAGGCGTCCTGGAACGCGACCTTCCCGGCGCGGACGGACTTGACCTCGGGACCCCGGAGGACGAGGCCCGCCTCCCAGGTGTCGATGATCTCGTACTCGTGCCGCGCCTTCCGGTTGGAAGCTACCAGACGCCGTCCGTCGTCACCCATTCCCACTCCGTGATTCGCCCCCGCCGTGGACCTGCCGCACCTGCACCCGACGCGCCCGACGCATGGTCCAGACCTGAGCCACCTCGCCCCCGAGAATGAACCCGATGGCCTCGTAATAGATCCAGAAGAAGAGTACCGCGAGAGAGATCAGATTCCCATAGGTGGAGCGGTAGTTGGCCACCTCGGAGACGTACCATCCGAAGCCGGCCTTGAGGACCTCGTGGAGGATGGCCGTGAAGGTGGCGGCGATGAGGGCCGCCCGCCAAGGAAGGTGCCGGGCCGGCAGGAATCGGTAGATGCCGAGGAAGAGGACCCAGATGGAGGTGAAGGCCAGCGCCTGGGCGGAGAAGGCCTGCACGCGGGTGAGGATCGCACCGTCCAGCCCAAGGAGGTCGAGGCCATACTCCTGAGCCACCTGCACGCCGGTGGTCAAGAGGATGTTCACCATGAACAGGAGTCCACCGATCAACACGACCTGGATGTCGTAGATCTTCCCTCCGATGATCCCCCGGGTCTCACCGATGTCGAAGATCTCCCGCAGAGCCGTGCGGAGCGTCCCCACCAGCCGGGTGCTGAACCAGACCAGCAGCGCCGCGCCCAGTACGGTGAAGCTGACCCCCTCCCCCAGGAGATTCGAGATCTGCTCCCGAACCTGGGCGGTGAGGTCCACGTCCCCTCCCACGACCGGGAGGAGTTCTCCCACGAGGTCCACCACCACGGTGACGGGATCGGGGAATCGAGCCGAAAGGACCATCCCGGAGATCCCGACTCCGAACAACAGGAGCGGCACGATGGCCACGAGGACGTTGAAGGAGATCGCCCCCGCCATGAAGAAGATGCCGTCCTCGTCGGCCTTCGTGAACACCCGCTTGAGGAAGGCCAGCGCCCGGGCTCTGCGGGACCCACGGAGGCCGTAGGGCACCCCGGACTCCGATGGCCAATCCTCCGCCTCCGGCGACGGATTGCCAGGACCCGCCGCCGGAGCCGGGGAATCAGTCGCTGGCTTCGTGGTCCGACCCCGTTTCTTCCGTCGCGGTGGCCCGGGCCGCCTCGATCCCAGCGCGGTACGCCGCCTTCGAGCGCTCCAGCTTCTCCTCGAGATCGTGGCGTGCGTCCACCGCCGCCTTGCGTCCCGAGTCCACCGCCTCCCGGACCCGCTCCGCCCCGGACTCGAGCCCTTCCCGAGCCTCGTCGAGGCGCTCTTCGATCTGACGGGATGCGTCCCGGACCCGCTCCTGGGCTGCATCCCGGAGCTCCTGGGCACGGGCCCGGAGCTCTTCCTGCGTCTCCCTTCCGGAACGGGGCGCCAGAAGGAGCGCGACGCCCGCTCCCAGGAGCGCCCCTACCAGAAACGACCCCAACCCGTGACCTGTATCCCGCTCGATCACGACGGTGGGTATGTCTTCGCGATCACGCATTCGAACCCTCCCAATGATCCACTGAGCGGAAGGCTCTCGGCCTCCCTGCATGAAGCTACACAGATCCCCCTCAGACGTGCCAGCGGGGATCGGACTCGAGAAGCTCCGGCGCCTCGTAGCCTGCCCGACCCATCAACCCGTAGGTCAGAACCTTGCCCAGCTCCACACCCGGTTGGTCGAGTGGATCGATGCCGTAGAGGCTGCCCGCGTAGACCGTCGCCACCTGGAAGAGCATCAGGAGGCCCCCTAGCGATGCGGGCGTCACGGCCCCGAGGTGCAGCGTCATGGAGGGCCGTCCTCGACGACGGAGCGCCTCG
>JARRPL010000132.1:0-7821 GCA_037382905.1 Gemmatimonadota bacterium | reverse complement strand
GTGATGCCGGGCGACAACGTGCAGATGACGGTAGAGCTGATCACGCCGATCGCGATGGACAAGGAGCTGCGGTTCGCCATCCGCGAGGGTGGCCGCACCGTGGGCGCCGGCGTCGTCACCGAGATCATCGAGTAACGAAGCTCGCACGAAGAGGCCGGGGCGTATCCGGCCGGGACCCTAGCTCCCGGTCGGATCTTCCCCGGGCCGATTCCGTATTCAAGCGGAGAGAGGGAAGATGCCGCGGGACAAGGTGATCCTCGCCTGCCAGGTCTGCGAGGAACGGAACTATTCCAAGACGAAGAACAAGCGCCTTCACCCCGAACGGGTGGAGTACCGCAAGTATTGCCCGCGGTGCCGGGAGCATACGGCGCACAAGGAGACGAAGTAGCCCGATGGCGCTGCAGAAGATTCAGGAAACCCGGACCTTCATCGAGGAGTCGTGGGCCGAGCTCCAGAAGGTCACCTGGCCGGACTATGAGCAGTTGAAGAACGCCACCCTGGTGGTGATCGTCTTCTTGTTCCTGATCTCGGCCACGATCTGGCTCATGGACTCGGTGGTCCGAGCCGTCCTGGATCTCATCATGGGGGCGTTCGGGGCCTGATGTCTGAGAAGCGGTGGTATGCGGTCCAGACCTACTCGGGTCACGAGAACAAGGTGCAGCGGCTCCTCGCCCAGAAGATCGACGATGAAGAGGGCGAGACTCCGGAGGAGAAGGAGATCGCCGAGTGTCTGGTTCCGACCCAGGAGGTCACGGAGATCCGCAACGGGAAGCGGGTGTCCGTCACCAAGCGGCTCTATCCGGGCTACGTGCTGGTGCACATGGCCCTGAACGAGCGGACCCAGCACGTGATCAACAACGTGCAGGGCGTGATCAAGTTCGTCGGCTCCGGCCGCACGCCGCAGGCGCTGCGCGAAGAGGAGATGAACAAGATCCTCGGAATCGAGGAGCCGGTGCCGGAGGGGGAGGAGAAGGAGGACATCCCCTTCCACGCCGGTCAGGTGGTGGAGGTCATCCAGGGTCCGTTCAGCGACTTTTCGGGAACGGTCCAGGAGGTCTTCCACGACAAGGGCAAGGTCAAGGTCGAGGTGTCGCTGTTCGGGCGTCCGACCTCCGTCGAGTTGGATTACACACAGTTGAAGGGATTCTGAAGCGGCGCACCTCGTGTCGGTCGAATTCCTGAGGGATACCAGTCATGGCGAAGAAGGTCATCGGGTTCATCAAGCTGCACGTTCCCGGCGGACAGGCGAACCCTGCTCCTCCGGTGGGCCCGGCTCTGGGTGCGCAGGGCGTGAACATCATGGAGTTCTGCAAGCAGTTCAACGCCAGGACGCAGGACAAGCCGGGCCTGACCATCCCCGTGGAGATCACCGTCTTCGCAGACCGGTCCTTCACCTTCATCACCAAGACGCCTCCGGCGGCGGTGCTCCTCAAGAAGGCGCTCAACCTGCCGAAGGGATCGGGAGTCCCGAACCGGGACAAGGTCTCGAAGGTCACCCGGGCCCAGCTTCGTGAGATCGCCGAGACCAAGCTTCCCGACCTGAACACCAACGACATCGACTCCGCGATCATGCAGATCGCCGGGACGGCCCGTTCCATGGGCATCGAAGTCGAAAACTGATCGATATCGGGCGCGTGGCCGGACTGGCTGCGCTCCCCCTGGCCCGACCGCTCGGCGGTCCGGGCCGTCCGACGAACCACCCGTGCGAGCCGCCGCGGGTGGGAGGACTGAAGACCCGACGGCTCGAATCAAGATGCCAAAACACGGAAAGAAGTATCGCACGAGCCGGGAGAACGTCCCTGGAGGTGTGACCTTCGCTCCCGCCGAGGCGGTCCAGCTGGTGAAGGATCTCGCGTTCGCCAATTTCGACGAAACCGTCGAGGTGGCTACGCGGCTCAGCGTGGACCCACGGAAGGCGGATCAGATCGTACGGGGCACGGTGGTGCTTCCCCACGGAACGGGGAAGTCGGTCCGGGTCCTGGTGATCGCCCAGGGAGAGAAGGAGAAGGAGGCCAGCGACGCCGGGGCCGACTACGTCGGTCTGGACTTCGTGGACAAGATTCAGGAGGGATGGCTGGACTTCGACGTGGTGGTGGCCACACCCGACGTCATGGGTAAGGTCGGCCCTCTCGGTCGTGTTCTCGGTCCCCGGGGCTTGATGCCCACGCCCAAGGCGGGCACCGTGACCTTCGACGTCGGCAAGGCCGTCTCGGAGATCAAGGCGGGTAAGATCGAGTTCCGGGTCGACAAGACCGGAAACGTCCATGCTCCCATCGGGAAGGTCTCCTTCGAGCCGGACCAGTTGGCGGACAACTTCAACGCCTTCATGGACCAGATCGTTCGAGCTCGACCGGCGGCCGCCAAGGGCGCCTACGTCCGGAGCGTGACCGTCTCCAGCACCATGGGCCCCGGAATTTCCGTTGATCCGAACCTCTTCCGGAGGAACTGACGGTGAAGAGAGACGAAAAGGAGACCTTCGTCGCAGAATTCCGGGAGCGCGTGGATCGTTCCCCGGTGATGTACCTCACGGACTTCAGCGGGTTGAACGTCAAGTCCATGACGGATCTGCGGCAGCAGCTCAGGGAGAGCGGTGCCGAGTTTCTCGTGGCCAAGAACCGGCTGATGCGCCGGGCGCTGGAGGGGGCGGATGTTCCGGACCTTTCCGAGGCTCTCACCGGTCCCACGGGCGTGATCTTCGGGTACGAAGACGTGGTGGCCACGGCCAAGGTCCTCTCGGATTTCGCGAAGGCCCACGAGGATCGGCCCGCCTTCAAGATCGGCGTGCTGGACAACAAGATCCTCGACGCGGCGCAGCTGGAGAAGCTGGCTACGCTGCCCTCCAGGGATGAACTGCTGGCCGAGGTGGTCGGCGTGATGGAGGCCCCCATGGCCGCCCTCGTGGGTGCCATGGAGTCCAAGCTGCAGGAGATGGCCGGCCTCCTGGAGTCGTACAAGGCGCAGAAGCAGGACGCTGGCGAGTAAGCCCTCGTATCCCCACCGCCGGCTTCGTGCCGGGTGAACACATCAGGAGAGAAGCAAAATGGCGATCGACCAGGATAAGATTCTCGAAGACTTCGGGAACATGACGGTTCTCGAGCTTTCCGAGTTCGTCGACAAGTTCAAGGAGAAGTTCAACGTCACCGCGCCGGTGGCCGTCGCGGCCGCGGCGGGTGGTGGTGCCGCTGCCACCGAGGTTGCCGAGGAGAAGGACGAATTCGACGTCGTCCTCACCGGCGCCGGCGACAAGAAGATCCAGGTGATCAAGGTCGTCCGGGAGATCACGGGCCTGGGCCTCAAGGACGCCAAGGCGGCCGTCGACGAGGCGCCCACGACGCTCAAGGAGGCTGCGTCGAAGGAGGAGGCCGAGGAGATCAAGGCCAAGCTCGAGGAGCAGGGCGCGAGCGTCGAGCTCAAGTAGGACCCGGCGCCCGCCGGCCGGCCCGGTTGATTCCGGGCCGGCCGGGGACTCCGCGCCGGCAGCTGCGGTAGCACTCAGTTCGTTCAGGTCCGGTATCGGACCGCCGTGTGCGGGTCCCCGCCGTCGCCAAGACGGTTCGGGGATTTCCGCGCTTGAAGGAAGTCGAACACGACCATGACTGATCCACCCGAGAGGGGGACCGGTCCAAGGGGGATCCCGTTGGATATTCGCCACGATGGCCGTCCGGTAGTGAGCTTCGCGAAGCTCAAGCCGGTCATGCCCATGCCCGATCTGCTGGACGTACAGCTCCGCTCCTTCGAGAAGCTCGTGGAGGAGAACGTCGACCCGTCGGAGGTCTGGGACTTCGGTCTCGACCGGGTTTTCGGGGAGATCTTCCCCATCTCCGACGTCAACGAGAATTTCACCCTCGAGTACGTCGGGGCTGCCCTGGGTGAGCCGAAGTACTCCGTCGAGGAGTGCATCGAGCGGGATATGACGTATGCGGCCCCGCTCAAGGCCACGCTGCGTCTGATCGTCTGGGAGGAGCTGGACGAGGATGCAGCCAAGGACGAGGAGGTGGAGCGTCGTCCCCGGGACATCATCGAGAAGGAGGTCTATCTCGGTGATCTTCCGCTCCTGACGGAGCTGGGGACGTTCATCATCAACGGGGCCGAGCGGGTGGTGGTGAGCCAGCTGCACCGGTCGCCGGGCGTGGTGTTCGAAGACAGCATCCACCCCAACGGAACCAAGCTGCACAGCGCCCGGATCATCCCGTTCCGTGGTTCCTGGGTGGAGTTCACCGTCGATATCAACGACGTGTGCTACGTCCACATCGACAAGAAGAAGAAGTTCCCGGCGACGGCGTTGCTTCGTGCCTTCGGGTACGGGACCGACCCGGAGATCTTCCAGCTCTTCTTCTCGGTGGGCGACGCCGAGGTGGACTTCGACGACAAGCTGTCCCGGGCCGAAATCGAAGGTGCGGTGATGGCCGAGGACATCGTGGATCCCGAGACGGGAGAGATCCTGGTCCAGGAGTCGCGTGAGATCGACGAGGACGTCCTGGCTGTGCTGGAGCGGGCCGAGGTCTCGAAGTTCAAGATCTACACGAACGAAGGGGCCGGCTTCCGCGGCGATTCTCCCATCGTCAAGAATACGCTCAAGAAGGACCCCACCTCGAGCGAGGAGGAGGCGCTGCACGCCATCTACTCGCTGCTCCGTCCCGGCGAGGCGCCGAATGTGGAGACGGCCCGGACGGCCCTGGACAGGGTCTTCTTCAATCCGAAGCGATACGATCTCGGCCGGGTGGGCCGGTACAAGATCAATCAGCGGCTCGGCGTGGATGTGCCCCGCACCGAGACGGTCCTCACCAAGGACGACTTCATCGCCATCCTGCGCACGTTGATCAATCTGTCCCAGGGACAGGGCGGGGTGGACGACATCGATCACCTGGGGAACCGCCGGGTCCGTACCGTCGGGGAGCTCATCGCCAATCAGCTCTCCGTGGGGCTGTCCCGGATGGCCCGGTTGGTGAAGGAGCGGATGTCCATCAACACGGATCCCGAGAAGATCTCCATCGACGATCTGGTCAACGCCCGTACGGTTTCGGCGGTGATCCAGGCGTTCTTCGGCTCTTCTCAGCTGTCCCAGTTCATGGACCAGACCAACCCCCTGGCGGAGATGACGCACAAGCGTCGTCTCAGCGCCCTGGGACCGGGCGGTCTGACCCGGGAGCGGGCGGGCTTCGAGGTCCGGGACGTTCACTATTCCCACTACGGGCGCATGTGCCCCATCGAGACGCCCGAGGGTCCGAACATCGGCCTCATCACCTCGCTGACCACCTACGGGCGCGTCAACGAGCTGGGCTTCATCGAGACTCCCTACCGCAAGGTGGTGGACGGCAGGGTGACCGACACCATCGATTGGTTGTCGGCCAACGAGGAGGAGGAGGCTCGCATCGCGCAGGCCAACGCCCCCCTCAACGAGGACGGTACCTTCGGGAACGAGTTCGTCCTGTGCCGTGAGCGAGGGGACTTCCCCCTCCTCCGCCCGGAAGACATCGACTACATGGACGTGGCCCCGGACCAGATGGTGTCGGTGGCTGCCGCCATGATCCCGTTCCTGGAGCACGACGACGCCAACCGGGCGCTCATGGGGTCCAACATGCAGCGCCAGGCGGTGCCTCTCCTCCACACCGACTCCCCCCTGGTGGGGACGGGTCTGGAGTTCAAGCTGGCCCGCGACTCCGGGGCGGTCATCACGGCCCGCCGGGGCGGGGAGGTGGTCCACGTGACCGCCGACGAGATCGTGATCGACACCGGTGCAGGGGGCGACGGGAGTTCGGACCAGCCCCTGGCCAAGCTCGCCCAGTACGACCGATACGTGCTGAAGAAGTTCTGGCGGACGAACCAGGATACGGCCATCAACCAGCGTCCCCTGGTGAAGCGGGGCCAGATGGTCCAGCCGGGTGACATCCTGGCCGACGGCCCGAGCACCGACAACGGGGAGCTGGCGCTGGGTCGGAACGTCCTGGTGGCCTTCATGCCCTACTACGGGTACAACTACGAGGACGCCATCGTCATCAGCGAGAAGCTGGTGAAGGACGACGTCTTCACCTCCATCCACATCCAGGAGCTCGAGCTCCACGTCCGCGACACGAAGCGGGGGATGGAGGAGATCACCCGAGAGATCCCGAACGTGGCGGAAGAGTCCCTCGTGGACCTGGACGAGCGGGGCATCGTCCGCATCGGGGCCCGGGTGCAGTCCGGGGACGTCCTGGCGGGGAAGATCACGCCGAAGGGCGAGACCGAGCTGTCTCCCGAGGAGAAGCTTCTCACGGCGATCTTCGGCGAGAAGGCCAAGGACGTGAAGGACTCGTCCCTCCGGGTACCCCCCGGGATGAACGGGACGGTCATCGACGTCAAGATCTTCTCCCGGCGCATCGATGACCCGGTTCTGGAGAAGGAGCGAGGAGCCCGGATCGCCGAACTCCGCCAGTTCGAGCGTGAGGAGGTCCAACGGATCACCGAGGCCCGGGACGAGGAGATGGGTGAGCTCCTCCAACGTCAGACCGTGGCCCTGATGCTCAAGAAGGGCACCGTGGAGCCCTACATGGACGAGGGCACCAAGCTGGGGAAGAGCGAGATCGACGAGATCGACTTCTCCAAGGTGGACCTCTCCACCCTGAAGGTTCAGAACAAGGAGGCCAGCGAGAAGATCCGCCGCCTCGTGGACGAGGCCCAGCGCCGTATCGAGCGGGTTCGGGAGCGGACCGAGGAGCAGATCGACAAGGTCTTCCAGCCCGATGAGCTGCCGCCGGGAGTGGTTCAGCTGGTGAAGGTCTACCTCGCCCAGAAGAGGAAGATCTCCGTCGGCGACAAGATGGCCGGTCGCCACGGGAACAAGGGGATCATCGCCCGGATCGCACCGGAGGAGGACATGCCGTTCCTGCCGGACGGTACGCCGGTGGAGATCGTGCTCAATCCTCTCGGGGTTCCATCCCGCATGAACGTGGGACAGATCCTGGAGACCCACCTTGGGTGGGCGGCGCGGGTGCTTGGTTTTGAAGCCAAGACGCCGGTCTTCCAGGGGGCGACCGAGGACGAGATCGGCGTGCTCTTGAAGCTGGCAGGACTCGATTGGGCCCAGGAGGCACTCAACCTGAAGGAGGCCCGGCTCGATCTGTCGCCCGACGATCTTCGAGAGGCCATCGGTGCGGCGCAGCTCCTTCCCGAGGGCACCCTCCACCAGGGTGCGGGCCAGAACGGCAACGGCAACGGCAACGGCGAATCGCTTCGGGTCTCTTCCGAGGGCCTTGGCCGGACTCTGGACGAGTTCACGGCCCAGAAGCTGGACAAGGACGCGAAGGCCGTCTTCGACGGGATCCACAACTTCGTCGTGGCCGCAGGAAAGGAGTTGGCGGCGGAGAAGGGCCAGGAGCTGGACGAGATCTTCCCGGCCATCGCCGCCATCGCGAGCAAGCGCACCGCCGGAGAGGGGCTGGACGCTGCCGTCTCCGAGCTCGTGGTGCACGCCGGACTGTTCCCGAACGGGAAGGTCTGGCTGCGAGACGGGCGTAGCGGTCGTCGCTTCGACTTCCCCATCACGGTGGGGGCCATCTACATGCTGAAGTTGAGCCATCTGGTGGACGACAAGATCCACGCCCGGAGCATCGGTCCCTACTCCCTCGTCACTCAGCAGCCGTTGGCGGGTAAGGCACAGTTCGGCGGCCAGCGCTTCGGCGAGATGGAGGTCTGGGCGCTGGAGGCGTACGGCGCCGCACACACACTGCAGGAGATTCTCACCGTCAAGTCCGACGACGTGCAGGGTCGATCGAAGGTCTACGAGGCCATCGTGAAGGGGGACAACCTTCCGAAGCCGGGAATTCCAGAGTCCTTCAACGTGTT
>JARRPL010000131.1:0-9280 GCA_037382905.1 Gemmatimonadota bacterium | reverse complement strand
GCCGCTCTCCGGAGAGGGATCTTGGACAGGTCCGCCGGTCGGTTGCAGGGGTTTCGCCGGTCGATGAAACCCGGCTTGCCATAGGGATACGGGTAGCTCCGGCGCCTCTTCCTCCGTCGAATCGAGGCCGTGTCTGGGGCCCGGGATTGCCAGGACATCGCGGGCGTATCCGGAACTCCCGCATCCACGGGGACGAGGCGAGTCTCGCCCCGATGCTCCCGGAGCGAGGGGACGATGGTCATCAGCTCCTCCATGACCCGATCCAGGCTCCACACCGTAAGGAGGTGGTCCCACCGCCCGATCCGGGTCAGGAGACCGTGAGTCAGAGCCGACGGATTCTGTGCCAGGAGATTGACCTTCGGGATCTGCGTGGAGTCCACTTCTTCTTCCGGCGCCACCAGCTGTTCGTGAAGCTTCTCACCGGGCCGTAGGCCGGTGATGACGATGGGCTCGCTGCCGCTTCGGCCCCCGGAGAGGCGAATCAGGGTGCGGGCCAGATCCAGGATGCGGACCGGCTCCCCCATCTCCAGCATGGCGATCCGGCCCTGAAGCTCCGGGAGGAGCGACGCCTGCAGCACCAGCTGGGAGGCCTCGGGGATGGTCATGAAGTAGCGGGTCACGTCCTGATGGGTGACGGTGAGCGGCTGTCCCGCCTCGAGCTGACGCTTGAAGACGGGGATGACGCTACCGGCGCTACCCAGGACGTTGCCGAATCGGACCGCCCCGAAGGAAGTCTCGGGGAAGGCTTCCTGCAGCTCCAGCATCACGATCTCCGCAGCCCGCTTGCTGGCCCCCATGACGTTGGCCGGGCGAACGGCCTTGTCGGTGCTCACCAGGACGAATCGCTGGACTCCATGCCGGCCCGCCGCATCGGCCACCCTCCACGTGCCCACCACGTTGTTCCGGAGCGCCTCCCGCTCGTTGGTCTCCATCATGGGCACGTGCTTGTAGGCCGCAGCGTGGAAGACCCAGTCCGGCTGGTGGCGATCGAAGACCCGCTTGACCGACCCGGCGTCCACCACGTCCCCCACCACGCAGCTGAGCTTGACCGAAGGCGCCAGTTCCCGGAGCTCCAACTCCAGGAAGAACAGCCCGGTCTCGGACTGGTCGAACACCACCAGTTCCGCCGGCTGATTGATGGCGACCTGCCGGGACAGCTCCGAGCCGATGGAGCCCGCGGCCCCGGTGATCAGCACCGTCCTGCCTCGAAGCTCCCGGGCCAGTTCCGGAAGCTCGAGGGAGATGGGCTCGCGACCCAACAGGTCCTCGATCTGTACCTCCCGCAGCTGGCTCAGCGAAACGTCGCCGTCCAGAACCTCGGCCATGTGGGGGAGCACCCTGAAGGGAAGGCCCGTGGACTGACAGCGCCCTACGATCCGCCTGAGATCGCCGGGGTGCGCCGAGGGGACGGCGATCACGATCTCCTCCGCCCCGGTCCGCTCGGCGACCTCCGCGAGATCCTCGGTGCCTCCCATCACCTCGACTTCGTGGATGAGCGTCCCCTGTCGGGACCAGTCGTCGTCCACGAAGGCCACCGGGTAGTAGCCGGCGGAGTGGAAGATCATGTGCCGGACCAGAGCCTCCCCGGCTTCTCCTGCCCCCACCACCAGGACCCGCGCGTCATCCAGGGAGATTCGCTCACTCCGCTTCGCCGTCTCGTAGGCGGTCCGGTAGCCCACCCACAATGCTGCGGCGAACAGGATGGTCAGGAGGGGCTCCAGGAGCAGGACCACCGCCGACGCGGCCACCGAGAGTTCGATCGGCGTCACCAGATCGAGCACCTGGATGAACGGCACGTAGAAGGCGGAGCCGACGGCCACCGCAATCGCCAGACGGCGCACCTCCCGGGGCCCCACGTACCGCCAACGTTGTGCGCCGAGGCCACAGACTGATGCGGCGACGCAACGCACCGCCATCAGAGAACCGGCGCTCACCAGAAACGCCACCGCCGTCACCGGAGGCCAGGTCAGGCCCGCGCTGACCCAGAGCGCCGCGGTATAGGAGAGGGCGGTGACGAGGGCCACCGCGGTCAAGCTCACCCCCCTCCGATGAGCACGGGAGGAGTCGAGTACACGATCGACCCAGGGGTAGGCACGGACGCGCCGGAAGCCCTCTAGAGGGGGCAAACCCGTCGGAAGAACCCTCGCCATCGTCAACTCGATCCGGGGGCGAACCCAGAGTTCGGCGGCCCGAAAAACGGTGCCGCTCGATTTGCCTTCGTAGGCTTCATGGGTTCGCCGTGAGGGGGCATTGGCCAGTACGCTGCGAGCGCGGACCGTCAAGATGCCCAACCGAACCCCGAATTCGCAACTTTTCTTCAATCTTGCAACGACGAACGCTGTCGGGGCAGCGTCTGACCCCTTTGCGGATATGCAATTTTCGAGCCACTCCAGTCGCTTGCGCCGGCGGGGAAACGAGACTCGAGGGCGCTCGCTGCAGCGTCGCCACCATCGACTGGCGGATCGCCGAGGCACCCGGCCAGATTCCAGGCGATGCGGCCCTGCTTGCCGACGTTGCTACGCCGCCGGGGCCGGCGCACTTGGTCGTTCACGGCGCGCAACGCCCACGAGACCATTCCGTAAGGAACCGCCTTGAGAATCCTCCAGATCTGCCAACGGCCTCAGCGCCGGGGCGCGGAGGTCTTCACGCACCAGCTCGGTGCAGAGCTCCGACGCCAGGGGCACGAGGTCGCCATCGTCTACCTCTACCCCCACGAGGGTCCGGGGGCCCTTCCGGTGGGATCCCAGGACCGACTCCTCGATGGCGACGAGCACCACCCCCTGGAGACGCTCATCGGATTCCGGCCGGCGCTCCTCCGCAAAGTGGCGGAGGCGATCGAGAAGTTCCGTCCAGACGCGACGCAGCTCAATGGAGCGCGTGCCGTGAAGTACGGGGTCCTGAGCCGGCGAATCATGAGGGCTTCCGTCGGATCGCTGGTCTACCGCAACATCGGCGTGCCCCAGCGCTGGATCCGGGGTCCACGCAGAAGGGGCTTCTATCGTCTGATCTCCCGGGACATCGACGGGGTCGCCGCCATCACGCGGGGCTCCCTGACGGCGCTGCGGGAGCTGTTCCCCGAACCCATCCCCCTCACGGTGATCTCGAACGCCGTGGACGAGGCCTCTCTGCGCCCTCGTCTCGAGCGCTCCTCCCTGCGGGACCGCGCCTCCACGCCCCAAGGGGCGCCTGTGGTCCTCTTCGTAGGGGCGCTCTCTCCCGAGAAGCGGGTGGACCGCCTCATCGACGCCGTCGCCGAGGTCCGGAAGGCAGGCGCGGACCTCCACCTCTGGATCGTGGGCGGAGGCAGCCTGCGAGACCGGCTGGAGGACCAGGTCGAGGGGCTGCAGCTGGGGGAGTCCGTCCGGTTCTTCGGGCCGCAGGAGGACGTGGCCTCCTTCTATGCCGCAGCGGATCTCCTGGCCCTGGTCAGCGAGACCGAGGGTATTCCCGCCGTCCTCCTGGAGGCGGGCCTGCTGGGTCTCCCGGTGGTGGCCACGCGCGTGGGGGGAATCCCGGAATGCGTCGCGGATGAAGAGACGGGGCTCCTGGTGGACGAGGACGATCCGGCCGCGCTCGTTCACGCTCTGCGTCGATTGACGGGGGATTCCGGGCTCCGGGCTCGTCTTGGGAGCCAGGCCCGGGAAAGGGTGCGGGCGCATCACTCCATCGGCTCCCTGACCCAGGAGTTCCTGGACTTCTACCGCCGGGTCGGTGGCTCGACGTTGCCGGCGGGTACCGGCGCTCGGGGACCAGGTCGTCGGTAATGTCCCCGGGTCGAAGGCCAACTCCTCCCCGCCTTACGGCCGAGGCGCTGCAGGAGCGTTCCACACCCCCGACCCGTCGCGGAGCCGCCGTCGATCCCCTAGCCTTGAGGGATCCCCCACCGGAGAGCCACCCATGCAGATGCAACTGCTCCACGTCGCCGCAGCCGTCGGCGGCCGCCTCACAGACCCCTCCCGGGACACGGTGCCGGTCTCCGGCGTCAAATCGCTGGGAAGTGCCGGCTCAGGCGACCTGGCCTTTCTCTGGTCCGACGAGTACCGGGACGCGGCGGCGGCGTCCCGGGCGGAGGCCATCGTCTGCCGCGAGGCCATCCCGGGCCAGACGTGCATCGTGGTGGAAGACCCGGAGGCGGCCATGCTCACCCTCCTGGGACGGGTCTACGCCGACCGGCACCCGACGCCCGAGCCCGGCATCCACCCCACCGCCGTCGTGGCGGCCGAGGCGACGCTTTCGGAGGGCGTGTTCGTCGGGCCCGCGGCGGTGGTGGAGCCGGGCGCCTCGCTGGGGCCCCGTACCCAGATCCGGGCCGGCGCGTACATCGGCCGGGGCGTCCAGATGGGCGAGGACTGCGTGATCCATCCCAACGTGACGATCCTGGACCACTGCCGGATCGGGGACCGGGTCACCATCTGGAGCGGGGCCGTCATCGGGAAGGACGGCTTCGGCTTCCTTCAGCGCGAAGGCCGCCACGTCCGAATCCCCCAGATCGGCACGGTGGTCATCGAGGACGACGTGGAGATCGGCGCCCTCTCGAACGTGGCCCGGGGCGCCATCGACGACACCGTCATCCGGCGCGGCGTCATCGTGGACGACATGTGCCACATCGGCCACGGGAGCCAACTCGGCGAGTACACCGTGATGGTGGGTCGGTCGGGGATGGGGGGATCGGTGAAGATCGGGAAGCGCTGCATGCTGGGTCAGGACTCGGCCTTGTCCACGGGCCGATCCATGGGAGACGGATCGAGCCTCGCCACGAACGTCCGCATTCTCTACAAGGACGTACCGGCGGGGGAGACCATGCAGCGCCCAGTCATCACCCACCCGCCCATGATGGCGAAGCGTATCGAGGCCTCCCTCCCCCACCTCCCGGAGATGCGCCGGCAGATGAAGCGGCTCGAGGCGCGGCTGGAGGCGATGGAGGGGAGGAGGGAGTAGGCGGGGCGACGGTCCCCGCGGCACCCCGCCCGTTCATTCGGGGAGGCCGCCCCCGCCTGCCTGGCCCCAGGTCGCCTCTCCATCGGGATGCGCGAGCGAGTTTCCGCATCGTCCGATGGCCTCTTAATATCCCGCATGAGCACACGCCGCGATTTCCTCCGACGGGCGGGCCTCGCCTCGGCCGCCTCCCTCACCCTCCCCGCCCTCGAGGGCTGCACCGACGTAGGCCTGCGGGACGGGTCCGCTGCCGACCGCTCCGCCGCCCTCCAACTCCCTCCGACCCCCGCCGGCACCCCCGCCGAGGTCGCCCGGAACGAGGCGTACTGGGGCCAGGTGGCGGCCCAGTACCACGTCACCGACCGGGTCACCAACCTGGAGGCCGGCTTCTTCGGCATGATGCCGGCGCCGGTGCTGGCGGCCTACCACCGCCACATCGACCGGGTGAACCTGGAGAGCTCGTACTTCGCCCGCACCGAGTACGGGGAGATCGCCCGGGAGGCCCGGGAACGGACCGCCGCCGCCCTGGGCGTGGCCCCGGGGGAGATCGCCTTCTCCCGGAACGCCACCGAGGCGCTCCAGGCGTTGATCGGGCAGTACAACCGGCTCCGGTCCGGCGACACCGTGATGTACGCCGACCTGGACTACCCGGCCATGCAGCAGGCCATGAACGAGCTGGCGGAGCGGAAGGGCGCCACCGTGGCCACCCTGGTCATCCCCGAGCCGGCGTCGAAGGACGCCGTGCTGGCGGCATACCAGCAGGCGCTGGACGAGAATCCCCGGACGCGGCTCCTGCTTCTGACCCACACCAACAACAAGACCGGCCTCATCCATCCCGTGGCTGAGCTGGTGGAGATGGCCGAGGCCCGGGGGATCGACGTGATCGTCGACGCCGCCCACTCGTTCGGCCACGTGCCGCTGGCGCTGCCGGAGCTGGGGGCGGCCTTCGTGGGGGTGAACCTGCACAAGTGGGTCGGGGCCCCCGTGGGCGTCGGGGCCCTCTACATCCGGGAGGACGCCCT
This sequence comes from Gemmatimonadota bacterium, assembly GCA_037382905.1. GTDB lineage: Bacteria > Gemmatimonadota > Gemmatimonadetes > Longimicrobiales > Gaopeijiaceae > Gaopeijia. The sequence goes on along the minus strand of JARRPL010000131.1, from coordinate 3,323 downwards.
GGACGCCATCGACCGGGCCCACGGCGACGAAGGCCCGCTGGACCGGATCGACAGCCGGATCCACACCGGCACCACCAACTTCGCCGCCATCATGACCGTGCCCGACGCCCTGGACTTCCAGGAGCGGATCGGGGTGCCCTACAAGTCGGCGCGCCTGCGCTACCTGCGGGACCGCTGGGCGGTGCCGGCCCGGGACATTCCCGGCGTCGACGTCCTGACGCCCGACGACCCGGAGTTGGTGTGCGCCCTGACCAGCTTCCGCCTGAACGGGGACGGCTCCCGGGAGGGCAACCTGGCGGTCGCCCGGACCCTGGAAGAGGACTTCGGGATCTTCACCGTCTACCGGACCGGCCTGGCGGGGGGCGATTGCGTGCGGGTCACACCGTCGTTGTACAATCGGCCGGAGGATGCGGAGCGGTTGGTGGAGGCGTTGGGGGCGTTGGTGTGAGGGGGGGACGATTCAGTCCCCCGCCTTTCAGGCCTATCGCTGGTCCTCTCCGGAACGGCCGGTCGATCGCCCCGCGCCCGAGGCCCTCGCGGAGAGCCGCTCAGCCCTGAATGAGGTGACGAGCGAGGAGCAAGAGACGCTTCTCGCCTGTCCCAGCGTCCGCGTGGCGCCGAGCCAGATCCATCGGGGGCTGACCGGTCCGGGGGCTTGGCTCCCTCGGCGCGGGCCATGCCCTGTGGAAGGCCTTCGCTCTGTGGGTGAAGGAGGATCATTCGCGGATGAGTCGCTGCGTCGGTTCGGGGAGCGAGGACCGGCCAGTGCTTCAAGCCAGGTCGCTCGCTGTCTCCCTGGCCTCCATCCCATCCGGGCATGGAGTCGCCCACACTGGCCCGCGAGGATTCACCGCAGGAACCCTCTTCCGTTGACGAGATGATGCGTGATGCGTGATGATAGATGCATGCGAACGACACTCAACCTCGACGACGACGTGCTCCAGTCCATCAAGGAGATCGCCCGGCTTCGGGGATCCACCGCCGGGGAGGTCCTGTCGGCCCTCGCACGGGAGGCGCTCCAGGGGCGGACATCCTCGGGAGCGACGCGAAACGGGGTCCCGCTCCTCGACCCCGTGTCGGACGCGGGAATCGTGAGCTCGGAGCACGTGGCCGAGTTGATGGACGAGGCGTAAGGGTGATGGGCGCCGCCAATGCGGCGGCCCGCGGCCAGCGCGTGACGAGCGGGGTCGACACGCGATGAGCGAGGCCGTGTTCCTACTCGACGTGAACGTCCTCATCGCCCTCTTCGATCCGGGCCACCTGCACCACGAGGCCGCGCACGCGTGGTTCGGGTCGGTGGAGCGCCGTGCGTGGGCCACCTGCCCCCTCACGCAGAACGGGTTCGTGCGCATCCTTTCCAATCCGGCCTACTCCGGCAGGCGGACGACGGTGGTCGACGCGGCGGACCGCCTCAGGCAGTTCACGGAGGCATCGAACCACCAATTCTGGGGGGATGAGGTCTCGTTGCTCGACCCGACGCGGGTGGTCGTCGAGAAGCTGACGGGCCACCGGGAGATCACCGATGCGTACCTGCTGGCGCTCGCGGTCGTACGCCGGGGCGTCCTGGCCACCTTCGACGCGAACGTGCGGGTCGCCGCCGTGGTCGGGGCGACGGACCGGCACCTCCATTCGCTCCCGAGCGTGTGACGGAGGGGTCGATGCAGTCGAAGTCTCCGGAGCCTCCGGTGGACACCTACTCCGAGGCCGGGGGGAGGCGAATCGGCCGCCCTGGGCGCCCTCGACGGGGTCGCGAGGACCCGCCGGGGCCCCCTACTCCCGCACCCCCCCCTACTCCCGCACCCCCAGACTCAGCGCCCCGGGCCGTCTCGGATCCGAGTACCCGTAGAAGAGCTCCCCGTCGAAGAGCACCGTCTGCAGGCTCCCCATGGCCCGGGCCGGCTGGAGCTCGTGGCCCCGCTCCATCAGGATCCGCAGCGCGTCGGGGCTGAAGCCCGGCTCCACCTCGAGCCGGTCCGGCTGCCACTGGTGGTGGAGGCGGGGGCGGGCGGTGGCGTCGGCGATGTTCATCCCGTGGCCGAGGACGTTCACCAGGAGCTGGAGGTTCGTGGTGATGATGCGGCCGCCCCCGGGGCTCCCGGTGAGGAGGTAGGGCGCCCCGTCCCGGAGGACGATGACCGGCGTCATGGAGCTGACGGGCCGGCGGCCGGCGGCGATCTGGTTGTCGGCGCTCCCCATGAGGCCGAAGGCGTCGGGGATGTCGGGCCGCAGGGTGAAGTTCCCCATGTTGTTGTTCATGAGGAATCCGGCGCCCTCGATCACCACCCCGGAGCCGTAGGAGAACATGAGGGTGGTGGTGTTCGCCACGGCGTTCCCCTGGGCGTCCATGACGGAGTCATGCGTGGAGCAGTCGAAACGCGACTCCCGGGCCTTGGAGGTTGACCGCCATGTTGCATGGGTCGGTTAGGCGCGAGAGTGGAGGTCTACGAACCGACGTCGGAAGGAGACGAGACGTGGCCAGCGTACCGATAGAGGAACTCCTGCAACTCTCGATCGCCGAGCGGATCCAGCTGGTTGAGGATCTCTGGGACAGCATCGCGGCCGAACCGGCGGCTCTGGAGCTGACCGACAAGCAACGGGCTGAACTGGATCGTCGATTGGACGATCACGCGGCGAACCCGGAATCGGGTCACCCCTGGGAGGAAGTGCGGGAGCGGCTGTACAAGAAGTACGGATGAGTCGCCGGCTCATCTTTCGAGATGAGGCGGAGTTCGAGGTCGACGAGGCTGCCGGGTGGTATGGGGAGCAGTCACCGGGACTCGGCTTGGAGTTCCTCCGGTCCGTGGAAGCCGCGATTGCAGCGATCCGCCGGCATCCAGAGCAGTTTCCGATGATCTACCGACAGGCCCGGCGCGCCATCCTGCGTCGGTTTCCGTACTCGGTCCTGTTCACGAGCTTCGACGAACAGGTGGTGGTCCTCGCCGTCTTTCACTTCCGTCGGGACCCAGCGGACTGGGTGGATCGGATCGACGACCAGGGCGGGTAGATCGGTCCGGGACGATAGAACCGGGGCTTTCGGCTGGGCCGCTCGAGGCGGCCCAGGTCCTGACCGGCCTTCGACCTGAGCGATGGCCACCGATCCTCGCTTGATAGGTTCGCGCGGGCAGAGGCAGAGGTGGTCGACAGCGGTGCGGAGCCATCGGCGTCGGCCCGACATTCACATAGGTGTCGTGGCGGGGTCGGTCCCCCCCTACTCCCGCACCCCCAGACTCAGCGCCCCGGGCCGTCTCGGATCCGAGTACCCGTAGAAGAGCTCCCCGTCGAAGAGCACCGTCTGCAGGCTCCCCATGGCCCGGGCCGGCTGG
>JARRPL010000130.1:0-10674 GCA_037382905.1 Gemmatimonadota bacterium | reverse complement strand
CTCGGGCGGCTCTTCACGGAGCTGGGCGGGGAGATCCTCACCGATCACGAGGTCACCGCCATCCGGGTGGAGGACGGGCGGGCCGTGGGGGCCGAGGCGGGAGGCCGCTTCTTCCCGGCGGACGTGGTGGTCTCCAACGGTGACGTGGGCCACACCTACCGGGACCTGATCCCCGAGGAGGTCCGGCACCACTGGACGGATCGCCGGGTGGACAAGCAGAGCTACACCATGAGCTGCTTCCTCATGTACCTGGGGACCCGGAAGCAGTACCCCCAGCTGGAGCACCACACCCTCATCCTGGCGGAGCGGTACCGCGATCTCATCCGGGACATCTTCAAGCGGAAGATCCTTCCCGACGACTTCAGCATGTACCTCCACGCGCCGACCCGGACCGATCCTGGCATGGCGCCGGAGGGGTGCGAGAGCATGTACGTGTTGATCCCGGTGGCCAACAATCGGTCGGGCCTCGACTGGTCGGCTCTCAAGGACGCCTTCGCCGAGACCGTACTGGACTTCCTCGAAGCGTGGGGGATGGAGGGCCTGAAGGAGAGTCTCGAGGTGATGCACCTCTTCACCCCGGACGACTTCTCCCAGGAGCTCAACGCCATGTACGGCAACGCCTTCGGGGTGGAGCCCAAGCTCACCCAGACTGCGTACTTCCGGCCTCAGAACCGGAGCGAGGATGTGGAGGCCCTGTACCTGGTGGGAGCCGGCACGCATCCAGGCGCCGGTGTCCCGGGCGTGCTCCTCTCGGCAGAGACCACCTACGGCTGCATCGCTCAGGATCTTGAGCTGCCGGACCAGTGGGACTGGGAGGCCAAGGGTACGGTGCGTCTCGGGCCGGGCCGGGGGCTTCAGCACGACGAGGCCCTGCGCCGGCGGAGGCTCGCGGAGCGTCCGATCGCCGCGCCGGCCTCCGGAGACTGACCGGCTCGGACCGCGCGCCTCTCCCCTCGCCCGGGCTCCAGAAGGGAGGCCGGCCCGTTAGCCCGATTCCCGCGGCCCGTCGTCGTCGTGGCGACCCAACTGGTGCCGTAGGCTCGGCTCCAGATCCCTGAAGCGGAACTGGTAGCCCGAGGCCTCGGTGCGCTTCGGGCGAGCTCTCTGACCCTTCAAGAGAAGTTCCTCCCCCATCTCGCCCAGCGCCGCCCTGACGGCCAGGGCCGGAACGGGAACCACCGTCGGCCGATGAAGGACCCGACCGAGGATGTCCGTGAAGGTGGCGTTCGTGACGGGGTTGGGGGCCGTGCCATTCAGGACGCCCCGGACCCCCGGGTCCATGATGGCGTGGTAGAGGATGCCCGTGACGTCGTCCAGGTCGATCCAGGGAACGTACTGACGTCCGTTGCCGATGCGGCCGGCCAGCCCCGACTTGAAGGCCCACAGCATCTTGGGCAGGGCCCCTCCGTCGGGGCTCAGCACCAACCCGAACCGGACCCGGACCACGCGGATTCCGGCGCCTTCGGCCCGGCGGGACGCCCCTTCCCACGCATCCACGGTCTCCGCCAGAAAGCCCTTTCCACGGTCCGTCTCCTCGGTGACGACCTGATCACCACGGTCGCCGTAATAGCCCACCGCCGAGGCGCAGATCATGGCTTCAGGCCCTCCCGGGAGCTGGGCCAGCGTCTGGCTCAACAGGCGGGTGCCCTGGACCCGGGATTCCCGGATGGCCCGCTTCTTCTCCTCGGTCCATCGCACTGCGTTGATGGGCTCTCCCGCCAGGTGGACCAGGGCGTCCACCCCCTGGAGCCCCTCCTCGTCCACCACCTCGTCCCGGACGCTCCAGTAGATCCCACCGCCGGCGTCGGCCTCCGCCCGGCTCCGGACCAGAGGGACGACCTCGTGCCCTCCGGTGGTCAGAAGGTGGCCCAGGGTCGACCCGATGAGGCCGGAGGCACCGGAGATGGCGACCCGCTTGCGAGGCACCTCCCGGTAGCGCTCGTGGAGCTCGAGATCCTGCCGCACCCGGGTGTGGCGAAAGCGGAAGGTCCGGTCCAGCTCCCGTTCGACCCGTGCGCCCCCCACCCATTCCCCGGCGGCCCCCAGGGGGACGTCCCAGCTCAGGGCGTCCTCGAGACGGGTGGTGCCGGGCTCCGGGCCCGCCAGGAACCGGTGCTCGTGCCGGTAGTGTTCAAAGGGACCCGAGACCTGCTGGTCCACGAACTGTTCCCCGGCCCGGTAGTCGGTGTGACGGAGGTGCCAGTCGAGAGCCATGGGCCCCTTGCTGATCTTGAGACGGACCTCACCCCCGTCCCGGATCCCACCGGAGCGGGAGACCACCTCCACGTCCTCCCAGGGGGGTGTGAGACGCTCGAAGGCGCCGGGCCGTTCGTGCCAATCGAAGGCCTTCTCCGGGGGAACGGGGAGGACGGTGTGGTAGATCTTGTCAGGCATGGGCCTCACTCGGCGTGGCGTCTCAGATAGTCGTCCAGCGCGACCTTCCGGCGGGTGCTCTCGGAGGTCATGTACCGCACCTTGCCGAAGACGGGACGCTCGGTCCAGGCACGGTCATAGCGACCCAGCACCCACATGATCCCGCTCGTGGAGTTGGGATCCCGGCCGTCCACGGCGTAGCGATTGTTCAGCTCGAACATCACGTCCAGCGCCTCCTGGGGGCTCCCGGTCCATTCAAGGATCTTCTTTCCCCAGAGCATCCGCAGGTAGTTGTGGATGGTCCCCTCCCGGACGAGCTCACGCTGGGCGGCATTCCAGAGCGCGTCATGGGTGTCGGCGGCGTCGAAGGTGTCGAGATCGTATCGGTGCTCCCGGGGGTCGTCGGCGTGCTCCGCCAGCGTCTCCCTGGCCCAGTCGGGAAGGACCTTCAGCGTCTCCAGCTCCGGACCGCCTCGGGCCCAGGCCACCCAGCCCAGCTCCCGCCAGGTCACGAGTTCGTCGAGGAAGGCCTCCGCGGGCTCCGACATGCCCCACCACCCTTCCCGCTTTCCCGTGGGCTCGGGGGCCAGGCGGGCCGGCGTCCACTCCTCCCGCTCCACCAGGGCATGGAAGAGCTCGTGGGCCGAGACGTGGCCCCAGTGGAGGTAGGGGGAGAGCCGACTGGCGGCCTCGCGGTCCGGTTGGTTCCGGTCCTCCACGTACCGCGGGAGCCGGTCGTCCAGGAACCGCTGCATCCGATCCAGCCCCGCCTTGCGTCCGCCGTCGAAGGGGACGGGCTCCACGGAGCCCTCCAGGGGCAGATCGTCCAGCGACGCGCCGTGCTCCAGCCAGGAATCGGGCGCCATGGGCCATCGCTCCAGAAGATCCGTCAACCGTACGGATGCGGCGTCCGGGAGCGGGTTGCCGTGGAACGGCGCCGGATCCGGGGCGGTCCCCAGGTGGTCCGGGAGCCGCTTGTGGAGGTAGCGGCGGAAGGAGTGGGCCACGGTGAAGTCCCGCTCCGGTTCACGGATGGGGAGGAGACCGTGGCTGTCCACCGCCTCGAAGCGGACGGGGACCTGGCGACTCGCCGCGTCCAGCATGGCGGGATAGAAGAAGTGGGGCATGTCGTCGGTCACCACCACCGCAGCCCGGGCGGCCAGCGCGTGGAGCAACCCCCGACCGGCACCCACCTCGGGCTCTACGTAGGCGAGGTAGCGGACGCGGCCGTCCCGAAGTTCCTCCCGATGCTCTCCCATCCCGTCCAGGACGAAGCGGTGGTGGCGGGGCGCCGCCCAGGGGTAGTCGATGCGGAGCGCCTCCAGGATCACCAGCGGGCGATCCAGTTCCCGTGCCCACTCCACCGCCCGGTCGAGGGCGAAGTTCCAACGCAGACGCCGCTGCCCGATCATCCAGTACAGGACGAAATCCCCGTCTCCGGAGGGAGCGGCGGAGGACAGGGACCGGATGCGGAGGGAAGGGACGCGCGAGGACATGCGACGCTGTACCCTGCTCGCGAACTGCCGTTTCGGTTCCCGAAGCGTGTCGCCGACCCTTCAGGCTCGGGTCTCGGCTCCGTCGCCCATGGGCACGATCCAGCTCAGGGCCCGGTGCAGCTCCGCCGTGTCGTCTCGGCTCACGACGGCGTGGGCCTTCTCCTGCAACGCCACCCGTTCCGACGGGGTCGGCTCCCCCTCGTGGACCACCACCACCGGAAGCCCCGTGTGATAGGGGTTCTGGCGAAGGCGGTTGAGAAAGGTCAACCCGTCCATGACGGGCATGACGAGATCCACGACCACCGCGTCGGGGGCGTCGTTCTCCACAAGGCGTAGCGCCTCGCGGCCGTTGGGAGCGGTGGCGATCTGGAGGCCGTAGCTGGAGAGGGACTCCGTCAGGCGGGTTCGTTCCTCCGGGTCGTCGTCCACCACCAGGACCCGGGCTCCACCCCGGCGCACCAGCGTCCGCCAGAGCACCCGAAGCAGGTCCTCCCGCTCCAGCGGCTTCGTCAGCAGGTCCACCGCTCCCAGGAGGCGTCCCCGGCTCTCCCCCGCCACGATGCTCACCACCACCACCGGGATGTCCCGGGTCTCCGGGTCGACCTTGAGGGTGTGGAGGACCTCCCACCCGCTCATGCCGGGCATCCGCAGGTCCAGCGTGATGAGGTTGGGGCGCTCGGACCGGGCCAGCTGGAGCCCTTCCTCCCCCGAGGCGGCGGCGAACACCCGGCAGCCGAACTCCCTGAGGTGGTGGGTCATGAGGACGCGGGAGTCCGACTCGTCGTCCACCACCAGCACCGTCAGGTCTCGCGCGCCCGGATCCCGCGTCGGGGTCTCCGTCGCCTCCTCGCCGGTGTCTCCCCGGATCTCGATGTCCGCCGGGTGGTCGGCGGCCTCCCCGGTTCGGAGGGGCCGTGCGCCCCCGGCCATCCGGACGGTGAAGGTGGAGCCCTTCCCCACCTCGGACGCCACCTCCAGCCGGTAGCCCAGGAGCTGACAGATGGACCGGCTGATGGCGAGCCCCAGGCCCGTGCCGCCGTATTCCCGGGTGGTGGTGCCGTCGGCCTGTTGGAAGGCCTCGAAGATGGCGTCGAGCCGATCCGGGGCGATGCCGATGCCCGTGTCCTCCACGGCGATCCCCCCGGGCTGGCCGCCCTCGGCGAGAATCCGCACCGTGACCCGGCCATCGGCGGAGAACTTCAGGGCGTTCCCCACCAGGTTGATGAGGACCTGACGGAGCTTCGCGGCATCCGTCTCCAGCGGGTGGAGCTCGGGAGGGGCCACCCACGAGAGATCCACCCGCTTCTCCCGGGCCTGGCCTTCGAGCTGGGACACGGTCTCCGCGACCAGAGACCGGAGGTCCACGGCGTCGATCTGGAGCTCCATCCGGCCCGCCTCGATCTTGGCCAGGTCCAGGACCTCGTTGATCAGGGCCAGGAGGTGCCGACCGTTGGCCAGGACGCGCTCCAGGAAGCCCAGTTCCCGCTCACCCAGGGTGCCCTGCTTGTTCTTCAGCAGGATGTTGGTGAAGCCGATGACCGAGTTCAGCGGCGTTCGCAGCTCGTGGCTCATGTTGGCCAGGAACTCGCTCTTGGCCCGATTGGCCCCCTCGGCCTCCTCCTTGGCCACCCGGAGAGCCTCCTCGGCCCGTACCCGTCGGGTCACATCCCGGCTGAACATGACCGCCCCGGAGATCCCCCCGCTCCCGGTGACGGGGTGGCAGAAGATCTCGAAGAGGCGTTCCTGACCCGCCAGGGGCTCCCGGTGGAGCTCCGAGAAGCGTTCGCCCCGAAGCGTCCGCCCGTAGAGCTCCCGGTACCACCGGGCGTCCTCGACCCCGAAGAGCTCCTCCGGCAGATCCCCCAGGGTGGCCTCCCGACCGGAGCGGGCCTCCAGCGCCAGGGCGAAGGCCGTGTTGAAGGTCACGAGACGCATCTCCCGGTCCACGGACCAGATGCCGTCGCCGGTGCTCTCCACCACCGCCGCCAGGCTCGCCCTGGATTGGTCCAGCTCTCGCTCCGCGGCCTCGTGTCGCGACTCGTTCCGGAGAAGGGCGTGCACCGCCACCGGCCGACCGCTCTCCACCTGCCGCAGCGCAGGCCCGGCACAGAGGACGAGGTCGCCGCCCTTGCTCCGAAACGCCACCTGCAGCTCCTCCGGCTCGTCGCTGTGGAGGATCTCCCGGATCCGCGCCGAGACCTCTTGTCGATGGCCCGGGGCCACCACCTCCACGAGCATCCTGCCCACCACCGCTTCCGGCGCGTGGCCCAGCGTCTCCTCCCAGGCCCGGTTGGCGTACAAGAGGCGACCGTCTGCCGCCACAGCCAGGACCACGTCGTCGGTGACCCCCAGGAGCGACGCGAGCGTCGGCGGCGCCTCCAGCGAGCCCGGGCCACCACGCGTCGCCGGTCCCCCGCTCCGGAGGCTTCGACGGACGCCGCCGAGGATGCCCACCAGCGCGGCCCCGTAGCTGAAGAGCTGTAGGACGTGAGCTCCGGTGAAGAGGAGGTCGGTGGGCGCCTCCGCCCGGGCGGCGAAGACGAGGTGGGCGGCGGATCCCACGAGGAGGAACTGGACGAGCCAGCGCTGGAAGCCGTCCCGGGCCCAGTCGGGCTGGCGCAGGTAGCGCAGGGCAGTCAGGGCGAAGAGCGTACCGGGGATCAGGTCCAGGGGCCGAGGGAGGAAGGGGACCGGGGCGGGTCTCGGATACGGCACCAGGGTTGTGGCCAGTAAGACGGCCACCACGGCGAGACCGCTCCACGCGAAGACCCTCCCCTCCTGCCGGGGTGCCTCCCCGCCGTGGGGGGGCAGCAGCGTACGCCACACGTACAGGGCCAGGAACGTCCGGGACGCGAGCCAGCTCCATGCGGACATCCGGTAGACCCAGCCCGGCAGGCCGGGTCCCGTCACGGCGAACGACGCTGCGTGGACGGCATCCAGCACGCTGGCGGCCACGAAGGCGGTACCGATCCAAAGGTCCACCGTCCGCCGCCGGGCCGAGTAGCGGAACAGCGCCAGCGAGCCCACCACCAGGGCCACGGCGGCGGTGGCGCTGGCCAGGGCGAGATGGAGGGAGCGCATCCCGGTCTCCGTCCAGCGGGGCGCCACCCCGACTGCGGCGCTGAGGAGGGCGATGGCCACCAGGAGAAGACCGATGCGGGTCACCGCTGGATCCCGATCCGCCGGTGCCGGGTCGGTTCCCGTGGCGGCTTGTTCGGCAGTCACCCCGTGGCGTCGAGCCATGTTGCGATGGCGCCGATCAGGACGGCCTCGTCGACGATGGGCTTGGTGACGTAGTCGTCGAAGCCGGCATCCAGGTATCGCTCCCGATCCCCGGCCATGGCGTGCGCCGTGAGGGCGATCACGGGCCGGGCGGACAGTTCGGGCTGTTCCCGGATCCAGGCCAGGACCTCCGTGCCGTCCATCCCGGGCAGGGAGATGTCCAGCAGCACCAGATCCGGTGCGATCTCCACCAGGCGATCCACCGCCGCCTGCCCAGACTCCAGCTCCACGACTTCATAGAGATCCTCCAGGATGGCCTGGACCAGGAGCCGGTTGTCGGCATTGTCCTCCACCAGAGCGATCCGGGGCCGGCTCATGCGAGCTCCTCCACCACTCGGGAGAGACGAGCCTCCGCCTCCGCCTGCTCCTGGACGAGAGAAGAGCGGAGCCCCTCACAGGCCGCTCGGTCTCCTGCGTCGGCAGCCTGCTCGAGCTCGGCGGCCAGGGCGCTGACCCGGAGGGCCCCGACGTTGGCGGCGGAGGACTTGAGGGAGTGGGCCCCTCGTCGTAGCTCGTCGAGGTCGCCCTCCGGGGCCAGCCCGGCGGCGATCTGTGCAAGTCGCTCCCGCCGAGCCGTTGGAGACGGATCATCGCGGCGGGGTCCAGGACCGGTGCACTCACGCTCCTCCCACCCTTCCGGCCCCCGTGGCGCTCGCCGGGACACCGGGAATCACGCAGGCACTCCCGCGTTCACCGCCTCCCGGAGGGCCCGGACGCCTGCGGCCGGGCCGCCGGGATGACGGAAGATCGACGATCCCGCCACCAGCACGTCCGCCCCCGCCGCCACCAGCGCCGAGGCGTTGTCCGGGGTCACGCCGCCGTCCACCTCGAGCCGGGCCCGACTGCCCACCTCATCCATGAGGGACCGCATGCGCCGCACCTTGTCCATCGTCGCAGGGATGAAGGCCTGGCCGCCGAATCCGGGGTTGACCGTCATCACCAGGACCAGGTCCAGATCCGGGAGGATCTCCCGGAGCGACTCCACCGGGGTGGCGGGGTTGAGGGCCACCCCCGCCTTCACACCCAGCTCCCCGATGGCCTGGACCGTTCGATGGAGGTGGGGCGAGACCTCCTGATGGACCGTCAGGATACCGCTGCCTGCCTCGGCGAAGTCCTCCAGGTAGCGGTCCGGATGCTCGATCATGAGGTGGACGTCGATGGGTCGATCCGTCGCAGCGGCGGCGGCGGCGGCGATGGCGGGCCCGAGGGTGATGTTCGGGACGAAGTGCCCGTCCATCACGTCCACGTGGATCCAGTCGGCGCCGGCGGCGTCCACCGCCTCCACCTCTTCCGCCAGCCGGCCGAAGTCCGAGGCGAGGATCGAGGGCGCCAGGAGGACGCTCACCGCGACCGCTCCACGGTGCGGATGCCCTCCGGCCCGGCGAAGATCACCTCGTCCGCCAGGCCGAGGAGGAAGCCGGTCTCCACGATCCCCGCCCTGGAGTGGAGCTGCCGGTCCAGGGCCGCCGGATCGGGGAAGCCGTCAGCGGACGGGTTCAGATGGAGGACGTAGTTGCCGTTGTCCGTCCGGTACGGCTCCTCTTCCTCGTCCTTCCGCAGCACCGGATCCAGACCCAGCGCCCGGAGCGGTTCCAGGTGGGCCTCCCAGGAGAAGGGCACCACCTCCACCGGGAGGGGTGCCTGGCGGCCCAGTCGATCCACCGACTTGGACTCATCGACGATGACCACGAAACGACGCGCCGCCTGGACCACGATCTTCTCCCGCAGAAAGGCGCCTCCCAGGCCCTTCACCAGGTCCAGCTTCAGGTCGACCTCGTCGGCACCGTCCACCGCCAGGTCCAGGGGCTGGATGGCGTGGAGGGGTTCGAGGGGAATGCCCAGCTCCGTGGCCTGTGCCCGGGTTCGTTCGGAGGTGGGCATCCCCACCACGTCCGAGAGTCGGCCCTGGGAGAGGGATTCTCCCAGAAGATCCACGAAGTGAGCCATGGTGCTGCCGGTCCCGAGTCCGAGACGCATCCCGGATCGGACGCGCCGGAGCGCCTCTCGGGCGGCGTCCCGTTTGAGTGCCTCGACCTTGGAGAGGGGATGGGAGGTTGAGCGCACGGCGACGGGGACCGGAGGGGTCGTGGGGATCGCTTGAAAAATACGGTGGTACCCCAAGGGGTGCCAGAGCGGCGCCGACGTTGACACCGTCCGGCGCCGCGTGGAGCTTCACCCAGGCAGGAAGACAAGCCGGGCTCCCCACGGGGTCCGGCTTGATTCGTCTCCCCGAGGACCGAAGCGAGACCCGAATGATCATCATCACCCGAAAGGGCGTCACCGACGCCGAGGTGGACCACATCCGGGAACGTGTGGAGGGGCTCGGGCTCCGGACCCACCTCTCCCGTGGGGTGGAGCGCACGATCATCGGGTGTGTCGGAGACGAAGGCCTCCTCCGGGGCGTTCCGCTCCTCTCGATCCCGGGAGTCGAAGCCGTCCACGAGGTCCTGAGGCCCTATAAGCTCGCCTCCCGGGAGTTCCACCCCGACGGGACCCGGATCCCGTTCGGGTCCACCAGCATCGGCGGCGAGGAGATCGTGGTGGTGGCCGGGCCCTGCTCGGTGGAAGGTCGGGAGATGATGCTCGAGACCGGACGGGCGGTGCAGGCCGTCGGGGCACGGGGGATCCGAGGGGGGGCCTTCAAGCCCCGAAGCTCTCCCTACTCCTTCCAGGGCAAAGGCAGGGAGGGACTGGAGATCCTCTCTGCAGTCCGGGAGGCGACGGGCTTGCCGGTGGTGACCGAGGTGATGGATACCCGTCAGGTGGAGCTCGTCGCGGGTTACGCGGACGTTCTCCAGATCGGCGCCCGCAACATGCAGAACTTCAGCCTGCTCACGGAGGTGGGGCGGACTCGGCGTCCCGTCCTGCTGAAGCGGGGGATGAGTGCCACGATTCGGGATCTGCTCCTGGCGGCGGAGTACGTCATGAGCCAGGGGAACGCCCACGTGATCCTGTGCGAACGGGGGATCCGCACCTTCGAGACCGCCACCCGCAACACCTTCGATCTGGCGGCGATCCCGGTGTTGAAGAAGGAGACCCACCTTCCGGTCTTCGCCGACCCGAGTCACGCCGGAGGCCGCCGGGATCTCGTGCTCCCGCTTTCGTACGCCGCGGTGGCGGCGGGCGCCGACGGGCTCCTGGTCGAGACCCACCCGGATCCGGAGCAGGCCGTGTCCGACGGCGAACAGTCGCTGGACCTGTCGGAATTCTCCGCCCTGATGACGGGTCTGGCCCCGTTCTGTGGCGTGGTGGGGCGAACGCTGGGCCCCGGGTGAGAAGGCTCTAGCGAGCTTCCGCGGCGTCCTCCAGGCTTCTCCGGGCCGCCTCCAACTGGTCCAGAACGGCGGCCCGGGCGGTTCCTCCCGGCGTCCCCCGGGACTCGACGGACGCCTCCCAGTCGAACACCTCCCGGACGTCGGACTCGAACCGGGGGTGGGCGGACCGGAAGACGTCGTCCGAGAGGTCCTCTAGGGAGCACCCCTCCTCCTCCGCCTCCCGCACCAGTCGTCCCACGGCTTCGTGG
>JARRPL010000129.1:0-23674 GCA_037382905.1 Gemmatimonadota bacterium | reverse complement strand
GCTCGAGGCCATGGACCTGGAGGCCCGCCAACGAACCGGCAGCGGCTTCGCAGCGCTCTCCCTGGCCACCCGGCGGGGGCTCGTGGAGCGTCAGCTCACGGCGGAGGACGACCGACTCCCTGCCCCCGCCCGGGCGCGGCACGTGGCGGTGGGGCTGTTGGCCCACTGGGCCGGCTCCAGCCAGGCTCACGATCTGGCGTATCGGGCCCGGATCGGGCGCCACGGCTGCCGGGGGCTCGAGGATCTGGGGACGCCGCCGGTGCCGCTCGAAGGGGACGGGGCGTGACGGCTCGGGAGGAGGGCGCCGACATCGTGATCGTCGGGGCGGGGATCACGGCGGCCATGGCGGCGTGGAAGCTCGCCGAGACCACGGACCGGAGCATCCTGGTGGTTGAGGCCGGCGACCGGCCCGTTCCGCTGCGGGATCGTCGGGCCCGCCGCCGCCGGTACCTGGACTACGGGGCGAATCCCTGGACCCGGGATCACCTGGACGACATGGCAGCGCCCGGACAGATGTCCCGGTCCATGGGCGTGGGGGGGCAGGCCATGCACTGGGGGGGCGCCGTGCCCCGGTTCACCCCCGAGGACTTCCGCATCCGTTCCCTATACGGCGTGGGCGACGACTGGCCCCTCGACTACGACGACCTGGAGCCCTTCTACGCCGAGGCGGAGCGGAAGCTGGGGGTAGCGGGGGAGCAGGGCCCTCCGGAGCTGGACCGGCGCAGCTCTCCGTATCCCATGCCCGCCGTCCCCCTCAGCGCCTCGCTGGAGCGGCTGCGGAACTGGGCGGAGCGGTCCGGGACTCCGTTCTGGGCAAACCCGGTGGCGCGGATCATCGAGCCCTACGAGGCGCCCGACGGTTCGCGGCGGGAATGCCGCCGCTGCGACACCTGCAACATCTGTCCGGTGGGTGCCAAATACACGCCCGACCTGACCTTCGACTGGCTGGAAGCCACGGGGCGGATCCGGCTCCTGCCTCGCCATCTGGTCCGCCGTCTCGAACTCCGGCCGGGATCCAGCCGGGTCGAGGCCGCCGTGGCGGTGGATCGGGACGCGCCGGACACCCCGGTGCGGATCGAGGGAAGCCGGTTCATCCTCGCCGGGGGGTACACCTGGGCGCCCTGGCTCCTGATGGTGAGCGGCCTGGCCAACTCCAGCGGTCTGGTGGGTCGGTACCTCACGGGACACCGGAACGTCCAGGCCTACGTCGACCTCGACTTCCCCCTCTACCCCGGCGAGTACGGCAACCACTCCCTCCTCTCCAAACGCTTTCAGCGTCGGGGCGAGGGCGATGGTCGATACATCCGACACGACTTCCGGGTGTGGGACTCGACGTCGGGCCGCCAGCCGCGCCTCGCCGACGACGCCGGGCGACGGCTCCTGGGCGACGAGCTGCTGGCGGACTGGCGGGCACGGGCCGCCACGGGTGCAGCCCGCCTCCGGGCCTACTACGACGTACTCCCTCACCGGGAGAGCCGGATGGAGCTGGACGGGGGCACCAACGCCTGGGGCGACCCCCTGCCCCGGCTCCGCTTCCGGGACTCCGACGCCAGCGCCCGGCTCCGGGGCATCACGGAGGAGGTCATCGGTCGACGGTTCGACGAGCTGGTCGCCGCCGGCGGCGGGCGGATTCTCCGGACCTTCGTGGACGACACCCAGGATCACCCCGGGGGAGGGGCCCGGATGGGCTACGACCCCGCCGCCTCGGTGGTCGATCCCTACGGTCGATGCTGGGATCACGAGAACCTCTTCGTGGTCGGGGCGCCCACCATGGTCTCCGGGGGCTGCGCCAACGGTACGCTCACCTTCTGCGCCCTCACGCTGCGGCAGGCGGAGGAGGTCGCCCGGGGGTGAGGGGAGGGCGACGAGCCGGCCTCAGGAGGCCAGCTCCCGGAGGTTCTTCCGGTCCAGCCCCCGGAGCCCCGCCTCGATCTCGTGAATCTGGAGGATCACGGACCGGGTGAGGGGCACCGACACGCCGCTCTCCTCTCCCCGTCGAACGATCCAGCCCAGCTGGGCATCCACCTCCGTCTTCCTCTTCCGCACCGCCCGGCCCCTCCAGATGCCGCTGTGGGTCTTGGCGGAGGCTCGGTTGAAGCGGACCAGGTCGTCCAGGCAGTCCCAGGCCCGCTCCGGGAACACGCCGGGGGCGAAGGCCCCGGGGTCGAACCCGTCGAAGCGTTCCATCCGGACCCCGATCGCAGACGCCACCGTCACCGCCTCCCGGGCCAGCCCGACCAGGGTGGGCCGGACGTCCTCGTCGGCGAGCACCTCGGCGATGGAGTCGTCGGTCAGGGCCGTGGCGAAGAGGAGCGAGGCGTAGGCCAGCTTCCCCCAGAGGAACCCGAAGATGTTGTCCGTGAGGACCGCGTCGGGCTCGAAAAGGCGGATCAGGGCATGGACCTCCCGGATTCGCTCGGTGAGGGCTCCATCCAGCTCGCCCACCACGGTGGCCCCCCGATTCCCCCGATGGATGACACCGGGGTCCAGAAGGTCGGCGCCGAAGTTGACGAACGCGCCGACGGTCCGCTCCGGGCCGACCCTCTCGGCGATCCAGTGCTCGCACAACCCGTTCTGTACCGACACCACCGCCCCCGTTTCGGGGACGTGCGCCACCAGCTGTTCCAGTGCGGCGGCGGTGTGATGCGACTTCACGCAGAGGAGACAGAGGTCGAAGCGACCCTGCACCCGGTCCGGCGTCACCGCCTCCACCTCCACGGTGAAGGCATCCACCGGACCGGTGATCCGCAGGCCGGAGCGCTTCATGGCCCGGACATGGGATTCATCCCGATCCACGAAGAGAACCTCCCGACCCGACCGGACCAGGGAGGCTCCGATGGATCCGCCGATGGCACCGGCGCCCCAGACGAGGATGGAGGGTCGCCGGCCCCGGTCCTCGCCTGCCGGGCTCCCGCCGGCACTCCCCTTCCCCGGCGCCGACGGTCCGGAGGGTGATCCGATCATTCCGGGCCGTGCGCTCCTCGACCCGTCCCCTCCGACCGTCCGCGAAGTCGGTGAGAAAGGGGATCGTACCCCCGTGGAGGACGCGGCTCCCGGAGCCGTCCCGTCATCGCGCCCCTCCCTCCTCCTGGGACACCCGGCGCCCGGGTGCCACGAGTTCCAGCCCCAGCGTTCGTCCCTTGAGGGTGGCGGGCACCCCCTGATCCAGCCAGACCGGGGGAGGAGCGTCCATGAGGAAGTGGTCGAAGAACTGCTGCATCCGGATCGACCAGTCCTTGCGGTTGGCCCGCTCGCTCAGGCCGTGCCCCTCGCCGTTGTAGTTCAGGAGCCAGACGGGCTTCTGCAGGCGCCGAAGCGCCACGAAGAACTCGATCCCCTGGTACCACGGAACCGCGCCGTCCTCGTCGTTGTGCATCATCAGGATCGGGGTCTCCACCTTGTCGGCCATGAACAGGGGCGAGTTCTCGATGTAGCGGTGCTGGGCGTCCCAGAGCGTGCCGCCGATCCGGCTCTGGGTGCGCTCGTACTGGAACATCCGGCTCATCCCGCTCGCCCAGCGGATCCCCCCGTAGGCGCTGGTCATGTTGGCCACCGGCGCCCCCGCTTCCGCCGCAGCGAAGAGATTCGTGCGGGTCACCATGTAGGCGATCTGGTAGCCGCCCCAGGAGTGCCCCTGCACACCCACCCGGGCCGGATCCACGTACCCCTCGTCCAGGATGTCCAGGACACCGGGCACCACGGCGTTCATGGCGCTCTCCCCGGGCCACCCGATCTTGTAGGGGATGTCCGGGATGAAGAGGACGTATCCCCGGCTCACGTAGAAGGCGAAGTTGATGGACGAGCTTCCGGGAGAGGGCGTGATGTGCCGGTGGAGCCCGTCGGACATGCGCTCGTAGAAGTAGACCATCATCGGGTACTCCAGCGACGGATCGAAGCCCTCGGGCTTGTAGAGGATCCCCTGGAGGGGGGTGCCGTCGGTGGAGGTCCACTCGGTGAGCTCGGCGGTCCCCCAGGAGTAGTCCGACTGCTGCGGATTCGTCACCGACATGCACCGGGCGTCCTGGAGGGAGGGGCCCGAGACGTAGAGCTCCGGGTAGTCCTGGAAGGTGCTCCAGGAGTGGACCCACACCTCGGCGTCCTCGGCCTTGCGGAGGGCCGTGTAGGCCCGGTCGCCGTACACGATGCGCCGGGGAGGCTCGCTCCCCTGCACCCGGTCCCGATAGATCCCCGAGGCCTTGGTGGTGGTGTGGAAGGCCCGCAGGTGGATGTCCTCGTCCCGGGGCATCCCCCGCTCGTCGGGGTCGACGGACAGGTAGCGGAACTGGATCCCCTGCTCCCGGCCCGTCCCCTCGGTGAGGCTCCGGGCTTCACCACTCTCGGGGTCGACCACCCAGAGGTCGAAGCGGTCCGCGACCACGACCTCACGGTCCCCCTCCGTCCAGACCGGGAAGGCCTCCGGGGGCAGTCCCTGGGGATGGTCGTCCAACTCGTCCCAGGTGGGGTGCGGGATTCCGGCGGAGAGGTTCACCGGGTCGCCGCCCTCGCCCCGGATCTTCTCCCGGACCATCCGGGTGCTGCCATCCCGGACGTCCACCGCGTAGACGTCCTCGTAGCTGCCATCCCAGGAGACCAGCTGGCGGTAGGCAAGGTCGCTGGCGCCGACCGCGTAGTCCCCCTCGCCCTCGTCGGCCAGCGTCACCTCGGGCATCGCCTCGGTGGCGAGCTGGACCACCCGGTCCCCGTCGTCCAGGTGGACCACCGAACGGTAGGCCCGCTCCAACTCATCCTCCCGCTGGACGAGCTGCATGGGCTGCAGGTACGGGTCCTTCCAGTTCCAGACGTCCACCTCGACCCGATCCGACTCCAGGAGTGTGTCTTCCGCCTCCTCCATGGTGCGGGGCGCGGTACCGAAGAAGAGGCGGCGGCCCGTCCGGGAGAACTCCAGGTCCCCGTTTTCGTTCACCACCCACCCGGAGGGCACTCCGTCGGCTCCGGTCGCGGCCACGGCCCGGGCAGGGCCCTCGCCGGCCTGCGCCACCATGAGGCTGAACTCCGGGGTGTCGGCGGCCCAGTCCGGGGCGTCGGTGAGGAAGGCGATCCCGTCCCCTTCCGGGGCCGTGACCAGCCCCGTGTAGCGGCCCATCCCCTGGTGGAGGGGCCTCACGTCGCCCCCTCCCGTGCTCGCGACGTAGGCCCCGTCCCCCGACCCATCCGAGGTCACCCGGGTGAAGGCGAGCGCCGCTCCGTCGGCGGTGAAGCGATAGTCCCGAACGTCCTCGAAGCGCGCCTCGGCCCCGGTCTCGAGGTTCCGCAGCACCAGGATCCGGCCTTCGCCACGTTCGGGCCTCTCCTCCTCCTCTTCTCCCTCTTCCTCCTCCTCTCCTGCGGGCTCCGGCTCCTCGTCTTCCTCGCCGGCGCTCTCCTCCTCCTCCGGCTTCAGGGTGTAGGCCACCCAGGTGCCGGAGTCCGGGACCCGGAAGGAGGTGACACCCGGGATCCGGACGAGGTCATCGGTGTCTCCGGCGAGACGAAGGAGGCCCAGGGTGTCGACGGGCATCTCGTCCTCGGACACCTCGTCCCGGCGAGCGTCCCGGACCGCCTCGTGAGCCGGGACGATGGTGAAGACGGCCCAGGACCCGTCGTCGGTGAAGGTGGCCTCCCCGCCCCGGGACACGGTATGGACCCGATCCTCGTCGGTCCGCCGGACGATCAGCTCGGCGTCCCCCTCCCCCGGGACATAGCGGAAGGTCAGCCACCGGCCGTCCGGCGTCATCGCCTCGTCGTCGAGGCTCCGCCAGGTGTCATAGACGGTGTGGTCCAGGACCTGCTTGCCGGTGATCTGCTCCTGCCGCTGGATGTCGGCCGAGACGGTCTGCGCCGCGCTGGTTGCAGGGAGGGCGAGAAGGGCCCCCAGGAGGAGGGCGAGACGGGCGGAGGCTGGACGATGCATGGAGGCGCTCCCTGGATCGGATGGGTCGAAGACCCGAAGAGTACGGTCGCTCCGGGGTGCTTGTCACGGTCCGGCGGTCAGCGTCTCAACCGCACCAGGTACGCCCCGGCCCCCCGGTCCACGGACCAGTCCACGACCCAGTCCCGGGCCCACCCCGAGAGGGCCGTACGAATCGCGTCCTGGAGCGCCGCCCGACCGTCGGACCGGGCACCCCGTCCCGTGATGATGCGCACCACGGCGCCGGGCTCCCGGACCGACCACGTCCGCAAGAAGGACTCGACCCGGGCTTCGGCCCGCTCCACGGTGAATCCGTGGAGATCCACCTCCGCCACCACCACCGCACCGTGAAGGGTGCGGGGGGTGCTGCTGGAAGGTCGGGCCGGGCGTCGCTTTCCCATGGAGCCATGGACCCGTCCCGGGATTCCGGGTTCCCGCAACGCCCAGGGGGTCCGAGCGGTCCCGGGACGCTCTCCAGTCAGTCCGCCGCCACGTCCTGGCGACCCGAATCCGGGCCTCGGGCCGGTTCGATTCTCACGGGACAGACCTTGAGCTCGGCGGTGTCCGTGGCGGGGTCGTATCCGGCGCCCGTAAGGAGATTCACCGGCACGTCGTTGAAGGCGAAGGACGCGAAGACCGTCCCCCGGGGGGACCGGTTCGTGGCCTTGACCCGGATGCGGACCGCTCCCCGTCGGGACGCCATCCGTGCCCAGCCGCCGTCGGTGAGGCCCCAGGCTTCCACATCCTCGGGGTGGACCTCCAGCAGCTCCTCCGGCAGCAGGTAGTCCATTCCGGCGGCCCGTCCCGTCTGGGTGCGGGAATGGTAGGACTGGAGCCGCCGACCGGTCGTGAGCCACACGGGATACTCTGCGTCCACCGTCTCCGCCGGGTCCCGGTAGCGGACGAGCTTGAAGACGCCCCGACCATTCACGAATCCGTCCTCGTGCAGGCGCGGTGTCCCGGGGTGGCCCTCGAAGGGGACGGGCCACTGATATTCCCCCTCCGCCACCCGGTCCCAATCGAGTCCGTGGTAGATCCCGCTGAGTTCGCACAATTCGTTGAAGACCTGATGGGGTCCGCCGTAGTCGAAGCCCTGGAAGCCCATGCGCTTGGCCAACTCCGAGATGATCCACCAATCAGGCTTCGCCTGTCCCTGGGCCGGGACCGCCGCCCTGAGGCGCTGCACCCGTCGCTCCGTGTTGGTCTGGGTGCCATCGACCTCCCCCCATCCCGCCGCCGGAAACACCACGTCCGCCAGCGCCGCGGTCTCGGTCATGAAGAGGTCCGCCACCACCAGGAAGTCCAGGCTCCGGAGGGCGTGTTCGCAGTGGGCCCGGTCCGGATCGGTGACCACCGTGTTCTCCCCGTCGATGAACATGGCCCGGATCGCGTCCCCTGCCAGATTCAGAGCCCGAACCTTGGTGATCCCCTTCTCCAGGTCGATGGGCCGCCCATAGGCCTCCTCGAACCTGGCCTGGTTCTCCGGGTCCGTGACGGGCTGGAAGCCGGGATAGTTGTTGGGGATGGCCCCGCAGTCGCCCGCACCCTGGATGTTGTTCTGGCCCCGCATGGGATTGATGCCCGTCCCCTCCCGGCCGATGTTGCCGGTCATGAGGGCGAGGTTGCAGAGGCTCTGCACGTTGTCGACGCCGCAGATGTGCTCGGTGATCCCCAGCGTGTAATAGATGGCACCCCGATCGGCCCTCCCGTACAGGAGGGCCGCCTCCTCGATCAGGGCGGCATCGACCCCGGTGATCCCTTCGGCCCACTCCGGCGTGAACTCTTTCACGTGCTCCAGGAAGTCCTCCCCCTGGACGGTGCGCGCCTCCATGAAGGCCGGGTCCACCAGCCCCTCCCGGGCGATGACGTGGGCCATGGCCAGAAGCAGGGCCGAGTCCGAGCCGACCCGGAGCTGCAGGAAGAGGTCCGAGAGCTCGGCGAGCCCGATGACCCGGGGGTCCGCCACGATGAGCTTCGCACCCCGGGCAACGGCCTTCTTGATCCGGGTGGCCGCCACCGGGTGGGCCTCGGTCATGTTGGTGCCGATGCAGAAGATCACATCGGGCTTCTCCATGTCCCGGAGCGGGTTCGACATGGCGCCCCGCCCGATCGTTGCCGCCAGACCGGCGACTGTGGGAGCGTGTCAGGCTCGACTGCAGTTGTCGATGTAGCTGGTGCCGAGCCCCGCCCGCACGAACTTCTGCATCAGGTAGGCGGCCTCGTTGGGCGCCCGGCCCGAGGCCACGGCGTACAGCGAGTGGCGACCGTGGCGGTCCACCGCCTCCAGGAGGCCCGCGGCGGCCTTGTCCAGCGCCTCGTCCCAGGTGGCGGGACGGAGCTCCCCGTCCTCGTCCCGGACGAAGGGTGTCTTCAAGCGGTCCGGATGCTGGATGAAGTCGTAGGCGAACTGACCCTTCACACACAGCGCACCCTCGTTCGCGGGGCCGTCCATGGCGGGCTGGATCCCCACGACCACGTCGTCCCGGGTGAGCATGTCCACGGCGCACCCCACCCCGCAGTAGGGGCAGATGGTCCGGGTCCTCTCGGTCTCGCCGGGCACGTCCTTCCGGGCCAGCGCCTTGATGTCCGCCAGCGCTCCCGTGGGGCAGGTCTGGACGCACTGGCCACAGAAGACGCAGGCCGACTCCCTGAGGAGTCCGTCGAACTCCACGGTGATCCGGGTATCGAAGCCCCGGTTCTTCACGGAGATGGCGTAGTCGCCCTGCTGCTCCGCGCACACCCGGACGCACCGGTAACAGGAGATGCAGTTCTCGTAATCCCGGAGAATGAAGGGGTTGGGGTCATCGGGGCGGGACCGGCCGCTGGTGGCCCCCTGGAAGCGCCCCGTCCTGGCCTCGTAGCGGTCCACCAGGGTGGCCATCTCCTGTGAGGCGTACCCCGAGAGCGGATCCACGTCCACCTCCCGGTTCTCGCTCACCAGCAGCTCCATGAGCACCCGGCGGTGCATCTCGAGCGCGCCGCTCCGGGTGGTGACCCGCATCCCGGCCTGGGCCCGGGTCGTGCACGACGCCACGGGATTGCGGAAGCCCTCCAGCTCCACCACGCACAGCCGGCACCCGCCAAAGGCCTCCAGCCGTTCGTCGTAGCAGAGGGTGGGAATGTTCTTGCCGTGGCGCGCCGCCACCTGGAACAGGGTCTCGCCGGGGGTGAAGGCGACTTCGGAGCCGTCGAGGTGGAGGGTGGGGTCGTCGTTGCTCATGGATCACACGGAGCGCAAGGAACTCTCGGATGTCTACCGGGACATGAGTACGCACGAGACCGGGGATCCCGCAATCGGCCGGCGATCCAGAGCCTATCCCGACGTGGCGGCCTCCACCGCGTCCCCCGGGTCCCGCCCGCCGAAGATGTGCTCCGGGTCCAGACGGTGGACGCCCCGGATGTAGCGAACCGAACCGGAGCCGGCCCGGATGGTGAGACTCTCGGTGGTCACGCCGGAGTGACGGGCGTCGTACCGTACGCCCTCCAGGAAGGGGGAGTCGGTCACGGCGGTGACGGCGAAGAAGGCGTCCTCCGCCGTCACCAGATCGTCCAGACCGAGGATCCGGTCCAGCTCGGCGGCCTCGACGGAGGCCCGAAGCGCCGCTCGCTCCTCCGGGAGCTGTGGATCCCGACGGCCCTGCATGCCTCCTCCCATGGCCTTGACGGCCACGGCGGCGATCACGCCCTCCGGCGTGCCCCCGGTACCCATGAGGACGTCCACCCCCGTCTCGGGCACCACCGCCAGAAGCGCACCCATGACGTCGCCGTCGGTGTGCAGCGACACCCGGGCGCCCGTAGCCCGGATCTCCCGGATCAGTGCCTGATGCCGAGGCTTGTCCAGGACGAAGACCGTCAGCGACCTGGTGGGCCGGCCCAACGCTTCCGCCACCCGGTGCAGATTCTCGGTGGGGGTCAGGGCCATGTCGATGGCGTCCCGGGCCTCGGCACCCACCACGAGCTTGCTCATGTAGAAGGACGCCCCCGGGTTCCAGAGGCTTCGCCGGGGGGCGGCTGCGATCACCGCTACCGCGTTGGTCCGCCCGCCGGCCAGGAGGCGAGTACCTTCGAGAGGGTCGACGGCCAGGTCCAGAGCCGGTCCGTCCCCCGTCCCCACGGCCTCGCCGTTGTAGAGCTGAGGCGCCTGATCCTTCTCTCCCTCCCCGATGACGACCACGCCGTCCATGTCCACCCGGGCCAGAACGGCCCGCATGGCATCGGTGGCGGCGGCGTCCGCGGCCTTGCCGTCCCCACGCCCCATGTGGGGAGCACAGGCCAGGGCGGCGGCTTCGGTGACCCGCACCAGCTCCATGCCCATGTTGCGGTGAATGAGGCCGCTCATGACCATCTCCGGGGTCGACCGCCGGGACGACGGCTCATCCCAGTACGTGGGCCCGGATGCGCTCCGGGAAGTAACGGATCAGACTCTCGGCGATGAGCGGGGCGGCCTGCCCCAGCCCGCACGCCGACGTCTTCTTCATGGTGAGGTTCAGGTCCGAAACTTCGTCGAGCCAGGCTTCCAGATCCTCGGGACCCGCATCACCGGCCAGTCGCTCGGTCAGCCGCTTGGTCCCGATACGGCAGGGAAAGCACTTGCCGCACGACTCGTGGGCGAAGAAGGACATGGCCTGGCGCGCCACCTCAACCATGTCCCGGGTCTCGTCGAAGACCATGATCCCCCCGGCTCCCAGGAAGGAGTCCTTCGCCCGGATCGAGGGCTCGTCCAGCGTCACCGCGAGGTCGTCCCCCGCCAGGAATCCGCCCGAGAGTCCCGCCATGGTGACGGCCTGCACCCCGAGACCGTCCCGCCCGCCCCCGGCCCACTCGT
Organism: Gemmatimonadota bacterium; assembly: GCA_037382905.1. GTDB lineage: Bacteria > Gemmatimonadota > Gemmatimonadetes > Longimicrobiales > Gaopeijiaceae > Gaopeijia. The sequence continues at coordinate 12,941 of JARRPL010000129.1, read as the reverse complement.
TCAGAAGGGTCCGGAGGGGAAGCCCGAGGGGCACCTCGTAGTTGCCGGGGCGCTCGATGTCGCCGGAGAGGGAGATCACCTTCGTCCCGGCCTGCTCCCCGAGTCCCAGACCCCGGTACCAGTCGGCGCCCTTGCGGACGAGGGGGGGCACGGAGGCCAGCGTCTCCACGTTGTTCACCGCCGTGGGCGTGCCCTCGTATCCGTGGGTCACCGGGAAGGGCGGGCGATTCCGGGGGAAGGGGTGTCGTCCCTCCAGGGAGTTGAGAAGGGAGGTCTCCTCCCCGCAGATGTACGCCCCTGCCCCACGGCGAAGGTAGAGGTGAATCGCCCTGCCTGACCCGAAGACATCGTCGCCCAGCACCCCCGCCGCCTCCGCCTCCGAGAGGGCCCGGGCGAGGATCGCCTCGGTCTCGGGGTACTCGTAGCGCAGGTAGAGGAACCCCCGGGCGGCGCCGGTGGCGACGCAGGCCAGCGCCATCCCCTCCAGCACCGCGTGGGGGTCGTGATCCATGAGCGCCCGGTCTTTGAAGCAGCCGGGCTCTCCTTCGTCGGCATTGCAGACCACGGTCTTTGGGCCCCCCTCCGCCTCCCTCACGGCCCTCCACTTGCGGCCCGTCGAGAAGCCGGCGCCCCCCCTCCCGGCCAGCCCGCTGGCGTCCACCACGTCCAGGAGCGTCTCGGGAGTCATCCCGGTGAGGGACCGTTCCAGCGCCTCGTAGCCGCCGGTGGCCCGGTACCCGTCCAGCGTCGCCCGGTCCGGGCCCCGGATGTGCCGGAATACGCATTCCTCGGCCCCGGCCCGGGAGGCATCGTCCACCCGGGGGGGCAGCGGCGAGGTCGGGGCGCGGCGATGCCCCGATGCGTCGGCCACCCACGTCTCGTGACCCCGAAGCACCGGGACCGGCTCGTCGCACCGACCGCTGCACGGCATGGGCGTGGCACCTTCCAACGCCGCCAGGACCTCCCCGGCTCCTCGCATCCGGCAGACCGGTCCGTCACAGACCCTGGGTTGCGTCAGGCCCCCGGGCTCCCGGGCGAAGTGGTGGTAGAAGGTCACGGTTCCGTAGAGGTCCGCCAGCGGGAGGCCCAATCCGGCGGCGACGGCCCGGATCGCGTCGTCCGAGAGGTACCCGTCCCGGTCGTGGAAGGCGTGGAGGAGTGGGAGGAGCGGAGCCGGTTCGTCCCTCCATCGGTCGATCAGCGCCTGGTCGGCCGGGGAGGGGGCGGAGGCGGTCATGGTCGTCGTTCTCCTCAGCGGCGGATCCCCGCCGCGGGGGCGGGTTCGGCCACCTCGTCCTGCCAGTAGAAGGGTCCGGCGGTCCGCTGCCGGGGCCAGACCTCGTCGAGGGTGTCGTCGTCGTAGATGCGGCCATTCAGGATCACCCGGTGGATCGCCGTGCTGGCCCGGAGGTCGTCGAGAGGGTTGGCATCCAGGACCACCAGGTCCGCCAGCTTCCCGGTCTCGATGGAGCCCAGGTCCCGGTCCAGCCCCAGCGACTCGGCACCCAGCAGGGTGGCGAATCGAAGGGCCTCGTGAGCCGTCATATCGGGTCCCGAACCCATGGCCCAGAGCTCCCAGTGGTAGCCCAGACCCTGGAGCTGGCCATGGCTTCCCACGCCTCCGCGCCCCCCCGCCTCCGCAACGCGGTCCACGAAGTCGGCGATGAGGGGGAAGGGGTACTGGTCGGCCCGGAACCACCCGTTGTCACCGGATCCCGCAGCGCCCTCTGTTGCAGATCTTCGAACGGGGTGAAGCGGACGAGCTTCTCGTCGCCCAGGACGTCCTCCCGGGCGTAGAAGAAGTTCTCGGCCCAGGGCCCCCCGTACGTCACCAGCAGCGTGGGGGTGGTGGCCATCCGGGAGCGGGCCACCAGCTGGACCACGTCGTCGTAGAGGGGCACCCCCGGGAGGTTGTGCTCGGTCCCTGCGTAGCCGTCCTGGGCCATGGTCAGATTCAGCATCAGGTCCAGGCCACCTTCCGTCGTGGGCATCAACTCGAGCTCGCGAGCCGCCTCGATGATCCACTGGCGCTGCTGCCGGTTCCCGGCGCCGTACATCTTGATGGTCTTGGTGTCGTAGTATTCCGCGTAGCGCCGCATGACGTCCCGGGCGTGATCCAGACTCTGGACGTTCTCGCTGCTGAAGACGCCCGGGCCCGTGGAGTAGATGCGGGGGCCCAGCATCCGGCCCGCCCGGACCATGTCCTCGTAGCTCAGCACGTCGGTGGTGCCGGTCTGTGGGTCTCGAGTGGTGGTCACCCCGAAGGCGAGGTTGGCGGCGTAGGCCCAGGGCTGGGCCCGGTGGAAGCCGTAGGCAGCCCGGAGGTGGGCATGGGTGTCGACGTAGCCCGGAAGGATCGTCTTCCCCGTCATGTCCAGGACGGTGGCGTCGGCCGGGAGGCTCAACGACCCCGACGGCCCCACGGCGGCGATGCGATTGTCCCGGATGAGGATGTCGCCCCTCTCGATGACCTCGTCTCCGTTCATCGTCACCAGACGGGCGCCGGTGAGGGCGACCACGCCCCGGGGAATGTCCCGCTCCACCGGAATCTGCACACGGAACTCCCGGGGCTCGTAGGCGGGCTCGCGCTCCTCCTCCTCGTCACCCGCGTCGGGGGCATCCCCGGCGGCCTCCCGGGCCGCCTCCAGACTGTCGGCGAAGGCCTCGGCCGCGGTCAGGTCGTAGACCACGTGGGCGTTGCCGAGGGACCAGTGGACCGTGTCTCCGTCGGCACCCCAGACCGGGAACTGGGCACCGACCTCCGTGAGCTTCAGGGCCGGGAAGTTCGCACGGTCCGGGTCCGCGACGTCGATGGTCGGGACCTCGCCGCCGACGCGCGGGACGGTGACGACGTAGAGGTCGTACACCACCTGGGCCAGGGCCCGGTCTCCGTCCGGCGCCATGAAGATGGCGCTGGCCTCCTGCCCCTGGCTCCCACCCGAAGAGGTGCGCCCCCGGACGTTGACGATCTCTCGCCGGTCCGTTCCGTCCCAGCGCATGGAGAGCAGTCCGTCCTCCCCGTTTGCGAAGATCCGCCCCGGGTCCGAAGTGAAGTGGAAGTTGGAGAGACCGGAGGCGGGAGCCACCACCGTGACCTCCCCACCGTCGGCGGGAATCCAGATCAGGTCGGTGGGCTCCCCCAGATTCCCTCGCTGGATGGAGGCTTCGTACGCCCGGGCGGTGCCCCGCTCCGCCAGGATCCGGGACCCGTCGGGAGACCACTTCGGCCGCGTGTAGAGGGCCGGCACCGTGGTGAGCTGCATCGGCGACCCGCCCACCGACGGGACCCTCCAAAGCTGGCCGCCTTCGTCGTCGTGCCAGGCAGCGAAGGCGATCCACTCCCCATCCGGGGACCAGGTCGGGTGCTGCAGCACGGCATCGAGGTCGTCGGCGAGGCGCCGGGGTGTCCCGCCGGGGGTCTCCATGACGTAGAGATCGTTCAGGACGGTGAAGGCCAGCCGCCTCCCGTCCGGCGAGGCGACGGCATCCCGGATCTGCTTGGCCATGAAGGTGGGGGTGTCCGGAATGGGGTAGTCGAAGTCCACCACCGGCCCGAGCGGCAGGGCCACCCCCGCCTGGAAGGGGATCGGCGAGGCGGCCCCGCCGTCCACGGGAATCCGCCACAGGCCTCCGCCGTAGAAGGCCACCACCGCCTCCGAGTCAGGGGTGAAGGCCATTCCGGGATACAGGTCCCGGCTCGAGCCGGACTCCTGGTCGTCCCGCTGCACCGGGTAGGCGAGCCACCGCTCCTCGCCGGTGGCCAACTCCCGGATGCGGAGGCCCGTGTCCGCCACGTGCCGGGTCGCGTACACGAGCCAGCGCCCGTCGGGCGAGAGGGTCGGACGCATCCCGCTCCCCCAACGATCGGAACGGCCTGCGATCTCCCCGGTGTCCCGGTCGTAGACGTGGAGCTGATAGAGGTCGAGGCCATTGTTGTACAGGGAGCCCTGGGAATACCGGCCGGAGAACCAGATGAAGCGGTCATCGGCGCCGAAGGCCGCCCCCACCGTACGCAGGTTGCCCGGCTCCTCCACCAGCTGCACCCCGCCTCCCCCCTCCCGGTGCCACATCCAGAGCTTCGAGCCCTTGGTCGCAACCACGTAGTCCCCGTCCGGTGTCCATTCCGGCGACAGGTAGCTCTCGCCCTTCCCCTGCGTCAGCTGGGTGGTGTCCGTGAGGTCCATCGACAGGATCCACAGGTTCTCTCCGCCGTCCCGATCCGACACGAAGACCACACGCTCTCCGTCGGGGCTGAAGCGGGGCATGGCGTCGAAGCCCATCCCCCGGGTGAGGGGACGCGCACCGTCCGACCGTCGGGACTCACGTCCACCGACATCCACGACCCCTCGGTGGCCGTCATCTCCATGAGCCGGTCCGGCGCGAGGGGAAGCCCTTCCTTGAGACGTTCGACCCGAGCCGAGTCCAACGTCTGGGCGACGCCGGTGGAGGGGGCCGCCAGGACCAGGAGGGCCGACGCAACGCGGAGAATTCGAGTCATGAAGCCGATCGACGAGAAGCGAGGGATGGGGCCCCGGGGGGCCGATCCCGGCAACCTACGGTCGCGGCCGGGGTGACGCACCCGGGCTCCGGCCTCAGGGGACGATGACGGCCCGTCGTACGGGCTGGCCGGGCCGGACCTCGTCGAGCAGCTCCCCGTCCCGCACCACGAACGTCCCTCCCACCAGCACGTGGACGATCCCCTGGGAGGGAACGGCGGGTTCGGCGAAGGTGGCCCGGTCCAGGACGGTGGCCGGGTCGAAGATCGTCAGGTCCGCGTCGGCGCCCACCTGAATCCGGCCCTTCCAACGCATGGCCGGGACCGCTTCCTCCAGCCGCCGGGCCGGGAGGATGGTCATTCGGCCCAGGGCATCCATGAGGCCCAGCGTGCCCCGCTCCCGCACGTACCGTCCCAGGACCCGGGCGAAGGTCCCCACCCCCCGGGGATGCGTGCGGCCATTCGTGAAGGGCACGCCGTCCGACGCCACGATCACGCCCGGGATCCTCAGGGCCGCCTCCACCGCCGCCTCCGGGATCACGTGGGCGATGACGGGCCCACCCTCGGCCCGGAACCGCTCCCAGTTGTCCGCGCTGAGACGCTCCCCCGTGGCGATCCACTCGATATCCTCATACTCCGCGTCCAACCGGTCCCTCCACCCGTCGTCGAAGATGGCGGCCCGGATGTCGGTGGACGCGGCGGTGTACGGATAGACCTCGGTGGTGATGTCCACTCCCCGGTCCCGGGCTCCCTGGATGATCTCCAGGAGGAGGGGGACCGAGGTGAGGCCCGTACTGCCGATGTGGACCACGTGGACGCTGGCTCCCGTGGCCGCGGCGCCGGCGATCATCTCCTGGACGGCCTGGATGGCTGCCGTGGGCTCACGGACCCCGGCGTAGCGCACGTGGCAGAAGAGGGGGACGCCGGTCTCGGCCGCCACCTCCATGACCCGGAGGATCTCCTCCCGGGTGGCTCCAGGGACGTACTGGAGCCCCACCCCGATTCCCAGCGCACCGGCCCGGATCTCCTCTCGGAGCAGATCGGTGATCTCACGGATCTGGGTCGGCGTCGCGGCCTCGTACAGCCGCTCCCGTTCCGGCCCCATCACCCGTCGCCGGGCGCCACCGTGGGAGGCGGTGGCGCCGAAGTGGATCCGGGCCTCGCCCTCCCGCTCGGCGTAGAAGGGCGCCACGGGCCCGGCGCCGGACTCCAGTTCCAGCGCCGTCGTCACGCCGTCCCGCACCTGGAAGGAGCTGGCCACGGGATCCTGCCCGTGAGCGTGAAGGTCCACGAACCCCGGCGCCACCACGTGCCCCGTCACGTCCACCACCTGGCGCCCCTCCAGCGGGGCCTCGGAGACGGCCCGGATGCTCCCGTCGGTGATGCCCACATCCCTCACGGCGTCGAGACCCGACGCCGGATCCATGACCCGGCCACCCCGGAGCACCAGGTCATGGAGCTGAGCGGCGCCGCCGGACGGCTGAAGGGCCAACGCGAAGATCGGGACGAGGAGCCAGGCGGCGATGCGGAGGGATCTCATGGCAGCGTCGTTGAAGCGGTCGAGGGGGGAATTCCGTACGGAGGACAAACGCGCTACCCTCCGGAGAACCGACGTGCAAGAAACCCACCGGAGCCCCCGATGCGCAACTTCATCGTCCGACTACTGGCCAACGCCATCGCCCTCTGGGTCGCTTCCCGGCTCGTGGGGGGCGTGACCCTGACCGACGAGCCCATGGGCATCCTCTGGGTGGCCCTCCTCTTCGGAGTGGTGAACGCGCTGGTCAAGCCCATCGTCATGACCCTGTCCTTCCCCGTGATCTTCCTGACGCTGGGGCTGTTCGTCTTCGTGATCAACGCGCTTCTCTTCATGCTCACCGCAGGAGTGACCGACGCCCTGGCCGTGAGCGGGTTCTGGGCGGCGCTCCTGGGAAGCCTCGTGGTCAGCGTGGTGGCCATGGTCCTGAACGGCATCCTCAAGGAATCGAAGAAGGGCTGAGTGGGGGACGGAGGCTGGGAGGTCTTCGTCTCCACGGCCCCGGGGCTGGAGGGAGTCACCGGAGGGGAGCTCCGGGGCCTGGGGTTCGTCGACGCCGTCTCTGAATCGGGAGGCTTCACGCTCCGGGCCGGATCCGACGCCCTCTGGCGGCTCAACCTCCACCTCCGGACCGCGTCCCGCGTCCTGGTCCGGCTCGCGGCGTTCAAGGCGGGCAGCTTCGGTGAGCTGGAACGGAAAGCCCGGGGTGTGCCCTGGGACCGTGTCCCGGCCGGNNNNCAGCGTGAGCTTCGATGTGACCGCCCGCAAATCCCGTCTCTACCACACGGGTGCCGTGGAGGAACGGCTGCGCCGGAGCCTGGAGGAATGGTCGCGGGGACGGTCTCCGGCACGCCCCCCGCCTGCGGTGCCCCCCCTTCGGATCGTGGCCCGGGTCCTGCGGGATCGGCTGACCCTTTCCGCCGACGCATCGGGAGAGCACCTCCACCGACGGGGCTACCGGCAGGCGGTGGCGAAAGCGCCGCTCCGGGAGACCCTGGCCGCCGCCCTGCTCCTGGCCTCGGACTGGGACCGGCGCACCCCCCTCATGGACCCGTTCTGTGGCTCCGGGACGCTGGTGATCGAGGGCGCCCTCTGGGCTCGGGGCGTCCCCCCGGGCGTCACTCGCCGCTTCACCTTCGAGGGGTGGCCCGGTGTGGATCCGGCGGGCCGGGACCGTGCTCTCCGGGGCGACTTCGAGGCCCGAGGGCCCGCCGGACCCTCGATCACACCCCCCTGCGTGGGCTCCGACCGGGATGCGGGAGCCATCGAGGCCGCCATCGCCAACGCCCGGCGGGCCCGGGTCGAGGGCGCCGTCACCCTGCTCCGGGCGCCTCTCACCGGAGCACCCTTTCCCGAGCTGGCACCAGCGGGAGACGCCGACCAGGGTCCTCAAGGCCTCCTGGTGACCAATCCTCCGTACGGCCGTCGGGTGGGAGAGACGGGACGGCTTCAGAACCTCTACGCCCGACTGGGCGCCCTGGCCAGGGAGCGCTGGTCCGGCGGGCGGTTGGTCCTCCTCTCCCCCGACCCGGCCCTTGCCGGGCAGCTGGGGCTCGAGACGCGGGTCTTGTTCCGCACCCGGAACGGTGGGCTTCCGGTGGAGGCGCTGGCAGCGGACGTGCCCTGACGGATCCCAGGCTCTTTGCGCACGGTCCGGGTCAGCGCATATCCTCTCCTCCCGTCACAACCGCTGCGGTTCCTGCATCCCCTGCCCCCTTTCGGGTGGAGTCGACCATGACCTTCGAGGAGCTCCGCTACGACCAGTTCGCGTTCAAGGCCTCCCACAACACCATCGACCGCATCAAGGACAAGCGGCGATGGTCCATCGGCGAGCAGCTGGGTGGGACCGGAGACGCCATCGAACCGGTCCCGGGACTCGAGTTCGACCTTCATCAGATTCCCGGGCTCAACGAATTCCACGTCAAGCATGACGAAGGGGCCGAGGGACCCCTCCTCAAGGACACGCTGCGCGAGGTGGTGGCGTGGGCCGACGCCCATCCCAACCACCCCGTCATCACCATCCATCTGGACCTGAAGAACAGCCCCGGGGAGCACCGGGACTTCATCGACGCCTTCGACGACCTCCTGATCTCCATCCTCGGCAAGGAGCGACTGTACCGCCCCCGCGACGTCATGGGCGATCACCCCGACGTCGTCCGGGGTGCCCGGGCCGGCGGATGGGCCACCTTCAAGGACCTCCGGGGCAAGGTCATCCTTTGCCTCTCCGGCAAGGCGGACCGCAAGAAGACCTACGCCAACCACGAGCCGGCGGAGCGGGTGTGCTTCGCCGACTTCGCCGCCGGGTCCAAGCGAGCGCCGACCAAGGGCAATCAGCCCTTCGTGAACGTCTTCGTCACCCACCAGACGTCGCTGGCGGAGCTGGAGCGATGGACCCGCCTCAAGGGCTTCATCGTCCGAGGCTACAACCTGGTGACTCGGGACGCGTGGGACGTGTGCGTCGAGGCGGGTGTCAACATCCTCAGCACCGACGTGCTGGACAATCGGGATTACGTGGTGAGCGGTCTCGGCTTCGCCCCGTTGAAGAACGGGCGCCGGGGCGTCCCCCCGGACCTGGCCTTCGGTCGGGCCCGGAAGGGCCACCTCTTCCAGAACTGGTCCCGCACGGTGCAGTTCACTCCGGGCCGCTACATCGAACCACGACGGGAGTCGGAGATCCGGGAGATCATCCTGGCCGCCGAGGGCTCCACGCCCATCCGCACACAGGGAGCCGGTCACTCCTTCTCCCAGATCCTCACCACCCGGGGCACCCTCCTCAGCCTGGACAACCTGGTGCTGCCCAACCTGGGGCGGCCGCAGATGAGCGTCGACGGGAAGCGGGTCACGGTGTCGGCGGGGATCCGGTTGAAGCAGCTCATCCCCAAGCTCAAGCGGAAGGGGCTGGCCCTGGCGAACATGGGCACCGTCACCGAGCAGTCCATCGCCGGCGCCGTCTCCACCGGCACCCACGGCACCGGGCTCCGGTACGCCAGCATGCCCACCCAGGTGAAGGCGGTGCGATTCATCGACGGCCGCGGGCGTTTCCAGGCCTTCGACGAGACCACGCCGGAGCTGCTGGGAGCGGCGCGCCTGTCCCTCGGACTGCTTGGCGTCCTCACCACCGTCACGCTGGAGGCGGTGGACGACTACAAGGTCGACTACGACGCCTACCTCTGCGACTTCGAGGATGGCGTCCAGCAACTCTTCTCCCTGGCCCAGGAGAACGAGCGGGCGCTCATGTGGTGGATGATGCCCTTCCTGCCTCGGAGCAAGGCCATCGTCGTCACCAAGAACAAGGCGGGCTCGGGCCGGGGGTCGCTGGAGGGGGTGCCGGACCTGGGGGATGCGATCCTTGGAAAGCTCAACCTCGGTCCGCAGGAGACCATCCCCATGGACGGTCAGCGTCTGGGCGAGGCGCTGAGGACGAGGTCAAGCGGAGCGGGTTCCAGCGAATCCTGCATCGGAGCGGGGGATACGAGAAGATGCTGACCCTTCCCCTGCTCCCCGTCTTCCACCGGGAGCTGGAGTACGCCGTGCCCGCCGCCCACGGCGAGGAGGCGCTTCGAGCCATCGACCGCATCTTCGCAGAGGGCTCGGTCAAGCTGAACCTGGGATGCGAAGTGCGTTACGTGGCGGGGGACGACGACCTTCTGAGCCCCACGCAAGGGGAGGACGTCTGCTACATCGGTGTGTCGTCGCTGAACAACGCCATGGAGCTGTTCGAGCAGATCGAGCCGATCTTCCGGGAGCTGGGGGGACGCCCCCACTGGGGCAAGCACTACAACCTCACCCGCCAGCAGCTGGAGGAGATGTACGGGGACAACCATGCCCGCTTCGTGGAGATCCGTCGTGAGATGGACCCGGACGGGGTGTTCCTGAACACGCTCCTGGAGCGTCTCTTCGGCTGACAGGCCCGGGGGCCGGCGCCGGAATCACTCCAGGGATCCGACGGCGACGTCGTGGGGGTGCGTGTGGGGATGGTGGGCGGGCGTGCCCGTCCCCATCCCCCGGAAGAACCGTCGAACGCCTCGTCGGATCAGGGACCCCAGGACCAGGAGGCTCAAGAGCGCGACGGCCGTGAGCCGGGGGGTACCGACAGCCCCGGCTACCAGCTCGTCCAGCGAGGGGCCCGGCAACGGCAACCGTCCCAGGGCCCGATCCAATCCCAGCCCGAGCAGAATGGCCGCGCCCACGACGCCCGCCGTCGGACCCCACGCCGTGCCGGGGCCCCGCCGGTGGGTGGCGGATCGACCGGATACCGGACCTGCCAGCGGCCCGGTGAGCAGGAGGGCCAGGACCGCCCCGGGTGAGAATCCCCCGGCCAGGAGCACCGCCGACACCGGGGTGAGAGCCGCCGGCGAGAGTCGGAACGGAGGGAGTCCCGCCAGGACCGGCGGCGCTCCCTGATCCACCGCGTCTCGAAGGTGCGACCGAAGCCCCCGCCCCGCCTCCACCGGCACCGACGAGGGCGGGTCCGAGGCCAGGGCGGGTCCCCTCCGGCCTGCCCACCACCCCGCGAGCACGGCCACCGCGGCCACCGCCGTGACCCGCACCCCGGCCAGGGCACCCCCCAGGAGAGGCAGGGACAGGAGGGCGGCGTCCAACCCCATCCCGGCGGAGGCGGCGACCGACGCCACGGCCGGACCCCCACCAACCCCCGGGCCCGCCACCCCCCGCCCAGCCGACGGAGGGATCACCCGACGCCGATCCAGGAGTCCCAGGCCGACGGCCTCGAGGAGGGCAGCGGGCCCCCGGTTCGACGGCAGGCGGTTCGGGTCCGGGAGCCAAAGGCGAAGCACCGCCGTCCCCACCCAGGCCACCAGAAGCGCCGGGGCGCTCCGGGCGGTCAGGGCTCCGAAGCGCCGCACCAGGGCTCCGGCGCCCCCCTCCCCGCCCCCCGCGTCGACCCCCGTCAGAGCCGCCAGAAGCAACACCGCCGCCAGGGCTCCCATCCCCTCCAGCGCCGTATCCAGGCGCCCGGGGCCCGAGGCGTGGTGCCCACCGATCTGATGGAACGCCACGTGGACCAGCGTTCCGCCCACGAAGGCCTGATAGAGCTCCACCGCGCCGCCGCTCACGAGCCCCACCAACGGGCCCCCACCCGCGAAGCCCACCGCGCTGATGGCCACGACGCCCAGAACCGCCGCCAGGGCGGCTCGATCGCCGGCCCGCTCACGCACGAGCCACCAGACCGCCAACCCCACCGGAATCCGGTGGAGCGCCACCGCGAGCCCGAGCCCGAGATCGCCCAGGCCCGAGAGAGGCGTGAGGGCGGCTCCTTCCAGGAGGGCGTGGACGGCCAGCCCCGAGATCCCGAGAACCAGGGCCAGCTGGTCCGTGCGGCCCGCCACGTCCCGGGTCAGACGCTCCAGCGTACCCGGGGCCGCCAGCCCCGCCGCCAGCGCAAACCCCAGCGCCAGGTCCCGATGGGCCACCGCCTCCGGGACCACGTGGAAGAAGACGAGCCCCGGGACCGCCACCATGACGAAGCCGTCCAGGAAGCAGAACGGGCCCCGTCTACGGCGAAGGAAGAAGAAGGCCACGGGACCGACGAGGAGGGTCCCGGACGCCAGCGCCAGAAAGGCCAGGGGCGTCACTGGCACCCGGGGCAGCGGCCGTACAGCACCACCTCGTGGGACTCGGCCACGAATCCCCGGGGGGCCAGCTCCTCCATCTCGCCGGGGCACGCCGGGATGTCGAAGGCCCGGCCACATCCTCTGCACAGAAAATGGTGGTGGTGCGGGAGGGACGCTGCCTCGTAACGGGTGCTCTCCCCGGGAAGGGAGACCTCGGTGAGCCAACCCTCCTCCACCAGACGTCCCACGTTGCGGTACACCGTGGCCTGTCCCAGGGAGGGGACGTGGGCCCTTGCGAGCTCCAGCACCTCTTCGGGAGAGAGGGGGCGTCCCGCCTGCGTGAAGGCGCTGCGGATGGCCTTTCGTTGTTGTGTGCGGCGCCGGGTCATGCGTTAATGATAATGGATTGTCGATATCACTGAAGGGATGGCCTGGATCCCGAGAGTGTCCCAGCTTGCGCCGCGTCCGGGGTCGGCACCGACCCCACTCTCCCCGAGCTGGAGGAAGCCGCGTCATGAGCCAGGACACCGTCTTCGGCAAGATCGTCCAGGGCGAGATCCCCGCCGACATCGTCCACCAGGACGACCTCGTCACCGCCTTTCGAGACATCAGCCCCCAGGCGCCCACCCACATCCTGGTGGTCCCGAACCGGACGATCCCCACGTTGGACGACGTGGCGAGCGACGACGAAGCGGTGCTGGGCCGCATGATGCGCGTCGCCACCGAGCTCGCCCGCCGCGAAGGGATCGCAGAAGACGGCTACCGTCTCATCGTCAACTGCCGGGACCACGGCGGGCAGGAGGTCTACCACCTCCACCTCCACCTTCTGGGCGGAAGACCGCTGGGCCCGATGCTCTCCCGCTAGCATCCACGGCGCAGTCGCCGGGGACGGTCCCGAGGGGCCGACCGGTGGCGACAGAAGAGCATTGACCTGGCCGCGGCGGCGTCCCGAGCGTGGAAGAGTACGCCCGTTCCCCCTCGTGCCGCCCCATGCGACGCCGACGTCCCTCGCCCGTTACCGCCGGTTTCCTCCTCGCGACCCTCTGGGGCTGCGGAGACGACGCACGCCCGGGTGCACCGGCCCTCGTGCTGCTGGACAGCCTGGCCGGGCTCGACGACGGCCGTGTCACCACTCCGGTCTACATCGGTCCGGACCTGGTGGTGGGCGTCGGGATGTCGCCTCGGCACGCTTCGGAACGCCATTGGATCATCCGCCGCGACGGCGAAGGCCGATGGGCCGTCACCGACGCGTTCGACCACCATCCGGCTCCGGTTCACTTCGGACTCTGGTCTCCCGAAGGGGGAGCGCGGGAAGGCGGCGACGGGTCCGCAGTGGGGG
>JARRPL010000128.1:0-9842 GCA_037382905.1 Gemmatimonadota bacterium | reverse complement strand
TGAGGGGGGGCGACCTGGAGTCCGCTCGAAGTGGGCGGTGGTTCCCGAGCCGAATCCAGACCCTCGCGGCGCACACGGCGGAAGTCCGCCCCCCCGCTACGATGCCAGGGGGCGGAGTCGAGGATGGCCGACGGCTCGCGGGCGTTCCGGAGGTCTAGTTGACGGCGATCGGGTCCGGGTTTCCGTCCGGATCTCCGCTGACGGTGCCGTCCGTGCGGATGACACCCAGCAGCGCGAGACCGGCCACGTGGGGGGCAGCCATGGAATTGCCGTTGAGGCTCCTGTACCCGCCATCTTTGTGCGTCGACTCGACGCCGACCCCCGGCGCTGCGTAATCCACCCGTGGGTTTCCGAAGTTGGAGAACGAGGCCCACGAGTCACCCTCCCCGAACGCCGAAACCGTGTGGACGTTGTCGCCGGACCCGGTGCTCGCGCTTGCCGGGGATTGGGTTCCTGCGTCGGTGCTCTCATTTCCGGCGGCCAGCACGAAGGTGACCGACCTTGCCGCCGTGACGACTGCGTCATTGAGGGCCTGACTGAAGCCGCCGCCCAGGCTCATGTTCGCGACTTCGCCGGAGGATCCGTTCTCTGCCACGTAGTCGACACCGGCGATGACTCCGGAATCGGAGCCCGAACCTCGACGGTCCAGTACCCGTAAGGCAATCACCGATGCGCCGGAAGCGACACTGATGACGCCGATGTCGTTATCGATGGCGGCCACCGTCCCGGCGACATGGGTACCGTGCCGATCTCGGCTTCAGCTCCGTTGCGGCTCCCGTTGAAATCCGCACTTCGAGCGACGTCCACGATCGGATCCGGGTGGTCCAGGTCGACTCCGGAGTCGATGATCCAGGCCGTATTCGAGACCCCGGGCCGGGGAATGATCATGGCCACCTGGTCGAGCTCCACTGCCGCTATCCGGGGGTCCCGCGCCAGCGCGTTCAGGCGTCCGGAGGGCACCGAAGCGGCGAAACCAGACAGGGCTGTGCCATAGGTTCGGGCGGGATTCAGCCCCAGACTCCGGGCCACCGCGGCGGCGGCCCGCCGGTTTGCTTCGTGAGCGCCCGGCGCGAAATCCGCGTCCAGCGTGACGATGACGTCCACAGTCTGCGAGGCTGCCGCGGTAGCTTCGGCGGTGGGCAGGTCAGCCTCAGGGCCTGCGGGGGACGAGCTGTCCTGGCAGGCCGAGACCCCGAACACCGCGGCCAGGGCCAGAGCAAGGATCCGGCGCATGCCTGCCACTCCTTAGCGAGGAACGGGTGACCTCTACCTGAGAGCACCCGGTCGGCTCTCGCGCAGTGGTCTCCTGCCCCGATGCCTCCAACGGAGGTGTACTTGGCCGGCCAGACGACTCGCCGAGCCGGTGCGAGGGGAAGGAGCCGGAGCCGCCCCGGACGGATTCCGGCTGCTGACCCGTCGCCGGTGAGGGGTGGAGGGTGGCCCCGAGGGCCACCTCCCCAGGACGACGCTCCTGCCGGACATATCGACTGCCACTCCGAAGGGAAGCCTGTCGGTCCAACGACCGACGCGGGGTCGCGATGCAATCCTACGGCGCGGCGGGGATGGAGGATTCAGGGCCCCTGGGACGGCGGCGGGCGCCGCGGTCCGCCGGTGTGGGGATCCCCGGCCCGAGGCCGGGTGGACCTTCTCCGGCAGCTCCGCGGGCTCCATGATATCCTTGCCTATCGCCCCGCTCGATACCGACCCTGCGGATCGCCCGCTGCGAGAAGTGCGAGCCTCGGCTACGACCCGTCTCGATACCCCTGACCCCTACGCCCGGCCCTCCATGAATCCAGCGCCCCCACCCCCGCAGAACTCCGCCCCGATCTTCGCGGGGGTCGACCTCGGGGGTCCGCCCCGATCTTCGCGGGGGTCGACCTCGGGGGCACGAGCATCCACGCCGCAGCCGTCCAGGGCGGTCGGGTCCTGGCCGAAGCCGGAAGCAAGACGCCGCTGGACGGAGGGACCGACGCGATCCTCCGGCAGATCGCCGAGCTGGTGGACGAACTCCGTGCGGGCGTCGACGAAGACGGTCCCCTCGTGGGCGTGTGTGTCGGGGCTCCGGGGGCCGTGGACCAGGAGTCGGGTGTGGTCCGGAAGGCCCCCAATCTGGGGTGGTCGAATGTTCCGCTGGGTCGGGACCTGTCCAAGCTGCTGAACCTCCCCGTGGTCGTGGACAACGACGTGACCGTCGGCGCCATCGGCGAGCACCTGCACGGCGCCGGGAAGGGGAGCCGGCACATGGCCGCCGTCTTCGTGGGGACCGGGGTAGGGGGCGCCCTGATCGTGGACGGGAAGCCCGTCCGCGGGGGCCGGGGTGCGGCGGGCGAGTTCGGTCACCTGATCGCGATCCCGGGGGGGCGGAGGTGCGGATGCGGCCGTCGTGGGTGCTTCGAGGCCTACGCCAGCCGGACGGCCATGGAGGAGATCCTCCGGGAACGGATGGCGGAGGGGCGGGACAGCGCCGTTCCGGAGATCATGGCCGCCAATGGAAAGACCCGGATGTCCAGCAGCGTCATCGAGGCGGCGCTGGATCGGGGCGACCCCCTTATGATGGAGGTCCTTGGCGAGGTCCAGGGCCACCTCGCCGTCCTCGTGGCCGACCTGGTCAACGCCGTCGACCCCGAGGTCGTGGTCTTCGGCGGGGGGCTCGTGGAGCGCCTGGGAGGGCGTTTCGTGGATCCCATCGCCCGGAGGGCCCGAAAGGGGTTCCTCCAGCAGGAGGGCGCCGAGGGGATCCGCATCGTCCCGGGGACGCTCGGGGATCACGCCGGGACCCTCGGCGCCGCCGCGGTCGCGGCGCGGCTCCTGGATCGCAGGTCCAGCCCGGTTCCGCCGGCCTGACCTCGCCCGGCCCTGTAGGCACCCGGGAGGGCCCAAGGGATGATCACACGGACGCGGAAGACTCCTGCGGAGGTCTTCCCGAGCCTCCCCAGCCGCCGGTTATGCAGTCAATCGCCGGCTGGCTGAAGCGGGGTCGACTCGTGGAGGTGGACCATCTTCCACCCCTCGGAACCCCGTTGCCACACGGTGCTCATCACCAGGTAGACGGTCTCGGACTCCCGCTCCTTGTAGTGGATCGTGTAGTTGCCCTCGCGAACCACCAGGGCGGACTCGGGGGAGAGTACGTGGGCCGTGATCCGGTCGGCGTCGAAGACGGCGCCCGTCCGGGGGGCCACCATCGCCTCGCACATCTCGCCGAGCTCGGAGCGGGTCCGCACCACGCTGCCGTTCCCCACGAAGAGTGGATCGAGGTCCCCGACCTCGGGCAGCCCGCAATCCGTGGCGTCCACCGCCAGGTTCATCTGGTTCTCCAGCTCCAGAACCGTATCCCGGATGGCGTCCAGGTCGGGCGTCGCGGCGGGCGGCGGGGGATCGGCGCAGGCCGCCAGCGCACCGAGGAGGACGATCATGGAGAGGGTGCGCATGGTGTTGCTCCAACTGCGAGGACGGGACGGTCGGCTGGGAGAGTGGCGCTTCCGGGCCGTGAGGCGCAACTGGTGGGAGCGGGTCGCTCCGTCGACACCGCCCGGGGGCGGCTCAATTACGCGCGACGCATCTCGTCGAACACGACTTCGAACTCGGGATCGCCGCGGTAGCGGGACAGCCAGGCGTCGTTCTCGGCGGCCCAGGGGTAGTTTCGGAAGCCGTTCGCTACGCAGAGTCGAAGCCATCGGAGCGTCTCCGTCGGGGACCCGGCCAGGGCGTACAGCGAGGCCGTCCAAAACGTCGCCTGGAGATCGCGAGCCATCTTGGAACCGGCGTCCATATTGGCGATGGCCGCCATGGTGTCCAGGTCCCGAACCAGCGCTGCGGACAAGAGCCGCGCAAGGTCGGCCACCGGTCCCCGGGCGTCGCCGGCGAACTCCTCCCGGAGAATGGCCTCTGCCTCGGATCTCCGCCCCGACTGTGCGAGGGCGAATGCGTGGTTCACACTCGCCGGTGAGCCGTGCGGAGACGCGCGATGCCACGCCTCCATATCCTCTACGCTCCCTTCCAGTTCACCCTGAACCAGGCGTACATAGCCCCGCATCGCCTTCGACAGGGGGTTCAGGGGATCGACCTCCCGGAGACGGGCCGCGGCGGCGGCCATCTCCTCGTTCCGTCCGGCGAGGGACAGGGCGATGGTCCACCAGGTCAGCGCATGGGGATCGTCGGGCTTCAGCGCCAGCGATCGCTCCAGATGGTGCAGCGACAGGTCCAGGTCCTGCAGACCTTCCTGGTAGAGGAACCCCAGGACCATGTGGGCCTCGGGGTCGTCCGGGTCGATGGCGAGGGCCTTCCGGGCGTGTTCTTCCGCGAGGGCGACGTAGTCACGGTCCTGCGCGTCCATGTTCGCGAACTGCGAGTACACGTACCCGATGCCCGCCAACACGACTGCATTCTCGCCCACCCGCTCCCGGGCCTCCTCGAGGTGTGACAGGGCGACCTCGAGATCCTCGATGGGACCGAGGCGTGCGGCCTCGCGAGCCCGAAGGTACGACTCGTAGGCCTGGAGGTCGTCCATGGGGCGGGCCCGCAGGCGCCGGGCCTCGGCGGGCTCGAGGTGGACCTCGAGGATCCGGACGATGGAGCTCGCGACCTCCTCCTGCATCCCGAACACGTCCGCCAGCGTCCCGTCGTAGCGTTCCGACCAGAGGTGCTCGTCCGTGGCCGCCCGGATGAGCTGGGCGGTGATCCTCAGCGCCTCCCCCACCTTCCGCACGCTTCCCTCGAGCACGTAGCCCACGTCGAGCTCGGCGCCGATGGCCCGGGTGTCCTTCCCGGCCTGCTTGAGCACCGTCGCGGAGGTACGCGAGGTGACCCGCAGGTCGTGGAGAGCGCAGAGGCTCGCGGTGATTTCCTCCGTGAGGCCCTCCGCGAGATACGCGTCGGTCGGGTCGGGGGAGATGTTGTCGAAGGGGAGGACCACGATGGAGGGTGGACCGCGGGCACCGGTCCCCGGCCCCTGCGGCGCCGGGGCGTCCGTGTCCGCCTTCGTGAGCGAGGCGCCGTCCCTCCGCAGGTCGTACCTCCACGCCAGAACCGCGACGAGAGGGATGCCGGCCGCCAGAAGTCCCGCCACGGCGCGGGGCGTCCCGTCGGGGAGCCCGAAGTCGTCGTACAACTCGGCCACCGCCAGGAGGGTGGTCAGCGCGCCGGCCAGATAGGCCCCGAGGGCGCCGAACACCTTTCGCTGCCTGAGCGCGACGAGGAGCCTGTTCACGGCGTGACTGCCGGCCGAAAGGGACGAGGATTCCGGCAAGGGACACCCCGGCCCGCATTAGTGCACCGCGATGGGGTCCGGCGCCCCGTCCGGATCGCCGCTGACGATGCCGTCCGTACGGATGGTACCCAGCAGAACGAGACCGGCCACGTGAGGGGCGGCCATGGAGGTGCCGTTGAGGGTGCTGTACCCGCCATCCTTGTACGTCGACTCGACGCCGACTCCCGGGGCCGCGTAATCCACCGGCGGGTTTCCGAAGTTCGAGAACGAGGCCCACGAGTCGCCCTCCCGGAACGCCGAGACCGTGTGGATGTTGTCGCCGGACCCGGTGCTGGCGCTCGCGGGAGACCGGGTGCCTGCGTCGGTGCTCTCATTCCCGGCCGCCAGCACGAAGGTGACCGAACTCGCCGCCGCGGTGACCGCGTCGTTGAGGGCCTGACTGAAGCCCCCGCCCAGACTCATGTTCGCCACGTCGTCTTGGGATGCGTTCGCCGCCACGTAGTCCACCCCCGCGATGACTCCGGAATAGGAGCCCGACCCGCGGCGGTCCAGGACCCGCACAGCGACCACCGACGCACCGGCCGCGACGCCGACGACCCCGATGTCGTTGTCGATGGCGGCCACCGTCCCGGCCACGTGGGTGCCGTGGCCGTTCTCGTCTTCCGCCCCCTTGCGGCTCCCGGTGAAATCGGCACTTCGAGCCACGTTCACATTCAGGTCCGGGTGGTCCAGGTCGATGCCCGAGTCGATGATCCACGCTGTACCGGAGGCCCCGGACGCGCCGCCGTTGACCCGGGTGATCCCCCACGGTGTGGACTGGCCGCCCGTCTCGCCGTCACCACCGCCGCCATCCCGCTCCCACGGCGGCCGTGCCGGGCCGACGCCGGGCCTCGGAATGATGGTCGCCACCTGGTCCAGCTCCACCGCCGCCACCCGGGGGTCGCGGGCCAGGGCGGTCACTCGTCCGGACGGCACCGTCGCCGCGAAGCCATACAGGGCCGTGCCATAGCTTTGAACGGGATTCAGTCCCAGGCTTCGGGCCACTGCGGCGGCGGCCTGCTGGTTGGCCTGGTGACCGCCCGGGGCGAAGTCCGGGTTCAGGGTGACGATGACGTCCACCGCCTGCGAAGCTGCGGCGGGAGCCTCCGCGATGGGCAGATCAGTCTCTGGGCCCGCGGGGGAGGAGGTGTCCTGGCAGGCCGAGACCGCGAACACCGCGGCCAGGGCGACGGGGAGGGTGCGGCGCATGTCTGCTGCTCCTGAGCGAGTACGGGGTGACCCAGGCCACCATACAGCACCCAGGCCACTTTTGCACATGGGCATGTCTGGTTCAAAGGCGGCGGCGCGGGTGGCCGGCGCCCATCCGTAGCCTCCTTCGCAGTCCCGCGCCTGCCGATCCGCTCAGGGCGCCGAATATCTTCTTCGGCTGCTTCAGACCCCCGATTGGCCCGTCCGGGGGCTCCCTCTTATCCTGCCTTCATGTCCCGACCGTCCCGCATCCTGTCCGCACCGACCCTGGGCCGGGCCCTCGCCGAAGTCGCGGTCATCGTCGCAGGTGTGCTCATCGCCCTGGGCGCGGACGCGTGGTGGACCGAACGGCAGGAGGACGCGAGCTACGAGGCTGCAGTCGCGGCGCTCATCACGAACGTGGAGGAGAATCTCGCCGGCCTGGAAGGCGAGCGGGAACGGCTATCCCGGATCATCGCAGAACGGACGGAGATGATTCTCGCGATCCGCTCTCCGGAGTCGGCGTCTCAGGAGATGCTCGATTCGGCTTCCATCGCCTTCTTCCAGGGTCCCGAATTCCTCCTCCTGGACGGCAGCCTCGAGGCCGTTCGGGAAACCGCCGTCTGGTCCCGGCTGCCCGCCACGGCGCGGACGCTGATGGCCAGGATTCCCAAGCTGGCGGAGTTGGACCTGGCGGACGCCGCAGCCGTCGACCTCACCACCACGCAGCTCTCCGACCTGCTTCAGGAGTACGGCGGGTGGCAAGGTCTCCTCCCCAGGGAGTTCGCACGGGATGGAGTCGACCTGGTCTTTCGCACCCAGGAGGGTGACTTGGAGGGCATGATTCGGGACGATCGATTCGAACACCTCGCCATCGGCTCGGTCTTCCTTGCGGTGAACGCCGTGGACCGGATCGGCGAGGTCGTTCAAGCCCTGGGGGAGCTGAGGGACATCCTCCGGGCCGAGCTTGAATAGACGGCTTGCAGAAGCGGAGGGGTGGATGGCCCAGACCTGGCGCCGCTCCAAATGGGTTGGCCGGGGGTTCCGAAACGCAGGGGCAGCAGCCCCGGGGAGGAGACGTGGTTCGATTCGTGAATGTCGTTCTGACCCTGCTCATGGCGTTCCTCGTGCTACCGGAGCGAGCGCTGGGACAGGAGGAGCACTTCGTCGATGTCGGCACGCACACGCTGCACGCCGTGGTGTCCGGATCGGGCGCACCGGTCGTCGTCCTCGAGACGGGCCTGGGGCTGGACATGGACACGTGGGCCCCCGTGGTCGACCGGATCGCCGAGTTCACGACGGTGATCGCGTACTCGAGGGCGGGCTACGGAGAGTCGGAGCCCTCGCCGGCACCTCGGACGCCGGTGCACATCACGGATGAACTCGTCGGGCTTCTCGACGGCCTCGAGGTCACTGGTCCGGTCGTCCTCGCGGGACATTCCCTGGGTGGGTTGTACGCCCGGGTCTTCGCTGCGCGCTTTCCCTCACGTATGTCGGGGCTCGTGCTGATCGACAGTTCCCACGAGCGTCAGTACTACGACCAGGCGGTCGTGTCGCCGACCTTCTGGGAGGAGATGGAGGCGGGTCTGTCGGAGATCGCGGAATCGGGGGATGGGGGCAGTTCGGGCGAGGCCCGAGTGGCCTGGCAGATCTTCCGCAGAGGGACGTTGCCCGAGGCGTACCCCCTACCGGATGTCCCGACCGTGGTTCTGACCGCTCAGCGTCTGGAGCCGAGGTACACCACCGGGTCACCCGAGGCCATGGCGATCCGGCAACGGATACAGGAAGAGTTCCTCGATCACGCGACGTGGAGCCGCCAGGTCCTCGTACCCGAGAGCTTTCACAACATCCACGAAGATGCGCCCACGCTGGTGGTCGAAATGATTCGCTCCGTGGTCGAGAGGAGCCGGTGAGCAGGCCGGGGTGCGGCCCCCGGGCAATCATGTCGAGCGACCCGAATCGAGATCCCCGTGTCCGTCTGCGAGGCAGGCGTACGGACACGGTCCTCGGTGTGATGATCGCCGTCGTGATCGGAGCGTGCGCCGAAAGTTCGAATACCGACGGCACCGCCCATGCTCAACAGCCCGAACCGTTGGCGGGCTGGGTAGACGTCGGCGGCTTCGACATGCACTACCGGGACTACGGAGGCACCGGCGACCTGATGCTTCTGGTGCCGGGGTTCTACATGACGGCGGAGGTGTACGACCCGCTGGCGGCCCGGTTTACGGACCGGTACCGCGTGGTAGCCCCGACCTTCCGGTGGCATGGTGTGTCGGACACCACTTCGCTGGACTTCGATCTCGACACCCTGGCTCAGGATCTGTCGGAATTCATCGATCACTTCACGGACGATCCGGCAGTTGTCGTCGGGTGGGCAGCCGCAGGACTCGTTCTTCCGAGGCTGGCGCGAAAGCGGCCGGACCAGGTGCGTGCGCTCGTGTTCGCCAACGCCGTGTGGGCACCGGTGCCGTTGCCCGAAGGGCTTCCTCGGTGGCCACCCGCACCGCCTCTGGACTCCGTGTATCCCAGCCTCGAGGTGGCAGCAGAACGACTCCAAGGGCCGATGAACGTGACATCCACCGAGGTCCTGGTCGGCGTTCTGAGAGGCAGTCTACGTGAACGGTCCGACGGCATGTACGAGTGGCTTCCACCCATCGGGACCCGCGCTGAGGACAAGTTCTTGGCCTGGTACGATTCGACTGCCGTGTACGACGGTCTGGATGTGCCGGTGCTCGCCATCCAGGTGCACCAGGGCAATGCACTTGCCGCCGACCACGCGGCGCGCGGGATCCCGCAGGACACCACCGAACTGGCGTTGCGGTGGGTGCGAGAGTACTACGACGTGTCCCTCGACCGCGGGAGCGAGGCGCTCCGGGCCGCAGTGCCGGAGGCGGAGGTGGTCGTCCTCGACGATCTCAACCACAACTACATGATCGAGAACCCCGACGTCGTCGCGCCCGTCATCCGCGGATTTCTGGATCGCGTCAGGCCACGGTGATCCCCTGATCGTGGTGCAGGGGCGCGGCGCCGGCGTGTTTTTCTTGACAGCCAGGCGTGCTCGAGCAGCGCCGCCATCACCCGCGAGTGCGCCCGTGCACAACAGTTCCTGCCCGTCCCCCGACCCGTGCGGTGTCCTGGCACCTGGCTCCGGAATTCTCCCCCTGCGATCGCCCGTATCGGGAAACGGTACCCGCTTCCAACACGGTGACCAGGCTCGGCCTCCGACCGCGAGCCCTTCGACCGGACCCCGCCCGGCGACCAGGGCACCGGGTCTGCGTAGACCGCTTCCCCCAGGCCGGCCCCGACCAGCAGCCGCCCATCCAACCCTGCCGACCGGCCCCACCCCCGCTGCGTCTTCGCCTGCCCATGGCGTCATCCCCTTGGACCATCGGTACATCCTCACCTCACC
>JARRPL010000127.1:0-7993 GCA_037382905.1 Gemmatimonadota bacterium | reverse complement strand
GCGTGCAGCCCGCGCCCCGGCGGGCCGGCCCGGCCAAGAGCATCCTCTATGTGCTGATTCCACCGGTGCTGGGGGCCTTCGTGGCCGGGCTCCTTCTGAGAGACCCGGCGGCGGTGCCCTGGGTGCTCGGGGGCGCGCTCGTCGTGGGTCTCGTGGCCTTTCTCCTGGCCACGCCCCTGGCCACCCGCTCCAACGGGCTCCGCAATGCGGGGTATCGCCGCGCCGCCGAGCTCGCGATCCTCGTGGGCCTGGTGGCGGGCGCCGTGGTGGCCTATACCCTCGTCGTGTATCTCCTGCTGGGCTTCCACCGGGCCTGGTCCGCCGAGCTCGTCAACGGACTCGTCGGCGGTTGACCCTCAGAGAACGGCGTCCCGCCGCTGTCTCTTCAGCAGGAACAACCCCTCCCGCATGCTGGTGACCAGGATCGTGCCGCTCGCGAAGAAGGGGTAGTTGCTCCACGCACCGGCGATGCCCGGGCCGTCGTTCCCCTGGGGCACGGTGTCGAGGTAGCCCACCTCCACGGGATTGGCCGGGTCGGTGACATCCAGGATGCGGAGGCCGCTCAGGTAGTTGGACTGGTACATGAGCGACCCTCGTATGTAGAGGTTGTGGTCCGAGGCACCCGTGGTCCCCAGGTGCTCCGCGAGCAGCACCGGATCGTCCAGATCCTCCACGTCCCAGATCAGCGTCCGGGTCCGGTGCACGGTCCCACCCAACTCATCCCCCTCGTCGTTCATGAAGAAGAAGCGGTGGTCGTCGCTCAGCCAACCCTGATGCAGGTAGGCGGCCCCAGGGTAGGTGGCGTTCGACACGGCTACCGGCCGGGCCTTGTCGGTCACGTCGGCGATGGAGAGGGCCGTCTCGTTGGCGCCGAAGCAGATCTCGCTGCCCCGGTGGTCGGGGTCCGGGCCCCGGTACAGGACGCACTGGGCGTCGTGGGAGTAGCCGGTTCCCGCCAGTCCGGTGGCCGGGTCCTGGAAGCAGCCGACGAAGGAGGGCCGCGACGGCTCCCGGACGTCGATCATGTGGAGTCCGCCGCCGCAGGTCGTTCCCCCCATCCCGGCTCCCACCACGTAGGCGAAGCCCGTGTCCTGGTTGATGACGATGTTGTGGGCCGAGGCGACGCCGTCGTAACGGGCTGTCTGCCGGAAGGTCCGCCCCGGGTTCGGGTCCAGCCCCCGGAGCTGTCGCAGGTCGAACACCTGGACGCCGTGATCTCCCGCCGCGTCCGCCACCACGAAGGCGTGGTCTCGGTAGACCTTCACGTCGCGCCAGAGGGAGGGGGTCGCCCCGTCGGTGAGGGGAAGGGCTCCCAGGACTCCCGGCGCCCGAGGCTCCGTCACGTCCACGAAGACGGTGGCGTCACTCCGTCCCACCAGGGCGTACTCCCGACCGGTCCGTGGGTCGGTCCACCCCCAGACGTCGTTCACCAGGGTTCCCGGGGCACCGCCCAGGGTGGTCGTGGGGACGAAGGCCAGCAGCTCCACATGGGCGCAGGGAAAATCTCCCGGGGTCCCCACGATCCCCCCGTCCTCCACCGCGCAGGGGACCGCCTCGCCGGCACCGTCCGCCTGGACGCCCGCTGCCCTGGACGGGAGGCCCGCCAGCCCCGGCAGCGCCAGGAGCAGGACGACCCCCCGGATCCGGCATCTCCGGAAACGCCCGCGTCCAACCGGACCCGCGTGGGCCCACGGATCGCTGCGGACCCTGTGACGCGGGTCGTGGCCCCGGTCGGATTCCGGTGGGGGGGCGAAGACCCGTGGACAGGCCAGGGCGGTGCGGCCGGATCGACTCATGGCGCGGATCGTGGCGTGGGTGGCGGGGGCGGAGCGGGCCGTTGAGGCCCGGAACCCGCAAGGCTAGCTTTCCAGGCTGTTCTGCGCACCCCTTTCCTCCCCGGATTCCGTGCTCTCCCAGTTCCTGGTGGCCTTCGTGGCCATCTTCTCCATCGTGAATCCGTTCGCGGCCATCCCCGTCTACGTGGGCATGACCGCACCGCTCCCGGCGGACGCGCGGCGGAAGCTCCCCCGGGCGTCCGGGTTCGCCGCCTTTGCCATCCTGTCCGGCGCCTACGTCACCGGGCAGGCCATCCTGAACTTCTTCGGCATCTCGCTGCCGTCGCTCCGGGTGGCGGGAGGCATCCTCATCTTCGCCATGGGCTGGTCCATGCTCCAGGCCCGGATCTCCCCCTCCAAACACCGACCCGAGGACTCGCAGGATCCGGGTCACTGGGGAAGTCTGGCCTTCGTCCCGCTGGGGATGCCCCTCCTGGCGGGGCCCGGAGCCATC
Organism: Gemmatimonadota bacterium; assembly: GCA_037382905.1. Lineage (GTDB taxonomy): Bacteria > Gemmatimonadota > Gemmatimonadetes > Longimicrobiales > Gaopeijiaceae > Gaopeijia. The sequence goes on along the minus strand of JARRPL010000127.1, from coordinate 5,704 downwards.
TCGGTGATGATCCTGGCGGCCGTCAACAATACGACGCTGGAGAGCCATCTCCTCACCCTCCTGGCGGCGGCCCTGGTGGGCCTCAGCATCTGGGCGATCCTGGCCGGCTCGGTTCCCATCTCCTCGTTTCTGGGGGCGGCGGGCATGAATGTGGCCACCCGCTTCATGGGGCTCATTCTGGCGGCGTTGGCGGTGGAGTTCATCGTCGACGGCCTCACGGACTTCTTCCCGGCCTGGACCGTGCCGGGCTCCCAGGGCGGCCTGGGCCCGGGTTGATGGGTCGTCGCCGCCGAGACCCCAAGCGGGAGGAGCGCGGAAGGCGCCGGCTGGAGAGCTATCGCGCCTTCATCGACGACTGGGAGGCCTTCGAGACGGCCATCCGGCGCCCCGAGCCCACCACACTCCGGACCAACACGCTCCGGATCTCCCGGGACGCCCTGGCCGCACGGCTCGAGACCCAGGGGTACGTCGTGACCCCCGTACCGCACCAGCCGGCCTTCCTGCGCGTGGAGTCCGAGCCCTCGGGGCGACCCGTCTCGGACACGCTGGAGCATTGGATGGGCCTCTTCTACATCCAGCAGACGGCCACGGGGTGGGCGGCGCCGCTGCTGGCGCCGCAGCCCGGCGAGCGGGTCCTGGATCTGTGCAGCGCTCCCGGAGGCAAGACCACCCACCTGTCGGAGCTCATGTCGGGCCGGGGCACCGTGGTGGCGTCGGAGGTCAACGAGACCCGCATCCGGGCGCTGCTGGGCAACCTGTATCGACTCGGGCACACCAACGTGATGACGGTGGCGGGAGACGGGCGGCGATTCCCCACGGAGGCGACCTTCGACCGGGTCATGGTGGACGTCCCCTGCTCGGCGGAAGGGACGCTGCGGAAGCGGGGGGGCCGCATCCCGGGTCACTCGCGGAAGTGGGCGAAGCAGGTCACCAAGGCCCAGGAGAAGCTGCTCCGCCGTGCCATCCGGCTGACCCGGCCCGGGGGGACCCTCCTCTACGTGACCTGCACCTTCGGTCCCGAGGAGAACGAGGGGGTCCTGACCCGGGTCCTGGACGATGCCCCGGTCCAGGTGGACCCGCTGGTGCTGCCGGTGCCTCACGCGCCCGGGCTGGCTGCGCTGGGGGACGAGCGCTTCCACCCCTCGCTCGTAGGGGCCGCCCGCATCTACCCCCACCACCTGGATTCCGGGGGCCTCTTTCTGTGTCGTCTGCGGCGGTAACCGGATGCGGAGCAGGAGCCGCTTCGGGGGTGGACTCCCGTTCCGGAGGACTTCCCCCTGGACGAGCCACCGCCGGAGGAAGCGCAGGAGGGGACGCCGTCCGTCCCCGAGGTCCTGGCCCGGGGCGAGGCCTTCCTGGAACAGGAGGTGGGCGTCGACGCGGAGGATCTGGCCCCCCTCTCCTGGATCCGCCGGGGCACGAACCTCTGGGCCCATACCTTGGAGGACTGGCCCGCCGAGCGCTGGAAGGAGGGGGGACACTGGCGGGTGGTGGCGGTGGGCTTCCGGGCCTTCGACCTGGGAGGGGACGGCCCCCCGCGTCCCACCAACGACCTCCTGGGCTGGCTCGGCGGGGCGGTGCCACGGCGGGTGGATCTGTCTGCCGACCGGTGGGTCCGGCTCCTGGAGGGACGCACCCTGCCGGACCCGGGAGACGACGGCCTGGTGGCCCTGGGCTGGCGCGGCGTGGCCCTGGCCCGGGGCTTCCGCCGCGACGGGGTGCTCCGCCACGAGGTCCCCAAGGGCCGGCTCCGCTGGCTGCGGACGGTGATGGAGGGGCTGGTGGAGGGGGAGGGGGCCGCCTGACACTCCCGCGACGGCCCCGGAGAGATCAGATCTTCACCTGCGACCCCATCTCCACCACCCGGTTCGGGGGGAGGTGGAAGAAGGTCGTGGCCCCGGTGGCGTTCCGGGACAGCACCGCGAAGAGTCGAGCCCGCCAGATGTTCATCGGGGGCTTCGGGTCTGCGATGAGGTGCTCCCGTCCCAGGACGTAGGTCGTCTCCATGGGCTTGAATTCCAGGAGCCCTTCCCGGTTGGCCAGCGCCAGCGCCGCCGGCACGTGCACGTCCTGGGCGAACCCGTAGTGGGCCGTCGCCCGCATGATCCCGTTGCCCACCTCCTCCACCTCGATCCGGTCCTCCCGTCCTATCCTCGGGACGTCGTGCACCCGCACGCTCAGGAGGAGCACCCGCTCGTGCAGGACCCGGTTGTGCTTGAGGTTGTGGAGGAGGGCCGGGGGAATCACGCCCGGGTTGCCGTGCATGTACACCGCCAGCCCGGGGACCCGCATGGGGCCGTCCCGCTCGATGCTCTTGAGGAACTGGTCGATGGGCATCGTCCGCTCCTTCATGAGGCGTTCCAGCACCCGCCGTCCGGACCGCCAGGTGGTCATGACCACGAACAGGATCCCGGCCACGACCAGGGGGAACCAACCGCCGCTGGGGATCTTGTGGAGATTCGCACCCCAGAAGGCCAGGTCGATTCCCAGGAAGGCGACGATGATCCCGGCCGCCGCCCACTTGGGCCACCCGAGCCGGTGATACGCCACGAAGGCGAAGAGGATGGTGGTGAAGACCATGTCGGTGGTGACCGCCACCCCGTAGGCCGAGGCCAGATTGCTGGAGGTTCGGAAGCCGAACACCAATCCGATGGAGGCCACCATCAGGAGCCAGTTGATCCCCGGGATGTAGATCTGGCCGATCTCCTTCTCGGAGGTGTGCTCGATGTCCACGCGGGGCAGGTACCCCAACTGCACCGCCTGACGGGTCAGGGAGAAGGCTCCGGAGATCACCGCCTGGGAGGCGATCACGGTGGCGCAGGTGGTGAGGATCACCAGGGGGATCAGACCCCAGCGGGGCGCCATGAGGAAGAAGGGCTGTTCGATGGTGGCGGGGTTCTCGATGACCATGGCCCCCTGCCCGAAGTAGTTGAGCAGGAGGCCCGGGAGGACGATGCCGAACCAGGTGAGGCGGATGGGCCGCTTACCGAAGTGCCCCATGTCGGCGTAGAGCGCCTCCCCGCCCGTCACCACCAGGAAGACGCTCCCCAGCACCAGGAACCCCGGGATTCCGTTGTCCGCGAAGAACTGCACGGCGTAGACCGGGTTCATGGCCCGGAAGACCGAGGGGTGCTGGATGATCTGCCGCAGTCCCAGGATGCCCAGCGTCAGGAACCAGACCAGGACCACCGGCCCGAAGAGGGCGCCCACCCGAGCGGTCCCGTGGCGCTGCAACGAGAAGAGCCCCACCAGGATGGCCACGGTGATGGGGATGACGTAGGGGGTGAGCACCGGAGTCACGATCTCCAGTCCCTCGATGGCGCTCAGGACCGAGATGGCGGGGGTGATCATGCTGTCGCCGTAGAGCAGCGCCGCGCCGAACAGTCCGGCGAAGACCAGCAGCGCCTGGGGCCCCTTACCCTTGCCGCCGCTCCGGGGCATGACCAGGGCGGTCAAGGCGATGATCCCCCCCTCGCCGGTGTTGTCCGCCATGAGGACGAAGCCCAGGTACTTGATCGAGATGACCAGGATCAGGGACCAGAAGAGCAGCGACAGCACGCCCAGGACGGCCAGGCGCGTGGCCTCGATCCCGTAGGAGCCGTGCAGGGACTCCCGCAGGGCGTAGATGGGGCTCGTCCCGATATCCCCGTACACGACGCCCAGAGCCGCAAGGGAGAGGACGGCCAGATACCGTCCGCTGGGCTTCTCCGGCGGGGCATGGTGATCGGCCAGGATCGTGTTGTTCGACGAAGCTCCGTTCGTCGCCGTCGACCCGCCGGATGTCTGTGCCAAATGGGCTCCCGATCGTTGGGGAGCAGAGGGGACGCGGAAGACGTCTCGATGCCGTGTGGAGATTGGTCCGGTGCCCTCGGGGTGTCAAACCCCGGTCCCGGGCGACGCCGCCTCACCGCCCGTACCGCCTGTCACGGTATCGACGGTGGGCCGGTCACCGGATGGCGGGCGCTCCCTTGTCCTTTGGCACCGGTCCGTGCCGTGCCGCGGTCAGCCTTCCATGCCCGCCCAGATCTCTCCGAGGACCCGCTGGAAGTTGCCTCCCAGCACCAGGCGGATGTCGTCGTCGGAATAGCCCCGGCGCAGAAGGCCCTCGGTGATGTCGAACATGCGCTGGGGGTGGTCGATCCCCTCGATGTCGATCTTGTCCCGGAAGGCGTAGCTCCCCTTGTAGGCGGCCTTGAGGCGGTCGTAGTCCTCCGGGGGCATGTCGTCGTAGCCGTGGAGGTCGATGTCCGAGCCGATCCCCAGATGCTCGATCCCCACCAGATCCCGGACGTGGTCCATGTGGTCCAGGTAGTCCTCCACGGTGGTGGGCTCCGAATCCTTCACGAAGTTGCGCACCCCGGTGATCCCCATGACGCCGCCGGTCTCCGCCATCCGGCGGATGGCCTCGTCCGTCTTGCAGCGGGGATGGCCGGGGTTGAGGGCGCGACAGTTGGAGTGGGTGTAGAGGACGGGCATGGCCGAGACCTCGCAGGCGTCCAGCGTGGTCCGGTCCCCGGAGTGGGAGACGTCCACCGCCATCCCCACCGCGTTCATCCGCTCCACGACGGCCACGCCGAAGTCGCTGATGCCCCCGTCCACCCGCTCGGTGGAGCCGTTGCCGATGCGGTTGCGGGCATTGTAGGTGAGCTGGCTCACCCGTTGGCCCAGGGCGTGGAAGGTCTCCACGTCATCGGGGTCCCGGAAGTGTTCCGAGTTCTGGATCCCGATGAGGACCCCGACCCGTCCCGAGGCGTGGACCGACCCCAGGTCGTCGCCGGAGTCGATGCGCACGAAGACGTCGGGGCGGTTGGCGATCAGGCTGTTGTAGCGCCCCACGAAGCCCAGGCAGTTCTGATACGCCTCCTGGGCGGTGCGGCCGCCCACGCCGCTGGCGATGTGGAAGACGTCGATCTGCGAATCCCGGAACTCCTGGATATCGGCTTCGGTGAGCCCGTCCAGCGCCGGGCCCCAGCGTTCCCCCGTCTCGTCGTTCAGGGTCAGGAGCCCCAGCATGTCGATGACCAGGGACGATTCCACGAGCTCGATGCAGCGGGCGGAGTACTCTCGGCGGCTCGCCGCGAAGAGCCGGTAGCGGCCCCGGTTCACGAAGGGGGCGCCCAGGGAGAGCCCGGCGGCACCGAGGGCGCCGGAGCCCAGGGTGGTCAGGAAGTGACGGCGGGAGGTCGGGGCCCCGGGACGTCCGGGTCCGGGACGGCGGGAGGAGGGATCGAGCATGACGGGCTCCCGTGGCGGTTGGGGATCAGGTTGCGGATCGCCGCCAGCGTACGGTCTGGCGGGGCGGGGGCACAAGCGGGGGCGGCACCGGGACCCACCGTGCTCGATCGTGGCGGCCACCGCCCGGGTGTGACTGGCCTTCCCGGCACCGGACCCGCAGGATGGGGAGATCCCGTCGGGCTCCGGTGATCCGGAGCCCGGGCTGTCCATCCTGCGACCCCGAGCGTCCCATGAGTCCAGTCCGGCCCACGATCCTCTCGGGCCTCCGTCCCGCGGTGGGCCGTGGACCTCGCCGCCGCCATCGGCTCGTGGTGCTGTTGTCGGCGCTGTCGTGCCTGGCCGCCTGCGGCGGAGAGGGGGGCGACGGCGCGGGCGGGGGTGGCGAAGGCGAGGCGGCTGCCCGTCCTGACTTCTACTACCCGAGCCGCCTCACGGAGACGGCCCCCGAGACCTTCCGCGCCCGCTTCGA
>JARRPL010000126.1:0-17519 GCA_037382905.1 Gemmatimonadota bacterium | reverse complement strand
GACCTCCGACAGCAACCGGTCCAGCTCCTCGGGTGTCAGGGGGTGCTCCCCCTCCTTTTCAGGGACGCCGAGGCCGCCACCGAGGTCCAGAATCCCCACGTCGGGGAACCGCCGGGCCACCGCCGCCAGCTCCCCCGCCACCCGGTTCCAGTGACCCGCATCGCGGATCCCGCTGCCGCTGTGGCTGTGGAGCCCCGTCAGCGTCACATCGTGCATCCGGCACAGCGCCTCCAGACGATCCAGCTCGTCGGTGTGGACGCCGAACTTGGAGTGGACGCCGGCGGTGCGGACGTGCTTGTGGTGCCCGCCTCCGCCCCCGATGTCCATGCGGACGAAGATCTCCCGCCCGGCGAAGAGCTCGGGCCATGCCTCGAGCGGGTAGAGGTTGTCCAGCGTCACCCGCACACCCGCTTCGAATGCCGGGGCATACTCCTCCCGGGAGGCGAAGTTGGGGGTGAAGAGCACCCGGTCCCGGGCCAGGTCGGGGAAGCGATCCAGGACCCGGGCCAGCTCGCCGGGCGAGACGCACTCGAAGCCGAGCCCCTCGCCGCGGAAGGTGTCCAGGACGCCGGGGTGGGGGTTGGCCTTGATGGCGTAGAGTATCCGGTCCACCGACGCCATCCCCTGGAGCCCCCGGGCGGCCGCCCTCAGGGTGTCCGCGTCGTAGACGTACAGGGAGGGTGTCTCCCGGGCCAGCGCCAGAAGCCGGTCACGCTTCGCCTCCCACCAGGGCCGCGTCGTGGCGGCGTCGGGATCCCCCCGGGTCGCCAGCTCTTCCCAGCTCGGGCCCAGGACCTGGTCCGACACCCCGGCATCGATGACCAGCCCGTGGAGATTCCGCAGCAGCGGCTCCACCTGATCCTCGTCCACCACCGCCGTGAAGTTCAGGTCGCTGGCGGCTTGGCTCACCATGTAGACCTTGTGCTCCTCGAAGGTCTCCAGCACCGGCGCCAGGCGGTGCAGGTTGGCCCGCATCCGGTCGCCCACCAGACTCACCGCGGCGCAGGGCCGGACGATCCGCACGCGGCACAGGGGCTCGAGCCCTCGTCGAAGTCGTGCCAGCGTCTCGTCTCCCGCTGCCGAGAGCGTGTCGTCGAGGGTCACCGTCACCATGGATTCGGAGGTGGAGACCAGGTCGATGGAAAGGCCCAGGTCGGCGAAGACCTGGAACGCACGGGCCAGAAAGCCCACCTCCTGCCACATGCCCAGCGTCTCCATGGAGACCAGGGTCAGGCCGCTGCGGGCCGAGACGGCCTTGATGCGGGGGATCCCTTCGGCGGGCGCGTCGGTGACCACCGTTCCCGGGAGGTCCGGGGCGCCGGTGGCGTGGATGTGTACCGGGATCCCCGCCCGGTGGGCGATGGGAAGGCATCGGGGGTGCAGGACCTTGGCCCCCGTGGCGGCGATCTCCTGGGCCTCGTCGAAGCTCAGGCGCTGAAGAAGGCGGGCCGACGGGATGATCCGCGGGTTGGCGCTGAACATTCCCGGGACGTCGGTCCAGATCTCCAGCCGGATGGCGCCCAGGGCGGCGGCGAGCCACGCTGCGGAGGTGTCCGAGCCGCCTCGACCCAGGAGCACCGTGCGGCCCGCGGCGTCCCGGGCGATGAAGCCCTGGGTGAGGACCACGCCGTCGAGCCCGTCCCAGCGCTCCTGCAGCGATCCGTCCCGGCGGGGATCGAACTCGGCGGCCAGGAAGTGCCGGGGGTCCCCCTGGGGCAGGACGTCCGCCACCTGGAGCACCTCCCGGGCGTCGACGCGGGTGATGGGGATGTCGTGCCGCGCCAGGCCCGCAGCCAGGATCTCCGACGCCATCAGCTCGCCGGCAGACAGGATCCGGGCCTGGAGCGAGGGCGTGATCTCCCCCGTGAGCGCGACGCCGGCCACCAACTGCTCGAGATCCTGCTCCAGCTCCTGGAGCCCCGGAGGCGGCGCCAATCCGATCCCGTCGAGGAGCGCTCCGTGGCGGTCCTTCAACTCCGCGAGAAGCCGGCGGTGCTCCCCTCCCCCGCCGGCGGCCGCCGGCCCCAGCGCCTCGAGCCGGTCCGACACGCCTGCCAGCGCCGAATGGACGACGGCGGGGCGGAGCCCTTCGGCGATGCGCGCCTTCAGCACCGACGCCATGGCGGGCCAAAGCTCGGGATCGGCGACGCTGGTTCCGCCGTACTTGTGGACGACCCAGTCGGTCATGGGGACCCTACTCCAGCTCCCAGCTCCACAGATTCCAGAAGCTGCCGAAGTTGGTGCCGCTCCCCTGGAACCCCTGGATCCGGTCGCTCACCACCTGGGGGATGACGTTGTAGTAGAGGGGGAGCATGCGGGCGTCCTCCACCAGGGCCGCCTGGGCCTCCGCCAGGAGGGCGCGGCGCTCCTCCAGGTCCAGGGCCCGGTCCGAGGCCTCCATCACCTCGTCCAGAGACGGCGAGCAGAAGCCGGTCATGTTGTTGGGGCCGTCGCAGGCGTAGAGACCGGTGATGCTGGGGTCCGCCGGCAGGAACCAGGCGCTCACGAGGGCCTCCCAGTTTCCGTTGCGCCACTGCTGGGTCCAGGCGGCGCTCTCCAGCGTCTCGAACTCGACCTCCACCCCGATCTCCCGGAGCTGGGCCTGGATCACCTGGGCCACCTGGATCCGGTCCTGGCTCCCGGCGCGGTTCAGCATCTCGAAGGCCAGCCGCCGGCCGTCCCGGACACGGGTGCCGTCGGGACCCGGAACCCAGCCGGCGGCGTCCAGCAGGCGCCGGGCCTCGTCGGGGTCGTACCTGGACGCCGGGGTGGCGGCGCTGTAGTAGGGCGACGTGGTGTTCAGCGGAGAGTCCGCCACCCGGACGGTCCCTCGGAAGAGCTGGTCCGCGATGGCCTGCCGGTCGATGGCGTGGAAGAGGGCCCGGCGAACGGTCCGGTCCGCAAAGAGGGCTTCCGCGTTCGGCGTATTGAGGCTCAGGTCGAAGTGCATGAAGGAGTTCGAGCTCACCAGGACCACCCGGTAGCCCTGGACCCCCTCCATCTCCTCCACCTGGACCGGGGTGATCTGGCCGTAGTGGTAGTCTCCGGCCTTGAGGGCGTTGAGCCTGGTGTTCTGGTCGGGCACGAAGGACCAGACGATCTGATCGATGGCGGGGATGGTCCCCTCCCGGCCGCCCCGGGCAGGATCACCCGGCGGAAGCTGGTCCCGCCAGTAGTCGGGATTCCGCTCGACCCGGATGTACTCCCCCGCCCGCCACTCCACGAAGCGGAAGGGGCCGGTGCCCACCAGCACCTCCCCCCGGTTGTAGGGGGTGTGATTGACGATCTCCTCTGCGCTCATGCCCCCCAGGACGTGCTCCGGGAGCATGGCCTCGAAGAGGCCGGCGTAGTAGGCGTAGGGTGCGTCCCAGGTGAAGACCACCGTGTGGTCGTCGGGCATCCCGCACTCGGTGATTCCCAGATACTGGTCCCGGTTGTAGACCTGGGATCCCGGGCTCCGGACGAAGTCCCAGGTGAAGCAGACGTCCTCGCTGGTGAAGGGCTCTCCGTCGTGCCAACGGACTCCCTGCCGCAGAGGCCAGGTCATCTCGATGGAGCCGTCTTCCAGGCGCCGGATACCCCCGTTCTCCTCGGTGGGAATCTGGGCGGCCAGCACCGGGATGTAGCGGTTGTCGGCATCGGTGGTGACGAGGCCCTCCACCATGCTGAACTGGATGTCCACCAGGTTCTGGGAGGTGAAGGCGTTGAGGACGTCGATCTCCCGGTCGTAGGCGACCCGGAGGATGTTGCCCTGAGCCGCCGCGCCCCGGGCGCCGCCCCCTCCGTCCCCGCCGGGCTCGCCGCCGCAGGCGGCAGCGAGGACGAGAACCGCGCCGGCGAAGACGGCCTCGGCGCCAAGACGCCCTCCGACGGGATGCCGCCGGCGGGTCCGGTCTCCAGGCCACCGCACCCCTCGGAACGGCTCGGTCCATGCCCTCACCCGAACATCCTCACCGAGGCGTTGGAGTGCATCCGGCCCTCACCCGAACATCCTCACCGAGGCGTTGGAGTGCATCCGTCCGTAGAGGTGTCGCAGGAAGGCCCCCCGACGCTCTACGTCCACCTCACGCCACGCCTCGGCCACAGTGGGTTCGCCCCACCAGTACGACCAGATGAGCACGGCCCGAGCCGGAGCGGAGATGAAGCGGATCCGGTTCTGGACCCATCCGTCCCCACCCACCAGGGCGTTCTGGCGGAGCCAGTCCTCGACGGCGGGAGCCGCTTCCCCCTCGGCGTGGAGCTTCCAGGCGGCCACGGTACCGATCCCTGCCCGGTAGCGGTTCAGAAGGGCCTGGAGGCGGTCGTCGTCGGACTCGATCCAGTCCGCGATCTCCATCCCGGCGTCTGCGATCCCCTCGAACACGCACGAGCTGGCGGAGTTGACGAGGGAGAGGAGGCCGTCCGGGGGCACCAGCCCGCGCTCCACGAACAGCTCCCTCATGCGAAACTGGAGGAAGTGGCCCGGATAGCCCTCGTGTACGGCAAGGTGCTTGAGGGCGGGCCGGGTCAGGATCGGATCCACGTTGAGCTGGATGGTCCGGGCGGCGTAGTCGCACCGGGCGTTGTAGGCGACCCCGGAGACCGCCTCGACCCGCATTCCGTTCTCCCGGGGGGCGGGGATGGGCATGACCCGCTCCTGGGTGCGATCCCACGCGGCGTCCAGGAGCTCGGTGGTCACCCGGGCCACCTCCTCCGGAGGCACCCGGCGGTCCGCCTCCCACGCGGCGAAGCGAGCCGCCAGGTCGCCCTGGAACCCGAGGCGGCCCAGAAGCTCGTCCATCCCATCGCGAAGCCGGGAGAGCTCCCGGTCCGAGGCGGGTCGAGGGGGCACATGCAGGAACCCCTGGAGTTGATCCCGGAACGAGAGCCCGTTGGCCCGCCAGGTGAGGAAGGCCAGCACCGAGCGACACGCCTCCTCGTAGTAGCGGCGCCGGTCCGCCTCCGGGAGTCCCGTGGCCTCGCCCCGGAGCTGGACCAGTCGGTCCGCAGCCTCGGGGTAGTCTTCGAAGACCTCCCCTGAGAAGCGTCCGGCCCAGTCCATGTTGAGGACCGCCAGGCCGTCCTCGTCCCCACTCTCCCGGCGGTAGAGTGAATCGACCCCCACCAGCGCCTCCATGAGGCGGGTCCCGTAGTCCAGCGTCTCGTCGCTGAGGGGGCGCTCGTCATCGAAGGACTCGCTGGGCGAATGAGGCGAGAGAAGGGCGTCGTGGCTCATAGGGCTCGTCAGGCGAGGGTCAGGCGGAAGCGTCGGAAGGGCGAGGGGAGATGCGGAGCAGCTCTCCTGCGAGGGTCACCGGGATGGAGCCGTGGGCCAGGAGGCCGTCGTGGAAGTCCTTCAGCGCGAAGTCGTCTCCCAGCTCCGCCTCCCGGTCCCGGCGGAGGGCACGGATTCCGTCGGTACCCATGAGGTACATGAGGGCGCCTCCGGGAAACATGCTGTTCTTCACGGCCTCGGCCCATGCCGCCGACGGGGGCATGCCTGCCTGCTCCCGATAGAAGGTGGCGGCGTCTTCGAGGCTCATGCGGCCCTGGTGGAGCTCCACGTCCACCACGGCCCGACAGCACATGCGAATGCGGGAAGCCCGCTCGGCGAAGACCTCCAGGGGATCCAGGGCTCCGTGCTCCGCCATCAGCTCGGTGGCGTAGCAGGCCCATCCTTCCGCCATGGTCCCGCCGCAGTGCAGGGCGATCCGGGCGGCGCAGTCCACGGCGGCGATCCGGCCGATTCGGGACCGGCTCCGGAACGCGCGACCGTTCTGCACGTGATGGCCGATTCCTCCGTGATGGATCACGTGGTTCGTCTTGATGACGTAGTCGTGATGCCGACGGAGAAAGGCCTCCATCTCCGGTTCGGGGGCCGGTGCGCCGTCGGCGCCTTCGGGGGGAGGCGCCACCAGGTAGTCGTGGACCGGGGGGCGGTCGTAGGCCGACGGTGATCGGTAGAAGAGAAAGTAGAGATGCGGAGCGGCGGCCCGGGCCCAACGGGGGCGGAGCCGATAGCGCAGGGGGTCGTCGGGCCAGGTGACCAGGTCGTGTTGTCGCGCCACCTCCCGGCACTCCTGCCAGATCTCGTCGTAGCGATCCAGGTAGCCGTCGGCATCGGGGTGTCGGTCTCGTAGACGATCGAGGACGTCTTCAGGGGAGCGGGCACCCAGGCGGCGGGCCAGCTCTCCCAGTTCATCCTGCACCCGCCGCATCTCCTGCCGCGCGTAGGCGCCGACCTCCCGGGCCGTTTCCGGAAGGTGGTGGGCCTCCTTGAGATGGAGATCCAGGATCTCGGGGCCGCATGCCACCTGGTCCGTGGCGTGCCGCAGGTGGACCGTTTCCAACCATGCGTGGTGGTCCGAGAAGGCGGCGGCGGCCCGGTCTCCAGCCGCCCGGAGCGCCCGGGCCCGAGCCTCGCTTCCAGGCTCTCCCGACGTCCGGCACTCGTGGGCCAGGAGATCCAGGCCGTCGTCGAGGAAGGCGATGGCTCCGGTGCACTCGTCCAGCGCACGGGTGGTCCAGCGCGGGTGGGAGCCCGGACCTCGCTCCAGCCATCGACGGGCGTGGACGAGGAAGTCCGGGATGGCCCGGAGCCGGGCCGCTGCCGCGTCCACCCGGTCGCAAATGGGGCCGAAGTCGGAGAGGAACAGCGCCATGACGCCGAAGATCGCCTCGCCGGTGGCCCAGGCGGGGTTGCCCCGGAAGAGGTGGCCCGACTCGTACTCCCAGACCGCCAGGCGGAGGAATCCCAAGGCCAGTCGCAGGTCCACCTGTTCCACCGGATCGGGCCCGGGACCGCCGCGCCCGGTCGTCCCGCTCCAGCGCTCGCCCTCCAGGCGACGGGCCCGTGCCAGCAGTCCCTCCATGGCGGCGAACGCGTCTCCTCGGCCCCGCTCGGACAGATCCGGGAGGCGGTGGTCGAAGCGATGGACGCCGATGAAGGTGGCGTTGACGGGTCGCGCCTCCAGATAGGCGGAGAGGAAGTCGTCGAGCCAACGCTGTGCGGGAGATGACGTCACCGGATCCTCGGTGGCACAGGGAACATCGCGACGGTCAGGGTAGATCGGCGGCGGGCTCCGGGCAACGGACGCCGCCGGAGCCGGCGGGGCTACCGCATTCCCGGGCGATAGCGCTCCTGGGCCGCCGCCTCCACCTCCTCCCGGTAGAAGTGGACTTCCCTGAGGTTTCCCTGGGCATAGCGGTCGATCTGATCGTCGAAGTGAGGAGAGGCCGGATCGTTGTTCAGCCCACCGGCGGTGACGGCCAGGGCCCGCACCCGATCGCCGAACTCCACCACTGCCACGAAGCTGTTCCCGCTGCTCCCGTACCACCGAACCGTGCCGTCCCGAGGCTGGGCTCCGAAGGACGCCAGCGATCCCCAGCGGGAGGATGTGAATCCCACCGGCGTGCTGGGGGCGTCGTCGTCGTACGACAGGTCGATGTCGCCGCTCAATCGCTGGAAGCGGTTGATCTCCCCCCAGGGCGTGCGCCAGTCGCCGAAGTCCCGGGACAGCCGATCCAACGCCGTCTCCAACGCCCTCACCCGGGCCGGGGAAGCGGAGGACGCGGCCATGTAGTCGTAGACGCCCGCACCCGCCGCCCGGGCTTCGTCGCGGGCCTCCTCCACGAAGGCCGTCCCCCAGAAGACCGCCACCGACGTCGGCACCGACGTCACGTCCCAGCGAAGGTCCCAATCCGACAGGAGTTGGGCCGCCTCCTGGAGACGGGTCCGGTCCGGGTGGTCGGCGGGGAGGTTGGACACGTCGGCGGCCAGGGCGGGGACCGCATCCCGGAAGGCGGGGAGGTAGCTGTCGTAGGCGGCGTCCCGGAGTCCCTCCAGCGTGAAGTCACCCCGATCCTCCAGGAGCATGAGGGCGTGGACGCCCCGGGCGTTCTCGGATCCCCGGTCCATGTAGCGGGGGAAGTCGTCGGGGTCGGGGCTCGCGTCGCCGGCGGCGGAGTAGGGCCAGTTGTTGGTGCAGAAGGCGAAGCCCGTGATCGGGTTGATCACGTTCGGTGACTCGTCCACGTCGTGGATGCCCTGCCAATCCGTCCTCGGATCGGATCCGTCCACCGGAGCGTCGTAGTCGAAGCGGGGGTCGCGCTCCGGGACGAAGTTGGAATGCAGGTACGCCACATTCCCTTCGGCGTCGGCGAAGAGGGTGTTGTTGGACGAGTTGGTGTGGGCCTCCATGATGGCCAGGTACTCGCCCAGGTTCCTGGCACGGGTCCGGGAGTAGGACTGCATCAGGGCCCGCATGGGCTCCTCCATGAGGGCGACGCTGACCCAGCGGTCCTCCGTGCCCCGGACCACGGGTCCGTGGTGGGTGCGATACACCGTGAAGACCCGCTCGTCCATCCCGCCGTCGGCGGTCCGGTAGGGCACCGTCACCTCCCGCGTCTCCACCGGACGTTCCTGGTCGCCGTAGAGATAGAAGAGGCTGTCGCCCCGCTGGACCACGGTTTCCAGGAACTCGTCGATGTTGTCCACCGAGCTGGACGTGTGCATCCAGCCCGCGGTCTCGTTGAACCCCTGGTAGACGAAGAACTGCCCCCAGGTGAGCGCTCCGTAGGCGTTGAGCCCCTCGTCGCTGACCACGTGGGCCTCGTGCCGAAAGTAGAACGAGGTGTGGGGATTGATGAGAAGCAGGGCGTTCCCGTTGACCGTGTTCTCGGGGGCGATGGCGATCCCGTTGGAGCCGGTGGGCTCCAGATAGGGGTCGGGCATCACCAGGGAGCTGGCGGCGGCCGCCCGCTCCAGCTCGGGGCGGATCGCCGCCTCCTGCGCGGCAGGGTCTCCATAGAAGGCCTCGAGCTCCCGGAGATTCACCCGCTCGATATCCCCTCCGATGCTTCCTTCACTGAAGGACAGGGCCATCCAGGGCTCGAAGCGATCCAGGACCCGGGGCTCCACGTCCGGATGCGCGTGGAGGTAGTAGTTGAGCCCATCGGCCCACCCGTCCATCAGGTCACGGAGCCACTGGGGGCTCTCGTCGTACATGGAGCGCAACTCCACCGGGTCGATGAAGAGCTTCATGCGTAGATCCCGCCAGATCGCCTCCTCCCCTTCGGCCTCGGCCAGGCGACCCTGGGCGTTGAGGAAGTTCTCCTCGATCCGGGGGAAGTCGTCCTCCGCCTGGGCGTACATGAGCCCGAAGACGGCGTCGGCATCTGTGGGGGCGTAGATGTGGGGAATGCCCCATTCGTCCCGGAGGATCTCCACCCGCTCCGCCCTGGCCTCCCAGGCCGCCACCTCCGGGTCGGTGGGGCCGGTGTCGGCCTGGCATGCAGCGACCCCCAGCAAGGCGGCGGCAACGCCCCATCCGATGCGGCGGCGCGACCACCGGGGCGACGAGGCGTGGGGCCGGAGGAGCGATCCCGAGGCGAGGCGTGTTTCGGCGAACTGCATGGCGGGGCTGGTTCAGGGGGCACGGTGGAGCCCGGCAAGCTACGCTGGCGCGGGAAGACCCACCAGCCGCCCGGCGATGGGCAGCCGGGTGGACCCGCCTGGAACGACGAAACCCCGACCGGAGCAAGTCCGGCCGGGGTCCGTCCTACCCTCCAGAGAGGGGGGTCACAGCGGCATCAGTTGCCGATCCGCTGCAGCTCCACGCGCCGGTTGCGGGCGCGACCCTCAGGGGTGTTGTTCGGAGCGATCGGATCCGCAGGTCCGACACCCACGGCCTCGAGCTGCCTGGCCGGGACGCCCCGCGACTGCAGGTACGCGACCACAGACTCGGCCCGAGCCTGGGACAGCGTCATGTTGAAGTCCTCCGGTCCGGTGGAGTCGGTGTGTCCTTCCACCCGAACGCGGATGTCCGGGTTGCCCACGAGAGACTCGGCGACCCGGTCGAGGATCGTCTCGGAGTTCGCAGTGAGCTCGCTGCTGCTGGTGCGGAAGGTCACGCCTTCGAGGATGAGCTCGGTGGCCTCGTTCTCGAAGAGAATCGGGCAACCCACGCCATCCACCTGGACGCCGGCACCGGTGTTCGGGCAGCGATCCTGGTCATCGAAGATGCCATCGTTGTCCGAGTCCGTCCGGATCCGGCAACCGCTGGCGTCCACCCGCTCCCCTGCCGGGGTGTTCAGGCAGTCGTCCTGATAGTCGGCAACACCGTCGTTGTCGCTGTCCACGGGGCAACCGTTGGAGTCCACGGCGACGCCGGACGGCGTGTTGGCGCAGTTGTCGTCCTCGTCGAAGACGCCGTCGCCATCGCTGTCGACCCGGCAGCCCGACGCATCGACCCGCACACCGCGGGGCGTGTTGGCGCAGGCGTCATCCTCGTCGAAGACGCCATCACCATCGGAATCCACCCGGCAACCAACGGCGTTGACCGACACGCCGAGGGGCGTGCCCGGGCACTCGTCGATCCGATTCTCCACACCATCGCCGTCGTCGTCGATGAACCGGCCGCGGCCGATGTCCACCGAAAGGCCGGCCCGAATGGTCCACTCGAGGTGGTTGTCGATACCGAACTCGCGGGTTCCGTTGTTGGTCCAGTCCGCCGCCACATCGGTGCGGAAGGCCCACCGGTCGGACAGGTAGGCCTTGAAGCCCACCATTCCCTCGATCACGTCTTCCTTGACGTCCAGGGCCTCCCGGTATTCACCGAGCGTGTAACCGGCACCGATGAGGGGGTAGAAGTTGTCGCTGGCCGGGATGGCCCACACCAGCCGGACGCGAGCCGGACGGTACGTTACGTCCTCGTCGCCCTCGGCCAGGGAGGTCCACACGTTGGACCAGTCACCCTCGATGGCGAGATTGGGGAGGAGGTACAGGCCCAGATATCCCCCGGCACCCCAGCCGGGCATGTCCGAGATTCCCGTATCCCCATCGAAAAAGGTCGCGCTGCCATAACCACCCACGGTCAGGGTGAATGGCTGCTGGGCCGCTACTCCGCTGGCCCCGAAGGCCAGAAGCAGAGCGCCTACCGCCGCACGAAGCTTCATGTCTACAACTCCCTTGTTGTGGCGTACAGATTAGAGGGGCTAGGCCAAGGTAGTCGGCCCGTCGCTCATAACCTATAGATTTCTTAATTGGTTTGGGAGTACTCGTGCGGCCTATGGTCGTTCCGTCGCCCGGGCCGGATCACAAGTCGTTGTGTCTGTTGGGCTTCCCGCGCCCGGTGCTTCAGCGCCACCTCGGGGGGAACGCCTTTCGGATCGCCGGGCCTGCATCGTGCGCGCCGTCGCGCCCCGTCAACGGCGCCCCGTCACCTCCCGAGGGCGCACGCGCCTATCGGGGGCGCACGCTCCGTGTCCGATCCTGGCTCTCGCCGATCTCCAGCGTGTCCCGAGGGCGGTCGGGCCTGGCCCCCGGGGTTCTGAGGCGACGACGGGGGACAGCGGCCACCTTCCGGGACATCTCCGGGTGGTTGCCCGCTTCCCGCCACGGCTCCAACATGGGGTCCGGATCCGGCGGATGCAGGACGTGCCCTGCGTACGGCCCGGGTCGCCGTACCTCCACCTCTACCGGAAGCCCGGCCATGCGCACCCTCGTCATCGGTCTCCTCGTCTTCGCCCCCCTTTCGACCGTCGGCGCGTCTTCGCTCGCCGCCCAGAGCGACTACGATCCCGAGGCCCGACTGGCGGAGATGGGGATCACGCTTCCGGAGGTTCAGTCGCTGCGGACGCCCTCCTTCGACCGGGTCGTCCAGACCGGGAATCTGGTCTTCACGTCAGGCCACGCGGCCTGCGGCGATTGGGACGGGACCGGAAGGGGCAAGGTCCCCACGGAGGTGTCTCCGGAGGAGGCGCAGCGGACCGCACGGCAGGTCGGCATCTGTATCCTGGCATCCCTCAAGGCCCACCTCGGAGACCTGAGTCGGGTGAGCCGGATCGTGAAGGTCCTGGGCATGGTGAACTCCGAGCCCGACTTCACAGGCCAATCCCAGGTCATGAACGGGTTCTCGACGCTCATGCAGGACGTCTTCGGTGAGCGGGGCCACCACGCCCGTTCGGCGGTGGGGATGGCGGCGCTTCCGGTGAATCTCACGGTGGAGTCTTGAAGTAGGCGCCCTCGATCTCCCCTGCCGGGAGGTCGTGGACCAGTCGGGCCACGTTGGCGCCGCCGTGGGCGGGGTCGCCCATCAGGGGCTTGAAGATCCGAGCGAGCCACATGAGGAAGTTCCGGTTCCGATCCCAGATTCCCGTGGCCAGGACGCCGGGGTGGAGCGCCACGGAAGAAACACCGTCGGCGGACCAGCGTCGCTGGAGTTCCTCGCCGAAGAGGACGTTGGCCAGCTTGGAGTCGCAATACGCCTGGACGCCGTTGTAGGGACCCTCCCCCCGGAGAATCTCCGCCAGAGGCCGACGACGGAGCCTGGCCCGCCGGTGGCCCTCCGAGGACACCTGCACGATCCGCACCCCGGTCCGCCGGAGGCGCCGCTCCAGGAGGCGCGTGAGGAGGAAGTGGCCCAGGTGGTTCACCCCCAGCGTGCGTTCGAAGCCCTGGGGCGTCCGTTCCAGGGAAGCCCGATAGACGCCGGCGTTGTTCACCAGCGCGTCGATCTGGGCGTCCTTCTGGTCGAGCCACTCGCCGACCTCCTCGGCTGCACCCTGGACCTGGGTCAGGTCCCCCAGATCCAGGCGGAGGAGATGCAGATCGCCCGGCGCCCCTTCGCCGCGGATCTCGTCCAAGGCCGCCTGCCCCCGGTCCAGGCTCCGGCAAAGCATGAGTACGGACCACCCCTCTCCAGCCAGGGCGCGCGTGGTCTCACGCCCGACTCCCGAGTTGGCTCCCGTGACCAGCGCCAGCCGTCGTTCCACTCGGCTCCCCTCCTCTGGAAGAACGAGCCGAGAGGAGACGTCCCCCCGGCAGCGGGACCATAGTGCATCACCCGGCCTGCCTCCAGGACCGGATGGTCCGGCGCGAGGCTCACTCCTCCCGCAGCGCCCGGACCGGGTCCACCCGCGTGGCACGCAGTGCCGGCACCCAGTTCGCCACCAGAGCCACCAGGAGGAGAAGGACCGGCACGAGCGCGAAGGTCAGAGGGTCCCGGGGACTCATCCCCACCACCATCCGTTCCATGAGTCCGGCGGCGATCCAGGCCCCCACCAGGCCGACGGCGGCGCCGGCGAGAACCACGCCGATCCCCTGGCGAAGCACCATGGCGCGGACCCGTCCGGCGGATGCCCCGAGAGCCAGTCGGATTCCGAACTCGGGCGTCCGTGAGGCGACGGAGTACGAGATCACGCCGTAGATGCCGGCCGCCGCCATGATCAGGGCGAAGACCGCGAACAGCACGAACAGCCCGAAAACCGCCCAAGACACCGAGAGGTCCTGGAACTCCGCAGCTCCCAGCGATACCACGGCCTCGACGGGCTGGTTCGGGTCCACCGACCATACTGCCTCCCGAACCGGATCCGCCCACGCCTGCGGTTCTCCACCCACCCGGGCCACGACGCTGACGGCGGCTCGGGGCGCCTGAGCCAGAGGCCTGTAGAAGTGAGGGGACGCCGTCGTCAGGTCCGAGCGGAATTTCACATCGGCGGCCACGCCCACCACCTGGAGCCAGGGCGACCCGGAATCTCCGGTCCGGAACCGCCGGCCCAGGGCGGTCCGGCCGGGCCACAACGTCTCGGCCATGGCTCGGGAGACGACGGCCACGGGGACTCCGTCGGCTCCGTCGCCTCGATCGAAGGTGCGTCCCTCCAGGAGAGGGATCTCCATGACACGCAGATACCCCGGTGTCACGACGGTCTCGTACACCCGCCTCCGGTCCTCCGACGGTCCGACGCCCTCGACCTCGATACGCCGGAGGGCCGCCCCGCGGCGGGGCAGCTCACTCACCAGGGCGGCGCCCGAGACCCCCGGGAGAGCCTCCACATTGTCCATGAACTCGCCGAAGAAGGTGTCGTCTGCGTCCTGGATCGCCGAGGGACGGAGGATGGAGGCGGTGAGGATTCCGTCCCGTCGATACTCGGCGTCCATCTGCTGCATGTGGATGCCGGACCGGACCAGCACGCCGCCCACCACCAGCGCCACCATGGCGAGGGCCACCTGGGCGCCGACGAGGGTCGAGCGGATGCGTCCGAGTCGGCGTCCACTTCCGGCGCTTCGCTCGCCGAGGTCCAGACCCGGCTCGGTCCGGCTCACCCGGATGGCCGGCAAGAGTCCGAAGACCAAGGGAGCCAGCATGGCCAGCAACGCCGAGAAGCCCAGGACCCGGCCGTCGATCCGGGCCATCGTGAACATGGCGTCCACCTCCCGGGTGAGGTCCGCCAGTCCGCCGAGCAGAAGCGCGGACGCGATGATTCCCAGCGCCGTGGCCGTGAGAGACAGGAGGAGGCTCTCCGCCGCAAGGGGACGGAGGATCGCCCCCCGCCCCGCGCCGAGGGCGGCTCGGACGGCGAGCTCACGGGAGCGGCGCGCGCCTCGGGCCAGGAGCATGTTCGCCGTATTGACGCAGGCGATGAGGAGAACGATGCCGACGATCAGACCCAACAGGAGCATCACGGTCTTCGCGGCCTCGTTGACCAGGGAGTCCCGTGTGGAGCGAGCCTCCACGGTCCAGTTGCGGCTCTCCTGCGGGTAGGCCTCCGCCACTGCAGCCCACCGGGCGGCCACCTCGGCCTGGAGCTGGTCGAAGGAGGCGCCCGGGGCCAGTCTCGCCGTCACCAGCAGGCTCCGCTCCATTCGGTCCGCCAGGGCCTGGGCGTCGATACGAAGAGGCAGCCAGACGTCGATTCCGGAGAGTCCACCGAACTCCATCTCGGACGGCACGATCCCCACGATGGTGTGAGGTGCTCCGTCCAGGGTGAGGGTGCGGCCGAGGGCGTCCGGGTCCTCTCCCATGGACCGGGACCAGAACCCGTGGGAGACCAGGACGACGGCCTCGGCCCCGGGAGCCACGTCGGACCCGGCGAACCCGCGGCCCCGTTGCGATGGAAGTCCCCAGATGTCCAGGAAGTGGGGCGTGATCGCGGCCACTCCCAGCCGCACCGGATCTCCCATTCCCGTCAGCACCCGATCCCCCTGCTCCATCGCCCCCACCCGTTCCGCCGTTTCGAGGCCCTCGACCACGTCCCTGTACGTCCCCTTCGAGACGGGCTGGAGGGTGGCGGCCGTGGCATCGTCTCGCCCCCAGATGAAGGCGATCCGATCGGGCTCCTCCATAGGCAGATCGGCCAAGAAGATTCCCGACGCGATGGAGAAGATGGCCGTGTTGACGGCCATGGCCATGGCCAGCGTGAGCACCGCGATGGCCGTGAACCCAGGGCTCTTGAGGAGCGACCGAACGGCGAATCGAAGGTCCATCCGAATCCACCGGGCGCGCCACCGCATGCCCAGGGCCGGACCCGGTGTCCGGACCATCTGTCGCCGAAGCCACGCTCGTGCGGAGCGCTGGCCGGCGTCCCGAACGCGCCGCCGATAGCCCTCCTCCAGGTCCCCGATCCAGGTCTCACGATCCCGGGGAGGTAGGAGGAGCACCAGAAGGAGGCGTGCGTAGCCCGGGAGTCCCGTCCCGTCGTGCGTACTCACGGGGCCACGTCCAGCCCCCTCAGGTCCACCCCCGCCCAGAGGGCCTGGAACGTCTCCCGAGCCTCCATCAGGGCCTGCCGACCCTCGGCCCGTAGACGGTAGCATCGGCGGGCGCGCCCCCCACGCGCCGGCGACGGATCGCCGACCTCGGACGTGAGGAGGCCTTTCCGTTCCATCCGGTCCAACGCCGAATAGACCGCCCCCACCGAGACCTCCCGGGCCGTGCGCCGGCCGATCTCGTCCACGATGGCCATCCCGTAGGCGTCGGATGACGGCAGACGGGCAAGGGCGAGCAGCACCACATGCTCCAGCTCTCCCAGGTGGTCTCCCTTGGGCATGGCCGCTCCTCTGTTTTCTGCAAGAGTGAAGAAATGTGGATCCCCCTACGCGGAGGTTCAGCGGCGGGTTTCAGGGCAGAGACACCACGACGGCCATGGGCGCCGCCTGTATCCGTCTCCACGGACCATCGCTCCGCCCGGTTGGACGGTCGAGAATGGTCGAGTGGAACACCTCCTCGAAGCCAGCCAACGGGCCATGAGAGCCCGGCATTACAGCCCCCGGACCCGGAAGGCCTACCTCGCCTGGATCCGGCGCTTTCTTCGGCGACACCCAGGGGTCGACCCCTCGTCCCTGGGCCGGAGGGAGGTGGATTCCTTTCTGACGCACCTCGCCGTGGCGGAGGAGGTCAGTCCCTCGACCCAGAACCAGGCCGCCAGCGCTCTGGTCTTCTTCTTCCGAACGGTGATGGAGACTCGGCTCGAGGCGCAGGGCCCCATCGTCCGGGCAAAGCGGAGGACGCGCCTGCCCACCGTATTGGACATGGAGGAGGTCCGGGCTCTCCTCATGGAACTCACAGGAACGAAGCGTCTGATCGCGGGCCTTCTGTACGGCTCGGGACTCCGTCTCGGGGAAGCGCTGGGCCTCCGGATCCAGGACCTTGCCCTCGGCCTCGGCCAGATCACCGTACGGCAGGGGAAGGGCGCGCACGACCGCATCACCATGATCCCCGATCGCCTGGCCGATCCGATCCGGCGGCAGGTCAGGCGACGGGAAGATCTTCACAACCTCGACGTGGATCGTGGCGCAGGATGGGTGCACCTCCCAAGGGCGCTGGCCCGGGGTCGACCCGACCTGGCGCGGACGTTGGGAGAGCAGTTCCTGTTCCCGTCGGCGCGCTTACGACAGGACGAGAGGACCGGCCGCCTGGGACGGCCTCACCTCCACCCCAGCGCCATGGCCCGAGCCGTCAACCAGGCCGGGCGTAGAGCCGGCATCCGGAAGCGGGTGACCTGTCACACCCTCCGGCACTCCTTCGCCACCCACCTGCTCCAGAGCGGCCACGACATCCGGACCGTCCAGGAGCTTCTGGGCCACCGAAACGTGCGGACCACCATGGTCTACACGCACGTGCTGAATCGTCCGGGCCTCGGCGTTCAGAGCCCGCTGGATCGCATGCGCTGATGTCGGCACCCCGGGTCCCGACCGACTGGCGCAGAGCCCCGGATCACCCCGCAACCTAATCTCCCGCCCCACCTCGCCCCGGTTGTCGAGCACCTCTTGCAAGAATGCAAGCAGACACCGTCCGTGAACGTTGCATTCCGGCTCGGATAGGGGTCAGGATGGATTGTAGAGAAATGGAGTTAGACCGCAGCATGTGACATAGCCGGGGCAGGCCTTCTCAACGAGAGGGGATATGCGTGAAAGGAGCGGCGATGGGCTCCGATCCCCAGCCGGCGTGTCTTAGATCGCGGGAGGGGCTCAGCGAGCGACCCAGGTGTTCACTCAGGCCGCGCTTCGCCTCTCTACAGTCGCTGACTCGCCGGAATCCAACCCAAGACGAAGGGCCGTACAGTGCCATCATGCCCGCGCCAACCCAGGCGTATGTTTCTTTGTCCCAAGCATACCAGCCCTCGGAATCGTCTTCGGCAGTGACGGCCACCAAGAGCCCAACGCCGGCGAAGACCGCGTCCCAAATTGGGGCGCCTCTTCCTTCGGTGCATTCGAAAAGCTCCATCTCGGAATAGCCTTCAGGCGGCCCGTTCACAAGGAG
>JARRPL010000125.1:0-8074 GCA_037382905.1 Gemmatimonadota bacterium | reverse complement strand
CGCTCCACGTGGGCCACGGGGCTCTCTCCGTCCCGGAGTGTCTCGTCCGTCGCAGCGGGATCCACCTGATGGGGAAGGCCCCAGAGATCCAGGAGGGCGGTGCGCCGTGGCGACCCGGAGGCCAGCACCAACGGAGGCGCGCCG
This sequence comes from Gemmatimonadota bacterium, assembly GCA_037382905.1. Classification (GTDB taxonomy): domain Bacteria; phylum Gemmatimonadota; class Gemmatimonadetes; order Longimicrobiales; family Gaopeijiaceae; genus Gaopeijia. The sequence goes on along the minus strand of JARRPL010000125.1, from coordinate 7,930 downwards.
CCGCCCGGGGGCGGCCCGGCAGTGCTCACCGCTCGAGGGTCAGGGTCACGGGCCCGTCGTTCACCAGCTCGACCTCCATCATGGCGCCGAACACGCCGGTCTGAACACGCCCGGGGGCCCGATCCCGGAGCATCCCCACGAACTGGTCGTACAGGGGTACCGCCAGCTCCGGACGAGCCGCGTGGACGAAGGAGGGGCGCCTTCCCTTCCGGCAATCCCCGTAGAGGGTGAACTGACTCACCACCAGCAGTTCCCCTCCCACCGCGTCCAGACCCCGGTTCATCCGGCCCTCGGAGTCTGGAAAGATCCGGAGACCCACCACCTTGTCGGCCATCCATGCCAAGCCGTCGGCGTCGTCCTCGTCGGTGAACCCCACCAGGAGGAGGAGGCCGGCGCCGATGGCGCCGGTCACCGCACCATCCACGCGGACGGAGGCCCGGGAGACCCGCTGCAGGACGACCCTCACCCCGGGATCGGCCTCACTCCACCGTGACCGACTTGGCCAGGTTGCGGGGCTGGTCCACGTTGCAGCCCCGCAGGACCGCGATGTGGTACGCCAGGAGCTGGAGCGGCACCGACGCGAGGACGGGGAGGAGAGCAGGAATGGTCTGGGGAATGGTGATCATGTGGTCCACCTTCCCCACCAGCTCGTCGGCGCCATCGCTCACGACGGCGATCACCTTCCCGTTCCGTGCCTTCACCTCCTCGACGTTGGAGACCACCTTCCCGTAGACCGCGTCCTTGGGAGCCAGGAAGACCACCGGCATGTTCTCGTCGATCAGGGCGATGGGACCGTGCTTCATCTCCGCCGCCGGATAACCCTCGGCGTGGATGTAGCTCACCTCCTTGAGCTTGAGGGCCCCTTCCAGCGCAACGGGGAACTGGTAACCCCGCCCGAGATAGAGGAAGTTCTGCGCGTCCTTGTAGACGTGCGCCAGCTCCCGGATCTCGTCGTTGAGCTGGAGGATCTCCTCCACCTGACCCGGCAGGGCCTCCAGCGCCGCCACCATCTCACGGCCGTCCAGCACCGACATCTCCCGACGCCGGCCCATGTGGAGCGTGAAGAGGACCAGCGCCACGATCTGGCTGGTGAAGGCCTTGGTGGAGGCCACGCCGATCTCCGGCCCGGCGTGGAGGTACACGCCGAAGTCCGTGGCCCGGGCGATGGACGACCCCACGGCGTTCACGATGCCCATGGTGGGGGCCCCCCGCTGCTTCGCCTCCTTCAGCGCCGCCAGGGTGTCCGCCGTCTCCCCCGACTGGCTGATGGCCACGACGAGCGTGCCGTCCTGGATGACGGGATTCTTGTAGCGGAATTCGGAGGCGTATTCCACGTTGACCGGAATCCGGGCGAATTCCTCCAGCAGGTAGCCCCCGATGAGCGCGGCGTGCCAGCTCGTACCGCAGGCGGTGATGGTGATGCGCTCCACCTGTTCCAGCTCGTCCTGGTGCTCCCGCAGGCCACCGAGCCGGGAGGTGCCTTCCTCCGTCAACAACCGTCCCCGCATGACGTCCCGCAGCGACGCAGGCTGCTCGAAGATCTCCTTGAGCATGAAGTGCTCGTACCCGCTCTTCTCGATGGCGGCGAGGTCCCACGTCACCTCGTGGACGGGTCGCAGGACCGAGCCCCGCTCCAGATGGAAGGTGCGATAGCCCGTGCGATCCAGGACGGCGTAGTCCCGGTCGTCGAGGTACACCACGTCCCGGGTCAATCCCACCACCGCGGCAACGTCGGACCCGGCCATGAAGGTGCCGTCCTTGCCGATCCCCAGAAGGAGCGGACTTCCGTTCCGCGCCACGACGATCTTTTCCGGATCCCGGGACGAGATCACCGCGATCCCGTAGGCACCCTCGACCTCCTGGAGGGCCGCCGCCACGGCGTCCTCCAGGCGGGCGCCCGGCGCCCAGACGTGGTCGATGAGGTGGACCATGACCTCGGTATCGGTTTCGCTCAGGAAGACGTAACCCTCGCATTCGAGCATCCGACGGAGTACGTCGGCATTCTCGATGATGCCGTTGTGGATCAGGGCGATATCCCCACCGGCGTTCATGTGGGGATGGGCATTCACCTCGTTCGGGGGGCCGTGGGTGGCCCAGCGGGTGTGGGCGATCCCCACGTGCCCCCGTGGGGCGGACCCGTTCCTGAGGGCCCCCTCGAGCTCCGCGATCTTCCCTGCCCGTTTGACGGTGCGGAGGCCGTCGTCGGTCAGGACGGCGATTCCCGCCGAGTCGTAGCCTCTGTACTCCAGACGCCGTAGCGATTCCAGAAGGATCGGCACAGCGTCCTCACGACCCAGGTATCCGACGATTCCGCACACGTGAGCAGTCCTCTCGAGTCTTGCGTGATGGGCCCCGGAAGAGGTCAGGCGACCCCGTCCAGGATGGCACCGGCCCGGGCCACGAGGGCTTGAGCCTCTTCTTCGCTGGGCGCCTCGGCGATGAGGCGCACCACGGGCTCCGTACCCGAAGGCCGGACGTGGAGCCACGCCTGCCGCCCGTCCCAGGTGAGCCGGAGCCCGTCGGACCGGTCGTTCCGGTCCGCCGCCAGGTCGTCCGTAAGCGCCACGTAGGCGTCCTCCAGAGCGTCCCGGGAGAACGACCGCTTCGTCTTGACGATGCGGTAGCTCGGCCACCCCGCCACGGCCTGGGACAGGGGCATATCTGCATCGAGAAGATACTGCAGGATCAGTGCCGCACCCACCGGAGCGTCGCGGGTGTGGTGCAGGGCCGGGAGAATCACCCCGCCGTTCCCTTCTCCCCCGACCACGGCGCCCTCCGCCTGCATGCGCCGCGCGACGTTGATCTCACCCACCGGGGCGCGGTGGAACGGTGCGCCGAATCGGGACGCCACGTCCTCAACGACCCGGCTGGTGCTGAGATTCGTCACCACCGGTCCGGGGGTGCGAGCCAGGACCGCCGCCGAAGCCAGGGCCAGCGTCAGGTCTTCCCCCAGAGCCGTCCCGGCCTCGTCCACCAACGAGAGGCGGTCCACGTCCGGGTCCACCGCGAGGCCGATGTCGGCGCCCGTGGCCCGAACGAGGTCCGACAGGTCGGAGAGGGCATCCGCCGTGGGCTCGGGGTCCCGGGGAAACCACCCGTCGGCCTCGGTGTGGATGGCGTGCACCCGACAGCCCAGCGCCTCCAGGAGATCGGGCATGATGACGCCACCGGCGCCCCGGACACAGTCCAGCGCCACCGTGAAGCGGCGGCGTGAGAGTTCCCCCCGGTCCAGGTACGAGAGGCCGAGAATGGCCTCCCGGTGGCGGTCCACCGCCCCGTCATCGGTGGTCACGCCACCGAGACCATCCCACCCCGCCCTGGGCGGATCCGATTCTGCCAGGAAGCGTCGAAAGCGGCTGGACGCGTCCCCGTCCAGGAACATCCCCTCGGCGGACGCGAGCTTGATGCCGTTCCAGACGGCGGGATTGTGGCTCGCCGTGAGCTGCACGCCCCCTGCGGCCCTGTGGTGGCCAATCGACAACATGAGGCTCGGAGTCGGCACCACGCCGAGCTCGATCACGTCGACGCCCACCGATTGCAATCCCGCCGCCGCCGCCCGGGCGAACATGGGTCCGCTGGTCCGGCTGTCCCGTCCCAGCACCACCGGACCCTGGGAACCGCCCTGTCGCAGGAATGCACCGAACGCCGCCGCCACGCCGGCCACGAGCTCGGGGGTGAGGACCGATCCCACCCGACCCCGTACTCCGGAGACGCTTACGATGAGATCCGAGGGCAGATGAAGGGGCATGGCGGGAGAGGTTGGTGGTGCGAAATCGAGTCAGGAAGGTACTCACGCAGTCCCCTGCGACGTCAACGCGCCGACACCCCCTGCGCACCGACGGACGAGACCTCTCTCGTCCCTACCGGCCTGCGGTGGCGCAGGATCCCGCCCCGCCGGGTCGCCGGGCGCACCCTCGGAGGGCCCGGTGGCCGGGACAGGGTCCACCCGCGTGGCCCTGGCCCGCTCGCCGGAGCTAGATTGCCGCATCGTCCCGGGCGGTCGGTGTCGACCCCGCCGGGCACCTCCACTCCGACCCGCACCAGGCACGCCGCATGACCCAGCTCTCCGACGACGCCCGCTTCGCTACCCGTGCCATCCACGCCGGACAGACGCCGGAGCCCACCACCGGCGCCATCATGCCGCCCATCTTCCAGACGTCCACGTACGTCCAGCCCGCCATCGCCGAGCCTCTGGGGGGAATCTACGACTACGCCCGGGTGGCGAACCCAACCCGGGAGGCGCTGGAAAGAAACCTGGCGGCGCTGGAGGGGGGCTCCCACGGGATCGCCTTCTCCAGTGGCCTGGCGGCGATCGAGGCGGTGGTGAAGCGTCTCTCCGCCGGGGACCACATCGTCAGCGAGGAGAACACGTACGGGGGCACGACCCGCATGTTCACCCGGGTGCTGGCGAAGCTCGGGCTCGAGTTCACCTTCGTGGACACCCGGGACCCCGACGCCGTGGCCGCCGCCATGGGACCCCGGACCCGTCTGGTCCACGTGGAGACGCCCACGAACCCCATGATGCGACTGTGCGACATCCGGGCCATCGCCGAGGTGGCCCACGCCGGGGGCGCGCTCCTCATGGTGGACAACACCTTCGCGTCGCCCTTCAACCAACGCCCTCTGGAGCTGGGGGCCGACGTGGCCGTCCACTCCACCACCAAGTACCTGAACGGTCATTCGGACATCATCGGCGGCGCGGTGATCGTGGGGAACGAGGAGCTGGCAGAGGAGATCCGCTTCGTCCGGAAGTCCTCGGGCGCGGTGCCGGGGCCGATGGACGCGTGGCTCTGCCTGCGGGGCACCAAGACCCTCCACCTGAGGATGGCGGCCCACAACGCCAACGGGGAGGCGGTGGCGCGTCACCTCGAGGCCCACCCCAAGGTCGACCGGGTCCTGTACCCGGGCCTCCCCTCCCACCCCCAGCACGAGCTGGCCCGGAAGCAGATGACCGGGTTCACCGGCATGGTCTCGGTGGACGTGGGGACGCTGGACAGGGCTCGCGCCCTCGTGGAGCACACCCGGATCTTTCAGCTGGCCGAGAGCCTGGGCGGGGTCGAGTCGTTGATCTCCGTTCCCTCTCTCATGACCCACGCCTCCGTTCCCCGGGAGATGAGAGAACGGGCCGGCGTCACCGACGGACTGGTGCGCCTGAGCGTCGGCGTGGAGGATCCCCACGACCTCCTTGCGGATCTGGACCGGGCGCTGGAGGGTTAGAGGAGTGACCTGAAACCGGCTCTCCCGGCCTCACGTAGGTCGGGGCCACGGAAGGTCCATCCCCCAACGGTAGTCGAGGACCCCAATGGACGATCAGGACCGCACACCCGCCACCTCCGGCAACGGCGCACGCGCTCGTCGGATCCTCACCGACATCGCGCCCCGGGCCTGGGAGCATCCGGCGGACCGCGCTGCCCTGGCGGCGCTGCGAAAGCTCCCGGTGTTCGACGAGGTGCTTCGCCGGCTGTTCGGGTTCTTCGGCGAGAAGCCCATCCGGCTCGCCTTCCAGGCCAACGCCGTGAAGGTGGGCCCGGACCAGTTCCCCCGAATCCACGCCCTGTACAAGGACGTTCTCCGGACGCTGGACGTGGACACGGAGTACGACCTGTTCGTCTCCCAGACCCCCATCGTGAATGCGGGGGCGTACGGCATGGACCGGCCCTTCATCATCCTGAACTCCGGGACCGTCGCCCTCCTGGACGACGACGAGCTCAGCTACATCCTGGGGCACGAGCTGGGTCATATCCTGAGCGATCACGTCCTCTATCGGACCATGACCGTTCTCCTGATCCAGCTGGCGGGGATGGGCTTCCCCATCGTGGGTCTGGCGGCCCGGGCGGTGCTGGTGGCCCTCCTGGAGTGGGGTCGCAAGGCCGAGTTCTCGTGTGACCGGGCCGGCCTCCTGGCGGTCCAGGATCCCAACGTCGTCATGAAGGCGCTCATGAAGATGGCCGGTGGCGGCGAGCACGAGCAGATGAACCTCCCCGCCTTCATCCAGCAGGCCGAGGAGTACCGGGAGGGCGGAGACGTGGCCGACCAGGTCTTCAAGATCCTGAACCTTCTCGGCGCCACGCACCCCTTCCCCGTCCTCCGGGTCTCGGAGCTGCGGGCGTGGATCGAGAGCGGCGCGTACGATCGGATCCTCCGGGGTGAGTTCCCTCGTCGCGGCGAGCCCGATCCTGCCTACCAGGAGGATCTGCGGGAGGCGGCGGACGCCTACGCCGAGGGGGCCCGGGACTTCCTGGACAGCCTCGGGGGGGCCGCCCGCCGCATGGGGGAGAGCATCTTCGGCGGGCGGAGGCGCTGACCCGCCGTTGACCCCCTGCGCCGGCCTTCGGTAGAGTCGGGGCCATCGCCCTGTTCTCTCTGCCCTCGTTGCCCATGCGCATCCTCATCGTCGGAAATGGAGGGCGCGAGCACGCCCTCCTCTGGAAGCTCCGCCAGGACGTCCCGGAGGCCCACTTCATCGTCACCCGGCCCAACGGCGGAATGACGTCGGGGGTCGAGGCGTTGAACGTGGCCCCCACCGACGTGGCGGGGATCGTGGCGTGGGTCTCGTCCCATCCGGTGGACCTTGCGGTGGTGGGCCCGGAAGCCCCTTTGGCCGACGGTCTTGCGGACCGACTGCGAGCGGAGGGAACCCCGGTCTTCGGACCCTCCCGGGACGCCGTCCGCATCGAAAGTTCCAAGGCCTTCGCCAAGGGGCTCATGCGGGCCGCCCACGTCCCTACGGCCGACTACCGGACCTTCACCGACCTCACCTCCTGCATCGCCTACATCCGGGAGCGAGGGGCGCCCATCGTGGTCAAGGCCTCGGGGCTCGCCGCGGGCAAAGGAGCGGTGGTGTGCGACACCGTGGGGCAGGCGGAGGCCGCCGCAACGCAGATGCTCGACGCGTACCGTTTCGGGGAGGCGGGGAGCGAAGTCGTCGTGGAAGACTTCATGGAGGGTGAGGAGATCTCGGTCTTCGGCATCACGGACGGGCGGGATGTGACCCTTCTCCTCCCCTCCCAGGACCACAAGCGGGTCGGGGAAGGGGACACGGGACCCAACACGGGAGGAATGGGCGCCTATGCCCCGGTCTCCATCGCGACGCCGGCGATCATGCGCGAGGCCCGGGAGGAGATCTTCCTGCCCGTCCTGGACGCCCTGTCCCGGGAGGGCACGCCCTTCCAGGGACTTCTCTACGCCGGCCTCATGCGAACCCCGGAGGGACTCAAGGTCGTGGAGTTCAACGGCCGCTTCGGCGATCCCGAGACCCAGGTGGTGCTTCCCATGCTCCGCTCCTCTCTCCTGGACCTCCTGATGGCCGCCGCCGAGGGTCGGGGGCTCGATGCCCTTCCGCCTCCCTCCTGGCGTCAGGGGGCCGCCCTCACCACCGTCGTGGCGTCCGGCGGTTACCCGGGAGCCTACGAGAAGGGGAAGGTTCTGGACCTCTCCGCCGTATCCCAGGACGACCATACCCTGGTGTTTCACGCCGGGACCCGGCGGACCGAGGCGGGCCTGGTGACCGACGGCGGACGGGTCCTGGCGGTCACGGGCCTCGGCGAATCGCTGGGCGAGGCGGCACGGCGGAGTCGAGCCGGAGCCGCCGGGGTGCGCTTCGAGGGCGCCTTCCACCGCAACGACATCGGCTGGCGGGAGCTGGCCCGAACGCAAGAGGACAGATCATGATCGTCACCACGACCAACACGCTTCAGACCCACCGGATCGACGACTACCTGGGGATCGTCACGGGGGAGGCCATTCAGGGCGCCCATATCGGGCGGGACATCCTCGCGGGTTTCCGGGACGTCTTCGGAGGTCGTTCCGGGGCCTACGAGACCACCCTGCGGGAAGCGCGGGAGGAGGCGATCCGGGAGATGATCCAGGCGGCCCGAGCCCGCGGAGCCGACGCCGTCATCGGGGTGGACATCGACTACGAGGTCCTGGG